>CAXQZM010000105.1:0-29009 GCA_964228455.1 Alphaproteobacteria bacterium | reverse complement strand
GGTATTTTATTGCCAGCTGACACATCAATGACGTAAATTGTTATATCTGCTAAAATATCGCCTAGTAGGTGCAAAATGTGCATCACTAGAGGAAATGAATGAAGCAAAAGTAACCTGACCAGCCTGTGCCTTCACGGGATCGCAATTTAACACCCAAGTTAAACTTAATAATGCATCGTCAAATAAAACCCTAAATAATTGAAGTAACTGCTTAATTTTTCAGTTGTTTTGGTCACTTTGGTAAAATTCTGATGCCACTACTCGTAGGTCGAGGCTTTGCACCTCAAGGTTTAACAGATGATGCTCGCATCATTGATATTTTTGTTAACGCGAAATCTAACGGTATCGAATGGACGTAGCTGGCAAAAAAATCGGGTGTTACGAAAAATATCAGAAATTCTTGATAGGAAGTCTCTGCACTGCTAATGGTTTTTATCGTGTTTGGTGGATAAGAGGAAGGAGCTAATGTCGCGTATCACAAAAGTAGCAATTGTCGGCTATGGCTTGATTGGAAAGCGCCATGCTGATGTTGTGATGCGCTCAACAGAAATGAGTCTTGCGGCTGTTGTCGAACCTGATGAGGCAATAAGAAGCAAGGCCGCTAAATTAGGAGTGCCCCTCTATTCATCCATAGAAGATCTTTTTGCAACAGGGAGTTGTGACGGAGTAATTCTTGCCACGCCGACTCCTCTGCACATTGAACAAGGTCTGCTTTGCATAGCAGCTGGATGTCCAGTTTTAATTGAAAAACCAATTGCTGTTTTTGCAGATGATGCCAGGGTTTTGACTGATGCTGCTGAAAGAAAAGGGGTGCCTTTACTTGTGGGGCATCATCGGCGCCACAATGGCATGGTTCAAGCTGCCAAAAATGCGATTGAGGAGGGCGTCATAGGCGAGGTCAGGTCTGTTCAGGCAACATGTTGGTTTTACAAACCAGACCATTATTTTGAAATTGCGCCATGGCGAACAAAAAAGGGTGCGGGCCCAATTTCAGTCAATTTGGTTCACGATGTTGATTTGCTTAGACATCTTTGTGGTGAGGTTCTCGAAGTGCGAGCTGCATCTGCGCCGTCTGCAAGAGGATTTGAGAATGAGGATCTTGCGTCAGCAATCCTTACGTTTGACTCAGGAACAATTGCCACGATTTCTGTATCAGATAGCATAGTTGCTCCATGGAGCTGGGAGCTTACGGCTAGAGAGAATCCAGCTTATCCGCCAACTGATCAAAGCTGTTATTTGATTGGGGGATCTTTAGGAGGTCTCTCATTGCCAGACTTACGCGTTTGGCGACATCAAGTAGAACCAGATTGGTGGACGCCAATTTCGGCAACTTCCTTGATATATTCATCAGAGGATCCACTTGTCGTCCAGGCTCGGCATTTCGCGAACGTGATTGAGGGCAAAGCCAAGCCGCTAGTATCAGGAATTGAGGGGCTTCGTTCCCTCGAAGTGGTGGAAGCTATTGCTGAGTCTGCGGTCACTGGAATGTCAGTTCGAGTGTCTCAAGTGGACGATTATGAAGTTCTAGAAGCTACTGCACCATAGGCCATTTGAAATTAACTACATTTGGACCCTTTGAGGTTCTGTTATGGCATAGCTACGTTGCAACATGAGAAACATCTTTGTCAGGTGAATAGATATCAAGAATGTTCCAGTGACCCGTTGTTGGAGTGGGGTTGTTGATCATTGGGACGTCGATAACGGTAGGGCCTCCATTCTTGATCGCTTCCTCTAGAGCGGGAAGTAACTCATTTGCTGAACCAATTTTGATCCCCTTTGCTCCATAAGATCTAGCAAGGGCAGCGTAATCCGGTCCATGTTCTGGGGTTTTCGCATCACCGGGAAATGTTGTGCCGTAGGTTAACCCATAATGAGCTTTTTGAAGGCCTGCTATCGTCCCAAAGGCGTTATTATTCATGATTAACCAAATAATTGAGAGATTAAGCTCTACCGCTGTTGCTAGCAGTGAAGGGTTCTGTCCAAAGCCTCCATCACCAACGAGTGATAGGACAATTTTGTCTCCCGCAGCTAGCTTTGCGCCAATTGCAGCTGGGGGCCCAAATCCCATCGTGGCAAATCCTCCAGGGGTGAGGATTGAGCCTGGGGTTAAAATATCAAATTGTTGACCTACACCGTTTTTATTCCACCCAACATCTGTTGTAATGATAACGTCTTCGGGCATTGCGTGCCTTGTATCAGCCAGAATCCGCTCTGGCACCATTGGGAACGCATCTGACTTCGCCATAGCATGGTTGGAAGCTTGAAACTCTTCACGGGATGATTCAATTTTCTTTAGTATTGGAGAGGCTGGTTTGCCCTCTGGATAGAGGCGCTTCGCTGTATTTAAGAGCGTTTGTAAAGCAGCTTTAGCATCAGCAACCACACCAATTTCTGTGGGGTAATTTCGGCCAATTTCTGAGGCCTCAATGTCAATGTGGATTACCTTAGATCCGGGAATGTTAAAAGTATAACCGGGATACCAAGATGAGCAGTCTGCTTCTTTGAATCTCGTTCCGACAGCAAAAATCCAATCCGCTTTTAGGCAGGTTTGATTAACTAACTCCGTCCCCCAAAATCCAGTCATGCCTAACACTAGTGGGTTTTGGTCCGAGACCACTCCTTTACCCATTAGTGAATGTGCAATTGGGATTTGAAGGTGATCAGCCAATGCAGCCAGCTCTTCGCTTGCTCTGGCCAAAAGAACACCGCCTCCTGCATAGACTACTGGGTGATTTGCATTGACAAGGTTTTCAATGATTAATTCTGATGTCGCCTCATCAATTGACGGCTTGATCAAGGCGCGAGTATTGTTTTTGATTCGATCGAAAGTATCGCTAGAAATAACCTCTGAGAAAACGTCCATTGGTACATTTATTAGCACAGGGCCTGGTTGCCCACTCTCTGCTAGATGAAATGCCTTTTCCAAAATTTCCGCAATTAAATCAGCTCTATCAACGCGCCATGCACGTTTCACAAAAGGACGGTATATTTCATATTGTTGTGCATCAGCGTGTAAGTTAACCTCTTGATGAGGGTGCTTGCCATAGTAATGGGTTGGGACATCACCGGCGATAACCACCATAGGAATGCAGTCAAAGGCAGCATTTGCCACCCCCGTTGCGCAATTTGTGAGACCTGGGCCAAGATGTGATAGCACAACTGACGCCTTCCCGTTTACTCGTGCATATGCGTCTGCTGCATGACTCGCAACTTGCTCGTGCCGAACGGTAACGAACTCAATTTGACTATTCGCCATTGCAGACAGAACCGCGATATTTGTATGGCCGCATAGACCGAAGACATGCTTGATTTCTCTTCGCACAAGGAAATCAACCACGTGCTCTGCAACTGTTTTCATTTCAGACATTTACGTTACCACCTGTCCATAAAATTCACCAAATAATTCTTGCTCGCTGGGTCTATCCTCTGCAATTGGCCTGCTGACCCAAGTATAGTTCATGAAATGTTTAAGGCTGACATTCTCATTTGTGATATTTCCTCCCCATATTCCGCAACCTAAACTAGAGGTCATCGGCATCCCATTCGTAAACGAACCGGCGTTAGCTTTGGATTGTGGCTGTCGAACCATCATTCGACTAACTGGAGCAACTCTAGCCAATGCATCAATATGAGCATCGTTATGTGAGTATATGCCACAAGAGTGTCCTTTTCCGCCCGTTTCGTAGATCTGACGGACGGTTTCCAAAGCATCATCAAAATCGTCAAAGTAATAGAGAGCCATTAGCGTGGTTAGCTTCTCTTTGCTAAACTTGTGTTCAGGCCCAATCTTACCCTGGTTTTCAACCATTAAAAATTTTCGATCTTCAGGAATGCTAAAGCCTGCAACCTCAGCTGTTTGTTGGGGTCTACACGCTATTGTAGGGAAGGTCCGATTGCCTTTCTCATCCCACATGACTGCTTCGAGCTTAGACTTTTCTTCCGAGCTGCACAGGTAACCGCCCTCTGCTTCGAGTGCTTTTATCATCTTAGTGTAGATTGATTTTTGAATAATTATATTGCCATCTGCTGAGCAGCCTGAGCCAAAATCAGAGGTCTTAGACATACGAGTATTTGCTGCAGCAATATCTATATCAGCACTGTCATCAATGACGATAGATGAATTCCCTGCACCTACACCATACGCAGGCCTGCCAGAGGAATATGCGGCCTGAACCATTGGCTTTCCACCAGTAGCAAGTGTTAGGTCACATACTTGCATTAAATGTTGGGTTAATGGAATTGTCGGGTGTTCGACACACTGGAACAGATCTTCTGGTGCACCCACTGCTCGACATGCGTTACGCATGACTTCTACCATCGCCATTGTGGTTAAACGTGTCCTTGGATGGGGAGAGAAGATTACTGCGTCGCGCGCCTTGGCAGCGTAAATACCTGTAACTGGTGGTGTTAGGGCAGGGTTTGTCATGGGAATAAGTGATGCGATAACACCTGCTGGTTTTGCGTACTTGACGATCCCTTTGTCGATGTCTTGCTCAACAATTCCGGTGCTTGGTTGTCTAAGCGCATCCCTCAGGACACCATGTATTTTGAATCGCTTACCAGGTCGTCCATCTCGATCGCCGATGCCACTCTCATCAACACCCATCACAGCAAGTCGGGTGAAGGTTTCTTCATTCCCGGAGTACCATGCGATGGCTCGGGCAAGACGATCAAGTTGATCTTGGGTATAGCCTTCGACCTTGGACATTGCGGTCCGAGCCCGTTTGAGCATTTGGGTGGCGAGGAGTCGATCATCTTCACTAAGGACTTTAGGCATTGGGTCTCTCATTAATTGATTCAAGCTTTTCTAGTTGCTGTGTAGGGTTTGGGGCTCGTAGAGATTTTACGTGCCCAAATGCTTGTTTGGCGTGCGTTAGACATCGGCGCGCGTGCTCTTCAAAGCCAAGTTCTCGAATGCGGCACTGATTTGGTAGTTCAATTGAGTAGGCCACAGGAGGGCATCTCTCAATTAGACCTGAAAAGTTAATACATCCTTCACCAGGATAGAGCCGAGCATCTCGAGCAAGTTGGACCATTCCTTCGCGCGTATCTGCAATACCTGGAAGTGCATCTGATATGTGCAAAAAGTGGAGATACGATGCTGGGATGTGCAGCAGTTCACCCAGGTCTACCCGTGATAAATGCAGATACAGGGTGTCAACTAGTATGCCACCATTTGGCGCATCAACCGCTCGCACGATATCAAGAGCCTCATCCAATGTTCTAAGTCTTGAAAAACTTGGAAACTCAAGGTCGATTGTAAGTCCATACTTCGCCGCTAGCGCACAAGTTTCTCCATAAATATCGATCAAAAAATTTCGATCATCTCGTCTGCTTGTCCAGGCTGACATAATCATATGCCGGGCCCCTAGTTCAGCTCCAAGTGACATAGCAGGTTCAAAAGTTAATGGATCACAATCGTCCGTGATGCGCGCGAGCTCCATATCCAAAACTTTTATTCCTGTTGTTTTAAGAGCTGTTTTGGTCGCGTCGACAAGGCTGTTGTCCTGGGGGAGGCAGACAAACTCACCTGGGATATTCATCGGTATGAACCTCAAGCTTACCGCATCGTAGCCAACTCTTGAGGCAATATAGACAAGCTCAGGTGCAGAGCACTCAATAAGCGTCAGATGCGCTAAGGAATAAATGGGTTGATCTGTCATGCACCCCTTAATTGGTTATTTTAATACGGTAACAGAATAAAGGTTTGACCTTTATCCTCAGACAGAAAAGGTAATATCAGATATTTTAAATTATACCATCTTTTTCTGGAGCGCTGTGAGTAGCGTTAGTTGCTTTCTGTAGCTGGGGTGTAAATTGGGAGAAACTGCGGGGGCATTGGGCCCTTATTTCGCTTGCCTTCGCCCATTTGCTCCCATGCATGAGCAAGGATACCAACGCTTCGTGATAAACAGAAAAATCCTCGTGCTAGCGGCGGTGGGGCCCCAAGTTCACAGAAAATTACTGCTGTAGCACCATCAATGTTCATAGGTAGTTGACGATTTTTTGAAAGATGATTGGCTACTGATTCACCAATATCTGCAAATTGCCCTGAAACGTGGCCCGTGCTTGCAGCATCTCTAACTAATGCCAAAAGACGAGGTGCCCGAGGGTCTGTCGGTTTATGAAAGCGATGTCCAAATCCACTCACAATTTTTCCGTATTTGCCTTGCCAACTTTTAATCCCGGTCGCAGTCGCATCATCAAGGTTTAAGCCATCCTGGAGTAGTTCTGCGATCATGTAGTAGAGTTCTGCACACTGCTCTCCTGCTCCACCGTGCACGTCGCCTAGCATATTCACCGCAGTAGCCATCGCATTGTTTAAACCCACTCCGCAGCTAGCGGCCATTCGCGCCGCAGCAATGGATGGAGCTTGAGGTCCGTGGTCTACCCCAGCTACCAAAGCTGCCTCAAAAAGCGCAGCTTGCTTATCAGTTAAAGAGGTCCCACAGACCATAAACCAGATCATTTGGGCAAAACTTTTATGGCCGATCATTGATTCAATTGGGATCCCTCGAAATTCGATTTTACCAGGCTCCATGTCGATGATACTAGTACTCCACCAGGCCCGAACATCGGTTTCAGTTGATTTGTTGTTCATGATTCATCCTTAGAAATGAAGTTAGACTGAGCGCGTAATCTGACGGCCGCGTTCGCTGACCCATATCCACGGTAACCGTTACACCTTTGCACAATTTCAAAGAAAAAGCCGCCCGTTAAAGGCATGCTGTATATTTGGTAAAAGTGCCCCTTTTCATCCTCGCTGTAGAGTATGTTGGCAGCGCGAAGATCTTTAACCTGGGTCGCGGATAAATTGAAACGTTCGCCAAGATTATCGTAGTATGCAGATTCAATTGACAAACGTTTGAAGCCTCTTGCAGCAATTAGGTTTGATGTTTCAAAAATATCATCAGTTTGAAATGCAATGTGCTGCACACTAGTCTTTGGGCCTTGTCCTACAAATTTTCCAGCCAAAGTCTTCGTATCGTCTGTGCCATTAAGGGTTAAACGAATTTCACCTTCAGGCGTTTCAATGGCGCGACTATTCACCAGACCAGCGGGGTCACTCACGTCAAATGCTGAGCGTGCGTGCATTTTAAATGTTGATAAATAGAACAGCATCCAACGATGCATCTCACGCGTGGTGTAAGTTTGTGCTACATGATCAATACGACGCAGCCCCGCAGGTTGACCTGCCCAGGGCTCATTAAGTGGGATAAAATCCAAATCCCAGACGCGATGGGTTTCGCTGCGCTCATCCAATAAGTGCACCATAGACCCACTTTCTTCTACAATTGCGGGAATTGAGACCTCATTAGAATGTTCCTGAGTGAGAAAGGGTGTTGCTCCCATCGCTTTCGATCTGGCGACACACGCCGGGCCATCTCCAACTTTCAAACCCATATCGCAGACAAATGGACCGTGATGTTTAGGCAGTGATCTGGCGGCCTCGGGCGATCTATTTAATACTATGTTGATCGCGCCCTGACGCCAAAGAACAACCGGCTTGAATCTGTGTCGTCTCTCACGACGAAATCCAAGGGCGAGAAGCTGGTTTTCTAATTGATCTTGATTTGTGTCATCTATGGCGAACTCTATGAATTCAACGCCCATGCCAATAGCCTTGGGCGGAAGATCTGGGAGTGTATTTTGCAGTTTCGGGGTATTTTCTCCAGCCGCATCAAGCAGATTTAAAAGCGCTCTCTCAGTTTGCTTAAAGCCTACAGATGTGCACAACGATTTGGGTACCTTTATGGCCCACGGTCCAATAAAACCGCCTCGCACGAGCAGGTGAATAAAGCCAACTAAATTCAAGTTTCCAAGGCCTGGCAAACAAAAATCAATTTCGCCTGTGTTGATCGAGTCTGATATGATACAAATCTGCAGCCTGCTTAAATCAAGGTGGCGATAAATTGCCGGACGTCGGTTCTCTGATAGTGCTTGTGCAACATCTAAGCATGTTCCGAACGCAGGGTGGTTGTATTCTTTACCAAAGACTTTGCGGAATTCGTGCCAATCTTTGTCTTCGTTAAAGGCTGGTAGGATTACAGCAATACGCTGATTTTTGCTATGAAGTGTGTCTAACACCTTTTTTGGGGTGTGTAGTTTTTTCCAGTTATCAAAATCTATCAGTAGCAACTGTTCTGAAAATGACGCCAGATTTGTATCTTCGAGTTTTCTTATGCTTATATCATCGGAAACCTGCGACGAGGAGCCCACCAAGCCGATAAAGCTCGTGCTTGACGTCGAGGGAAGTTTTTGATCAGCAGAGGATACATCAGCTAGGAATCTTGGAAAAGTTTTCCCCCGCTGTGGTTCTAACATCTCACTTATCCTTGATAACCAAACATACGAGGTAGGAAGAGAACGAAATTAGGGTTCAAAATAAGGAATCCAAGCGCGATCAACAGCACCACTAAAAATGCCCATATCTCGCGAATAATTTCCTTAAGAGGGATGCCCGTCACTGCGTTCGTGACAAACAACAGTATGCCGTACGGTGGGGTAATAAGACCAATCATTGAGTTGATCACAATTAATACGCCAAAATGCACCGGATCGATGCCGAGCGTTCTCAACGTTGGAATAAATAGGGGTACTATCACCAAGATAATGACTGTCGCATCCAATATGCAGCCTAAAAGCAGAACTAGTATGTTGATTATCAACAAGAACATAAGAGGGCTTACATCTAGGCCCGATAGGATATTTGAAATTAAGTCTGGTATATTCTCTGCCACGACTACATATGTCAGGATCATTGATGCGCCGATAACTAAGCCAACCGATGCTGATGAGCGAGCGCTATCAACAAAGATTTGGTAGAGCGATCTAACCGTCAGTGCTCTGTAGAGAACACCAGCTAAAAGGAGTGCATAGAAAGCTGCAATCGCTGCTGCCTCTGTAGGTGTTGTTACACCTCCGTAGATGCAGGTAAGCAGGATTATAGGCATTAGTAGCGCGGGAAAGGCCTTACCAGTGATCCCAGGTAATTGTTTAATTGGCGTTGGTTCTTCTCGACCAAAATCACGACGATACGCCATCCAAGCGTTCATAGACATCAGCACAACACCCATGACTAGTCCGGGCATGATACCTGCAAGAAAAAGCGCTCCAATCGAAGTGTTTGACACCAGGGCATATAGCACCATTGGTATAGAGGGTGGTATTATTGGGCCAATAGTCGCCGTGGCCGCTGTAATAGCTGCTGCGTAGCCGCGAGAGTAACTGCCGCTCTTTACCATCATTTCGATAATGATTTTGCCAATGCCTGCTGCGTCCGCGACTGCAGATCCAGACATCCCAGAGAAGATTATTGACGCTACAACATTAACATGCCCCAATCCGCCTCTAAACCGTCCAACAACTGCGACACAGAAGCCTAATAATCGGTTCGATATTGTGCCGGCGTTCATTATGTTTGCTGAGGTTATGAAAAGTGGCACCGCGAGCAATAGAAAACCATCGAATAGACGCTGGACCATGGTCTCACCAGCGATAGCTAAATCCTTTCCGCCAACGCCTAGGTAAACGATGACGCCAACAATAATTGCCATCGCAACTGGCCGACCTAATGCCGCAACAATGAATAGTGCCAAAAGCCCTAAAGTTAATTCGAGACTCATAGACTAACCTGCTTCGTTCGGGTCGTGATCTTCTGGAGGCAGGCCCCAGATTGCTACCCTTATCGCGTGCCAGCCATAGCGGGCAGTGATTAGTATCATGAACAGAATATATGGGAAAAACAGCCACTTGATAGCGATTTTGTCACCCGTGATTGGTATGCGAAGGGTCTGAATCTTCTTAAGGTCTTTCAACCGGTTTTCCATGATTGAGTCCCATGTGGGAGGAAAAGACCAAATGATTATAATCAATACTGCCCCAATGCCCAAGAATGTAACAATTTTTTTCCAACGCGCGGGTAAAGATAGATACAGAATATCGAAGGTTACGTGGTGTTTTTCCATTACAATGAAACTACACCCAAAGAACACGGCCCATACCCACAAGAGCGAAATAAGATTTACCGTCCAGCCAAGGGGCTTAACCCCTAGCATCCAGTTAGAGATGGCAGGGATTGGCACCAACCAAGCAATTTCCGGGGTATACCGCGCTAAAACTTGGATCAAAAAGATCAAAAAAATTGCGGCTAGTAAAGTAGCCGCAATTCCTTCGGTTATTCGGAGGAACCAGGTTTTTGCAAACTGCATCTTCGTCCCTCCGATATTATTAAAGTGACTTAGGCTTAGTTACCTAATGCGTTGATTTTATCAAGTACACCTTCAGGCCAAGTTGCAGCAAATTCACTACCTACGTATTGTGCCTGAACATGGTCACGGAATGCTGCTAAGTCTGGAGTGTAGATCTCAACGCCTTGGCTACGAATGAACTCAGCCAGGTTATTTTCTTTATCCAGCTGCTTCAAACGACCATAAGCAGCAGCAGCATCTGCAGCCCTCTGCACGGTCATTTGTTGGTCTGGAGTTAAGCTGTTCCAAGTCTCCGCAGAAAATGCGATGTAGTTTAGATCAACAAGGTGAGATGTAAGAGCAATCTGCTTCGTTACTTCGTAAAATTTCTGGTCAACCACTGTAGGTAGTGGGTTGTCCTGGCCGTCAACTGCACCTGAAGAAAGGGAAGTGTAAACTTCGCTGAAAGCAAGCGGAGTAGGTGACGCGCCGAGTGCTGCTCCTAAGAACTGCCATGCGTCAGTGCCAGGCATACGAAGATTTACCCCTGCTAAGTCAGCAGGTGTTTGTACGTCGACTTCCGAGCGTGGGAAGCGCAGGTTAACGTGGCGACGGCCGAGATACATGACCGAAAGAAGCTTTACGACAAGCTCCTCTTCTACAGTCGCCTTACATGGATCCATTAGAGGGTCATTGAAGACTCGTACTTGGTGCGCGGCGTCTTGATGCACGTACCCGGTAGCAAAGATAGAGAACTCAGGGAAGAACTGAGCCAGCTCCTGCGCCGAAGCAATCGACATTGTTAAGTTGCCGCTAGCAATAGCTTCGAGTTCTGTGCCTTGGGCAAACAGAGTGCCATTGTAACCAGGCTGATAATCAGCGAAGCCCGCTACCATTGGAGCAAAAACTTCAGCCATCGCAACAGAGCGTTGGTCAGTTTCAGAACCTGATGTAGCAAGGGTGAACGTTAGATCTTGAGCGGCAGCTGGGGCTGCAACGCCGGCCGTAAGGCCAACCGCCGCCATTGTGCCGAACAAGGCACGACGAGTAATAGTAAACATGAGTTTCCTCCCAAAAGGTAATTATTTGTTTCTCAACTTTTCGACAATATCATTGTAGATCTGAATTTCGCAAGATTTTTTTCGAAATATATGACATTTTTTATCCAGGAGACTGGAATCTTCAGTTTTTTGTTTGTGACGTCAAAATCAACTGCAATCTTTCCGGTGTTAACTTTTATCATATATTTTCACAGTTTAATCTGTGTATCTCGATCATGATAAACCTCTGATATTAATTTTTTTAGGATACCATAACAAATGAAAATCGTGGGAACTGTTGGCTCAAGTACTTATGAGGCAATAAAGAGGGACGTTATTTTTGGTAAGCTGTCACCAGGCACTAAACTGAAATTAGGGCATCTAAAGGAACGCTATCAAGCAAGCCTCTCAACCTTGCGGGAAACCTTAAGCAGGCTAGCGAGTGAAGGTTTTGTCGCTGCAGAGCAGCAGAGGGGCTTCTTTGTGACACCAGTATCAAAAGAAGACCTAATTGAAATTGCCAATTTGAGAGTGCTGCTTGAGTGTCACGCTCTTGAATTGTCGATTAGCCAAGGCGATGCAGATTGGGAAGGTAACTTAGTGGCAGCTCATCACAAGCTACGGCGAATGGAAGACAAAATGATATCTGGAGATCTCTCTGACAAAGAGACATGGAAACGGTATGATTGGGAATTCCATTTGGCACTTATCCAGGCCTGCAATTCGCAAAATTTACTATCCCTTCACGCGGTTTTATTTGACAAATATTTGAGATATCAAATGCTCGTTTTGACTTATCGAGGCAAAGAAGCGGTCGACGAACATCAGCAGATTTTTGAAGCAGCGCTCGAGCGTAATAAGGATATTGCACGCGCTATGCTCAAAAAGCATATCGTGAAGGGTTTAGAGCATACGCTGGCTGTTATGGAGTGAGTTTCGATCCAATCAATTTATTAGATCGGTCGCATCCAAATAGCATCTTGGCTTGCAAAAAAGAAATATCAGATATAATTGAGGCTATCATATATTAAGTATGAGGGGCTTTCGGAAATAAAGTGGCGCGGAATCAAAGTAGATCATCGAACAAAAGATCTACTCAGCTTGTTGAGCTGAGCTCTCCGGTATTTTTTCACCTAGGCGGTAAGAAAAAATGAAGCCGCTAAGGGTGGGGGTCATCGGATGTGGTCGCATAAGCGATATTTATTTTGATAATTGCCAAAGATTTGAGGCGTTAGAGTTAACATCGTGTGCGGGTCTTGATTTTGCCGAAGCTCAGCTCAAGGCCTCTAGATATGGGCTGCCCAAAGCATGTGAGCCAGAAGAAATCTATAATGATCCAGATGTTGATTGCGTGCTGAATCTGACAATTCCTGCAGCGCACTTCGATATAAGCCAACGAGCTTTGGAAAGTGGAAAACATGTTTATTCGGAAAAGCCTTTTGTAACTAACTTAGCCGACGGGAAAACCTTATTAAATCTTGCGCAGGAAAAAAGCCTCTACATTGGTAATGCTCCAGATACCTTTTTAGGTGGTCGCTGGCAGACGGTCAGGCACGCTATAGATTCTGGACGAATTGGGAAGCCAACCGGAGTCTTCGCTTTCGTCGGCACTCATGGAACGGAACGCCATCATCCAAATCCAGATTTTTACTATCAGACTGGAGGCGGCCCATTATTAGACTTGGGCCCCTACTATCTAACGGCCATGATTTCCTGTCTTGGGCCAATCAAAAGAGTTGCAGGTATGGCGAGGCGAACTTTTGACCAAAGAATGATTGAGAATGGTCCACGTCATGGGCAAATGATTAATGTAGAAGTTGATACGCACTCTCTGAGCTTACTTGAGTTTACTTCTGGTGTGATAGGACACATGACTATGAGTTTTGATGTGTGGGACAGTGAAACCCCAAGGTTCGAAATGTACGGTGAAGAGGGAACGATCTCTATTTTTGATCCGGATCCGGTCCATGGAGCTAATATTTTTGGAGGACAAGTTCACCTTAAAACGCGCAAAACATCAAGATGGTCCCATCAACCAAGGCCTACTGGTAGAGAAGATTGGGAAGTAATTCCTAATGTTCACGGCTACAATCAAGATAGTCGCGGTCTTGGCCTGCTCGACATGGCTTACGCTATTCGAGATAGTAGGCCGGCTAGAGCAAGTGGCGAACTAGCTTATCATGTATTCGATGTAATGGCCGCCATTGAAGATGCACCTCAGGCGGGTGCGTACCAAGAAATAAATTCAACATGCGCAAAGCCAGCTGCCTTACCAACCTCATTTCCTACAGATACTTAAGATGTCCTCACAAACTATAGATATAGCTCAGCCTTTCTTTGATGTTACGTTTGTTTCGGCAGTTGAATCCTATGATGTTGTCGGCCGCGCAATTGTCATAAATGTGGGAGATGACAGCATCTTCATTGAGGGTCAGACCCTGACCCCCCTTCAGTCAATAATTGTCGTGAATGCTCAATTGATAAGGGTTGATAAAGTGTTGCTCGTGTTTGGGTTTGACAAATATAAAGATGAAGCTGACCTGATGGCTTCAATTCGCCAAGTTTGGCCTAGCGCTTTTGAGTTGCGGGGAGAAGAGCGATTGCGCGGAGTTGAACACTACATGTCACCGAAGGTGTGGCTTGGGCAAATGGGGTTAACATTTTATCATTCGGCTTCAATTCCTCTAAATGTTGGACTCCACAAGGAGCATCCGTTCTGTGCAATTCCAGGTTTCCGAGAAGTACATACTCAAATTGTAGGTTTAGGAAAAATGCAACAGTGCGCTGAGCAGGACCTTAGTACTCTTTATTTAGAAGAGATAATGGCGCCGGGTGTTACTCATAGACCAATGTATGATGCAGATGGGAACTATCCCTGGCATCAATTTGAAACTATAACTCCAAGTATTTTTATGGCCTTAGAGTTCCTGCCAAACGGCGCTAATCCACCATCGTGAGAATCAATATGTCTAGTTGTTTACTTCCCGAAAATTTCGCTACCACTGGACCTTACCCTCGGCTTAACCGTCGTCTGCGCCTTGGGGTCGTTGGAGGTGGTAGGATTGCCTCAACGCAAAGTGCTGCGGCAAGAATGACTGAATGTTGGGATATAGTCGCGGGTGCCCTTTCATCTGACCCGGCCAAGGCGCAGAAACGAGGATCTAACTGGTATATTGAGCCTAATAGGTGCTACGCTTCATTTGAAGAAATGGCGCGAGAGGAGGCTAAAAGAACAGATGGGATTGATGCTGTTATGGTCACCACTCCCAATCATTTGCATTTTCCAGCTGCAAAAGCATTTCTAGATGAAGGTGTTGCTGTTCTGTGTGACAAACCGCTGACCAATGAGGTGGAAGAAGCACAAACGCTCGTTAAACAAGTTAATACGAGAGGTGCAGTTTTTGCTGTGGGTTATGCTATGTCGTGCATACCAATGGTTCGACAGGCACGAGAATTGGTCGCGGCCGGCGAAATTGGTGAGGTCAATCAAATACATACTGAATTCATGCAAGATTGGATGATGGCGGAGGGTGTGCTGGACGCAGATCATGTCAAATGGCGTCTCGATCCTAAGCAGTCTGGTCCAACAAGTTGTACGGGTGATATCGGCACGCACGCGGCCCACCTTGGAAGCTTTGTATCTGGATTGCCACTTACTCATGTCAGAGCCGATATGCATGTTTTGGGCGCGCCTAAAGCGCTCGAAGATACGGTTTTCATAAGCACAAGACATGCTAATGAAATACCCGGTACTCTGCTTGCGACACGCTACGCTTCAGGAAATCGTGGAGGGCTTCGTTTTAGGATTTTCGGCAGCCAAGGAGGTTTGGAGTGGGATCTTGAGAATGCGGATTACCTTAAGCTATCAAAATTTGGTCAACCTGATCAGATCATAACTAGGGGTCACGGTCATGGTGTTTCTCCAACTGTGGAGCGCCTGGTGCGAGCCGGTAGGGGCTTCCCAGAGGGCATAATGGAGGCTTGGGCAAATCTTTATTTAGAATTTGCAATGGCAATTGCTGCTGCTCGAGATGGAATTACTGTTGATCAGAACTGGGGTCGGCATCCAGAAGTTACTGATGGATTAGAAGGCGTTAAGTTCATCAATGCAGCAGTCAAGTCTCATCAACAAGATGGGTCATGGCAAAAAGTTTAGTCGGACCTAGTTTGAGTGCAACTCCCTTATAACTGAGATAGCGGCATCAGCATCGGCCTCAGCCATTTGCCATGTTCCCGCTGTGAAGCGAATAACAGTGCGATTCTTTATTTTAGTCTGGGTTAGGTAAATTCTCCCATCCGCATTAATTTTTTCTAATAAATTGATTGTTTTTGAATTGCTTTTCGCGGCGAAGGTAAAAAGGCTGAGTGCTGGTTCAGTTATGATTTCTAGGCCAGGTGTTTTGCGGACTTCTTCACAAACTTTTTCAGCCCAAAAGACATGATTTCGGATCATTGTTTGAAGGCCCTCAAGCCCATAAGCTCTTATTAAGAACCAAATTTTGAGAGCACGAAAACGGCGACCTAGAGGAATTGTCCATTCGGAAAAATTAGGAGCATCATCATGCCCTATAGTTTTTAAATACTCTGGTTGGACCTTTAGCGTGTTCAATTGTAATTCTGGTTTTCTTAAAAATTGTATTGAACAGTCAAACTGAGCGCCTAGCCATTTATGAGGATTAAAGACGATTGAATCCGCCAATTCAATTCCGCCCCAAAGGGCGCGGAATTCAGGGCATATAAATGCTGAACCAGCCCAAGCGGCATCAACATGACTATAAAGGTTCTCGTATTGAGCGATGGACAATATTTCAGTTAATCTGTCGCAGGCACCGATGGATGTTCCGCCGATGCAGCCGATAACCCCAGCTGGGATATATCCTTTTTTTCGATCATTTTTTATGGCTTCTTTGAGGGCGCTTGCATCCATTGAGTGGTTTGGACCAACGTTCGGTAGTTTTACTAGATTATCTTGACCAATACCAGCAACCCAGATGGCACGGTCCACTGAACTGTGCACCTGGTCAGAGCAATAAATACGTAATCTCGAGTATCCACTTAAGCCCGAAATATTACCCTTAAAGCCCAGAGCCTGTTCGCGCATAGTTAAGACTGCGCTCAAGGTGGCAGATGACGCACTATCCTGTATGACTCCCTGTAAGTTATCCGGGAGACCTAGGGCTTCTTTGAGCCATTCTATTACTCTAATTTCCAATTCTGTGGCTGAGGGCGATGTTTGCCATATCATGCACTGAGAAGCTAAAGCACCGACAAGCTGTTCTGCTAGAATGGAGGCAGGTGCAGCATTCGCGGGGAAATAAGCAAAAAATCGAGGGTGCTGCCAATGAGTTATGCCAGGCAGTATTATGTTTTTAAAATCTTCAAAGATTTCGTCCATAGGCTCAGATTTTGTGGGCGGGGATTTTGCTAGCTTAGATAGAGTGCTTCCGAATTCCAGGTTAGGCCGCACAGGTTTGTCACGAAGGGTTCGGTGATAATCTGCAGCCCAACTCGCAAAATGCTTTGACCATGCTTCAAAGTCGTCAAAATTCATAATGCTTCGCCTTTTTAGTAAGTCTCAAACAGTTTCAATATATTGGCGCGCAAAGTATTCAGCGCGGTCCAAAACCTCTCGCGACTTAGCAGCAATATTTGGCTCCATTATTCGATCCTTAACCCAGCCAACATAAGTCAGTGCGCGGAGAGCAAGCATAAAACTTAGCTCTCTCTCCGCAACACTCCCATAGCCAATAAGTAGCGCATTTTTTATATCCTCATATGATGGATTTTGCCATTCTTTTGCGAGAATGGTTGCGATATCGAAACTGGGATAAGAGTATGCGCAGTCATCAAAGTCTATCAGGTAGACAATATTCCCAACCACCATAACGTTTTCCCTTAAAGCATCTCCATGTACCAACTGGAGTTCTGGAAGTGCAGGGCATGACCTTAACAATGAAAAAATTTTGTATTGTTCGGTTGTTAGATCTGGGTGATCTTGCCAACGCCCCCAAAGTGGGGCTTCGCCAAGTATAGCGTCAACATCCCAAATAGGGCGCTGAAGTCTTGGGATAGGGACTCGATGAATTTTCTTCAAGAGATGGCCTAATGCCTGAAATATATCGAGTGGAATGTTTGAGAGCTCGGATAATGTTTTGCCATCAATCCAGCTTACAGAGGAATATATCTGATCATCAATATTTTGAGCGAAACCTGGCTTAGGGACTTCACAATTCGCTTCGTTTAGGATTGCCAGTAGTGAAAGTTCAGCCTCTATCTCGGCAAACGTTCTATAATTAGGTCGGTGAGCCCGAATTGCCCATCCGCCGACTCTATAGACACGATTTTCCCGTTGGGCGATGAGCTGTAGTTGTCCGCTCAGTCCAAAAGCTTTTAATACTTTACTGTTTAATGTCATTAAGCACATCTGCCAGCGTTTGCACAAAAAAATCTGCGGCATTTCTGCTTATCGCTAATGGTGGCCGGCATTTAAGGTTATTTCTTTGGGCTCCGAAGAAATTTATCAGGACACCCCGACGCTTCATCATATCCGGTACAGATTGGCAAAGTTCAGGGGCGGGTTCCCCATCATGATTCACAAACTCTATCGCAAAAAACAGGCCCATACCGCGAATGTCCCCTATGAAGTCGTAATTCGCTGCTAGGCTGCGGAGCTCAGTTAAAAGATAGTACCCCATTTCAGCTGCGTGCTGCTGTAAATTTTCCTCTTCTATGACTTCCAATGTGGCAAGCGCAGCCGCACAAGATACGGGATTTCCCCCAAAGGTATTAAAGTACGAGTATGAAGATCTAAAGGCAGACATTATGTCTGAAGAGGTGACAACGGCGCCTACTGGATGACCGTTAGCCATAGGTTTTCCTAAGGTGACAATATCAGGTTTAACACCCTGGAATTCGTGACCCCAAAAATGTGAACCAATTCGTCCAAACCCAGGTTGAACTTCATCAGCAACAAATAAACCACCCGCTTTTTTCACCTCAGTAATAACTTGTTGGAGCCAGCCTTGCGGCAGTTGTGGCAAACCTTCGTTTACAAAAGTTGGGCATATCAAAAACGCTGATAAGCCTGCGCCGCTTTGTCTCAAACTATCCGCTGCGACTTTTACTTCTGCTGCAAGCTGTTCAGAGGACGCGCCACGAAGACTATCGGGAGCAGTTACAAAACGAACAAAATTACCAGAGCCACCGGGGGGTGGGTTTGATGACTTGGAGAGACGAGAAACGAGCTCTGTATTGCCATGATATGTATGTGAGGTCGCTATAATACCATGGTTACCTGTAACCGCTCGTGCCATTCGCAACGCCACATCATTTGCTTCAGATCCGGTGCAAGTCATCAAGACAGTCTCGAGGCCTTCAGCCATTTTATTTGTTAGTTTCTCTGCGTAAGTAACAATGTAATCGTGGAGATATCTCGTGTGAGTATTAAGCTGAGATGCTTGATCTGAAATTGCTTTGACTACTTTTGGGTGGCAATGACCTACATGAGGCACGTTATTGTAAAAATCTAAATAGCGGTTACCTTGCTTGTCCCAGACCCAAGCGCCTTCCCCCTTCACCAGATGGATGGGTTCACTATAAAATAGCTGGACGTTAGGGCCGAGAAGTCGGTCACGTTTTTGAGTCAAGGTCTCAACCATATAGTTTATACTGAACCATACTGATCGCTAGGCCAATACTTTTATTGAAAGGTAGATATTTGGCGTCAAGGCATATAGTATCAAATTGTAAGCGGATTGAGATACTTGCAACTTCACATTTCGAGAGGAAACGATGAAAATAAACCAGTTTAAGAGAGCAATAAAGGCAGGTCAGAAGCAGGTTGGACTATGGGTCTCCAATCCTGATCCATTAAATACTGAAATTGTTGCAGGAGCTGGGTATGATTGGGCAGTGTGTGACATGGAACATGCTCCAAATTCATATGCTCAAGTGGGTCGTCAGTTGCAGGCTTTCGCGGGATCGGAAACAACCCCGCTTGTTCGCCCAATTTGGAACGACCCATTAGAAGTGAAGCAGTTAATGGATTTAGGGGCTCCTGGCATCATATTCCCTATGGTGCAGTCAGTGAACGAAGCAGAGGCTGCCGTTGCTTCAACACAATATCCGCCAAAGGGTATTCGTGGTTCTGCTGGCGTGGTTCGGGCGTCTAATTATGGTCGGGATTCAGACTATAAGAAATCAGTCGAAGCAGAGACTGCGATTATATTACAAATAGAGAGTGCTTCGGCACTGCAGCAGGCTCAGGAAATCTCGGATGTCGAGGGGGTTGATGGTATTTTCTTTGGGCCAGCAGATATCAGCGCGGATATGGGTTATGGTGGGGATCCTTCTGAAGCTGAGGTTTGGCAGGCAGTGATGCCCATAGCGAAGGCGCTAATTGCAAGAGGCGTTCCTGTAGGGACACTCACTCTCAACCCACAGCAAGCCAAATTGCTACTGGCTGAGGGATTTACCTTTGTAGCATGTGGCTTAGACACTGCACTTCTAGCTCAATCTGCAGATGCGCTACTTGCAAACATTAAAGGTGGCTCTTAGTAGCCAGAAGCCAAAGTCTTTCTTGTGTTTGACTTAGATGTAGGGTGGCCTTTCATCCTGAGTAAATTTTGAAATCCCAAGGTAATTATAGCTTGATGATGAAGTATATTTCTTATGTCGATCCTGACGGACGCAAAGGTTTTGGTGCCACCGATGGTATAGATGTGTATGAATTGCGTGGAGAATGGCTGGATCTATCTCATATCGCTAGTTCAGTTGGATTTGACCAACTACTAATTGGCGGTCGGACGAGCCTTCAGCTTTCTGATGTTAGTTTACAACCCCCGCTTTCTCGACCCAGCAAGCTATTTGGTGTTGGAAAAAATTTTCCAGATAACTCGGGGGAGCTAGCTTCATCACCGGCAGTTGGGTTGAGTTTGTTTCAGCGCTACATTGGCAGCTTTGTAGGGCACCAAGAGAACTTGGTGCGTCCGATAGAATCTGAACAACTAGATTATGAAGGTGAAATTGCATTGGTTGTTGGGCGTGGTGGCCGCCGCATTATAGAGGCCGACGCATACGATCATATCGCTGCTGTCACTCTATGCAATGATGGCACTGTCCAAGATTGGATGTCACACGCAAAAATGAGCGTTACACAGGGTAAGAACTGGAGCAGATCTGGTTCAATGGGTCCTTGGTTGGTTCCATTTTCAGGGCCAGAATTGCTTGAGGATGCGGAGATAACAACGAGAGTAAATGGCGAAATTCGCCAACAGGCAAAAACAAGTCAAATGTTGTGTTCTTTCAGAGGGATCTTGTCGTATGTTTCTACTTTCTGTGAGCTTTCACCTGGAGACATTATTCTAACTGGCACACCTTTCGGGCGCGGCGCACAGTTGGATCCCCCTAAATGGCTTATGCCTGGTGATAGCATCGAGGTATCTGTGTCAAACTTGGGTGTTCTCGCGAATGGTGTTGAAGATGAGATCCGCAATTAGGTTAGGTGTTCCTCTGCCCCCGGATCCGCCTAACTAGGCTTTGAAAGCTATGCCAGTATTCAAAAAACTGGTTGAAGGCATAGAGCTTCATTCTTTTGTGTGGCGGTCCCAGTCGACTAAATCATAATGTCATAACATGTGAAATGCAGAGGGTGTTGTTGTAACAAGTGCTCGCCACCTCTAACCAATAGTTGTGAGGCACTTAAAACCACTTCTTAAAGATCATTTATCCCGAATAATCATCACAGCTGTTGTCGGCATTGCTGGGGGCACTTGTATGAGAGCATTAGGTGCGCCCGCACCATACATGTTGGGAAGTCTTTTTGGAGCCTGGCTTGTCGGCGCCTTTGTCCCTGTAACACAGCAATATCTCGGCACACCACGATGGTTCTATAAGTTTATTGTTCTAGGCCTAGCAACGCTCATTGGCGGCACTCTCTCGGTAGATGTGTTTCGGCAGGCAGTAGCTTGGTGGCCCTCTGTTCTTGCCATGATTGCTGCAACTATTACTGCAACCACCCTCGGGCTTCTTTATCTTCGAGGTATTAGGCGCCAGCCAATGCCTCAGGCTATCTTATCCGCCCTGCCTGGGGGTCAGGCAGATATAGCTGCTATCGCTCATGAATACACCGATAAAGATTATGCTGTGGCGCTAGTGCACCTCTGTCGCGTTGTGGCAGTATTTGTTTCAATGCCTCTCATGTTAGCTTTCACTAGTGGGCCCGGAGGTGTTGAGGCATCGTATATTGCGCAAGATCAGTTACCAAGATTAATTGAGCAGCCATGGACAGTGCCATTGGAGCTAGTTTTGGTTGGTTTTGCTGGCTTTTTTGGTGGGCAGTTGCTTCGAGTGCCAATGCCACATTTGCTTGGTCCTCTAATTTTATCGAGTATTTTACATGTGCTGGATGTGGTTCATATTCCCCGGCTGGGAGAGTTTGTCCTGATAGCTCAAGTATTTATAGCAGGCTCGATCGGTGCACGCTTATCGCGAGTGCCGCTTCGTGATGTTGGGTTAGGCCTTCTCGATGGTTTTGTAACAGCGGTTTTATTGATAGGAGCATATGTACTTGTAGCTTTTCTAGTTAGTACGTTCCTTGGAATTGATATTCTTGAAATGATATTAGCGTTTATCCCAGGGGGGCTTTACGAAGTTACACTGCTTGCTTTAATTTTTGGTTTTGACGCAGCATTGGCGTTCATTGCTTTTCACCACACGATTAGAATTCTGCTCATATTCTTTTCTCTACCGTGGTTGATGAATTGGCTAAAGCCTGGATCATAGCATGAAGATTGATCACTTAGCTCGCGGCATTTCTTAGTTGTAAGGTTCACGGGTAACGTTTTTACCAAAACACCGATTGGTCTCTAATTCAGCTGTGATAATTTAAAACCTAGTTGAAAGGCAGTGCCTATTTTCATAAGGGCGCTTCTATGAATAGCGCGCCTCCAAAAGTTATAGAGACATCAAGCAAACGGATTAGTTGTGACGGGGGTGGTGGTGCGCTTGGACACCCAAAAGTATATTTTGAGTTCAAGGCCGAAGAAAAACGAATTACCTGCTCATATTGCGGACAGGTTTTTGAGCGAGTAGCCCCCTAGGTTTGACATTCAATTGACCGCCTCTTCTGACAAAACTGCAAACATTTAGCTTCTCATCTTGCCGCCATTCGCATCATAAATTGGTTCCCCCAATACAACTGCGGGATAACGTGCGCCAAGGATTTCAACTTCAAGTTGACTGTCAGGATAGGCTAAATTTGAAGGAATGTAGCCTAAGGCCATAGACTTGCCAACATGATGGGCAAAGCCACCTGAAGAAATATACCCAATTGCTTTATCGCCATTCATTATTGCTTCATCATTAGAAACGTCAGTATTTTCAGATTCAATCACGAGAGACACTAGTCGTTTTTTAGGACCTTTTTGTTTCTCTTTTAGGGCTGCCCCTTTTCCAACAAAATCCTTATCCCACTTTATAAAGGCGTCTAGGCCAGACTCTGCTGCGGTAAAGTCAGGTCGAAAGTCGAGCCCCCAGGCTCCCCATCCTTTTTCAAGGCGCAAGGACATCAGCGCTCTGGCGCCATACCACTTTAGTCCATGCTCTGCTCCTGCTTCTTCAATTGCTTCGGCTAACCGAAGCTGAAAATGGGGTGCGCAGTAGATTTCGTATCCAAGCTCTCCGGAGAATGACACACGATTAAGTATACATGGTACGCCGCCGACAAAAGTTTTGCGTGAGTCTCGGAACTTAAGGCCTTCCGTAGAACAGTCGTCCCGGCAGATTTTTTGTAGCAAAGAACGAGAGCGCGGTCCTGAAATAGCAATCCCATGATAGTTATCAGAGACATTTTGATAAGTTACGCCTTTGTCGGGTAACCGGCTTAAAAACCAGCGTTTATGAGCTTCCTGCATCACGCCCGACCCGAAAAGCATAAAGTGCTCCTCACCCAAGCAGGTAATGGTCAAATCGCCATAAAGCTTTCCTTTATCTGTGAGCATCGGTGTCAGAGCCAAGCGACCCTCACGAGGTATCCTGCCCGCCAGTAAGTGATCCAAGAAAACTCGCGCACCCGCGCCTTTAAATTCATGTTTAGCAAAGTTTGCGATCTCTATGGCACCAACTGCATTTCGAACAGCAGCACATTCTTGGCCAACATAGTCATGAGCTCTGGATCTGTGGAAGGTTGGCTCTTCATGAGCGTCGTTCGGATCATTGGCAAACCACTGGGCGTTCTCCAATCCAAAGCTAGCATCCATCACGGCTCCTTTTGCTACAAGCCGATCATAGATTGCCGTTGTTTTCTGTTTTCGTCCTTTTGGAAGAGATTCATTAGGGAACGTCATTACGAAACGACGTTCATAATTCTCAGTTGATTTGACCGTGCCCCAGTCAGGAGATGTCCAGTCACCAAAACGTGCTGCATCCATAGCCCATACGTCAATGCTTGGTTCTCCATCAATCATCCACTCTGCCATGCTTAATCCAACGCCACCACCCTGACAGAACCCAGCCATTACACCGACAGCGACCCAACAGTTCTTTACTCCTGGCACTGGTCCAATCATGGGGTTTCCGTCTGGCCCAAAGGTGAATGGGCCATTAATCGTTGTTCGAATTCCAGCTTCTCCCAATGCAGGTACGCGCTCAAAGGCTAGCTCAAGTCGGTCAGCAATTGCTTCTAAATTGGGTTCTAATAGTTCATGCCCAAAATCCATGGGTGTTCCGTTCACTTGCCACGGCGTGGCCACTGGCTCATATGTGCCAAGTAGCATTCCATCGCGCTCTTGACGGAAATAAATATTTGCCTCGTAATCAATTCCGCACGGAAGCCGGTTCTTGGCGGCAGCGACAGCATCTATCTTTTCGGTCAGCAGGTAATGGTGTTCCATCGGCTGAACCGGGATATGAAGGCCCTGCATTCTCCCAACTTCGCGAGCCCATAAACCGCCGCAATTGACCACATGCTCGGCATTAATATTGCCCTGAGGTGTGAATACATCCCAGGAGCTGTCGGCTCGCTGTTTCAGGTCAATTACAGGCGTATGAGTGAAATATTGAGCGCCATGAATACGAGCAGATTTAGCAAATGCATAAGTCGCTCCCGAGGGATCCAAGTCTCCATCTTGATCATCCCATAGGGCCGCAAGATAGTGCTCCGGGTTAATTAGAGGGTGGCGGTCGGCCACTTCTTTTGGAGAAATGAATTCTTGAGAAAGCCCCATATAGCGTGCTTTTGAGCGTTCGCGTTTTAGGTAATCATACCAAGTTTGATTGGATGCAAGATAGAATCCCCCGGTCATATGAAGTCCAACACTATGTCCGGAAGTTTCCTCAATCTCTTTATACAAATCTATTGTGTACCCTTGCAGGCGGGAGATATTTGGGTCGGACGAGATTGTATGGATTTGGCCAGCCGCATGCCAAGAGGATCCAGAGGTTAGCTCATCCCGTTCCAAAAGGACGACATCCTTCCAGCCAAATTTTGCTAAGTGGAATAAAATGGAGCACCCGACTACGCCCCCGCCGATTATTACAACTTTCGCGTGTGACGGTATTTGTTTGCCTCGCGTACCATCGTCTATTTGTCTGTTGAGGGTAGATTGTGCTTGTTTGTCATTCATTATAAGTGTCCCATGAAATAGCTTTTGGCATTTAATACCAGGCGTCCGGTAGCTCAGATTTTCGCCTAGCCACGTAATCTTTCAGCTCTTCATCTATCGACGCATCCAGATGTGGTGCGTCATAATCACTCAGTACTTTATTCCAGCGATTGAACGCGCGTTGGTTCATGTCAAGTGAACCGCGCTCTTCCCAGCTCTCTACATTCTCTGAGTCTGATAAAGCCGGTTCATAAAACGCGGTCGTGTAGTTGGCCATTGTGTGCCCAGACCCTAGGAAGTGCCCGGCTGGTTCCACGTCATCATAGGCTGATCTTCCGAGTGCGTTGTTTGAAAGGTCAAGTCCACCCAGGAGTTTTTGGTATGCTCCCAGGCGGTCTGCATCAATTACAAGCTTTTCAAAGCCTGTGCATAGTCCGCCTTCAAGCCATCCTGCCGAATGAAGTACGAAGTTTGCACCTGCAAGTGCGGTTGAATGCATCGAGTCAGCGCTCTCCGAAGCAGCTTGGGCGTCAGCAATTTTTGAAGCGGTAAGGGAGCCTCCGCAGCGAAGAGGAACCTTTAGCCGACGAGCGAGTTGGCCTATTACATAATTCGAGATTGTTGGCTCAGGCATTCCAAAGGTTGGAGCTCCTGATTTAAGCGACATTGAAGAAAGGAAATTACCCATCACAAATGGTGCGCCGGGACGAACGATTTGCGTGTATGCTCCACAAACCATAGCTTCTGCCACAGCCTGCGCGATCGATGCAGCCGTGGTTACTGGGCCCATTGCTCCGCTTAGGATGAACGGAACTACGACAATACCCTGACCATTGCCGCAGTAAGTTTGAATTGCCTGTGTCACTACACGATCAACTAGTAGAGGAGAGTTAGTGTTGACGTTCCCCATTATTACGCAATTATTATCAAATGTTTGTTTGCCATGGAGAATGCGCGCCATATCAATGCTATCTTGAGCCCTTTCCATCTCAGTTATCGCGCCGAGACCAGGTTTATCTGTGAAGCGCATATGCAGGTAGAGCATGTCCAGATGTCTTTTAGAAACTGGAACATCGCAAGGCTCTACAATCACCAAACCAGTATGATGAAGCGAGTCTAGTGATTGAGTTAATTTCACCAATTTTTCTAAATCGGTCATCGTCCCATAACGGCGACCATTTTTAAGATCTCGGCAGAAGGGCGCACCGTATATCGGAGCAAATACCTGGTTTTCTTCTCCAATCATTACGGACCGTCTTGGGTTCCTTGCAACTTGTTGGAACTTTGGGGGTATCGTCTTCATTAGCTCTCGTATCATCTGGGAATCAGCGATCACTCGAGTATTTTCTACTTTGGCTCCAGCTTTTCTCCAGTGTTCTAGCGCTAGTGGGTCGTCGCGAAATTCGAGTCCCACATTTTCCATGAGCCAATCTGCTTGTTCTTCAATTTTGAGTAAGCTCTCTTCATCCAAGGCCTCGAAAAAGGGGAGTTTTCGCTTTATGAAAGCCGGTGGCTCATTGACCGCTACTCGGGCGGAGGCAGCGCGGGTGCGTCGTGGCATAAAGTTTCCTTACTGTAGCATACCTACTTAGCCTCATAAGCTAGCTACCGTAACCTTGAAATAATCTTAGTTTTATCATAAGAAAAACTTATGAGGAAGCGACGTAAAGTTCATGGTTATATTAGGCAAATTCTTGCATTTGAAGCTGCCGCCCGCCATGCCTCTTTCACAAAATCAGCTAAAGAGCTAGGAGTGACCCAGCCAGCAGTTAGCTTCGCAATAAAGCAATTAGAGAGCCAACTAGAGGTTTCATTATTTAGGCGTAATCATCGCCGCATTAGTCTTACTGCGCGAGGACGAGAGCTGTATCTCGAGGCTCGTGACGCTTTCGATAGTTTAGAACGTTGTGTAGCTAGTTTGAATAAGCAGGGCTTAGGGCAACATGTGACATTATCATGCTCAACTGCGTTCGCTAATCATTGGTTTGTTCCTCGTCTTGGGGAGTTTCAAAAGGAACACCCCGACATTGATTTGCGATTGCAGACTACAGATCGAGATTTAGATTTAAAAGATGAAAACGCAGACTTGTCTGTGCGCAGGGGCAAGGGTGTATGGCCAGGTTATTCAGCTGCTAATCTGGCTCCGGACGTTCTTTTTCCTGTGGCAGCACCAACCTTTGACTTATCTGAGGATTGGTCGTCACGAAGATTAATTCACCTGGAGGAGCCAAACCGTCCACGCCCGGGCTGGGCAGATTTCTTTAAGGCAATGAATATGAGCCAACGCCCTAACGTTTCAGGATTACGACTCAACGATTATGCTTTGGTAATACAAGCCGCTATGGCTGGGGAAGGGGTGGCACTGGGCTGGTCTCATATTGTGGATGCGCCAATTGCAAGAGGTATGCTTGTGCGCGTGGGTACCTTGGAGTGGCATACGGGGTTAAGCCACGACTTGATTTGGTCACGGGCCGCGTCGGAGCGGCCTCAAGTTAGTGCAGTTCGGGCTTGGATTCTTGGTGCATCTTCCTAGTCTACTCCGCTAAGTCGGGGTCGCTAACCAAATCGCCCGCGCCAAAAATGTATAGTCTGTAGTAGTCCCCATAATCTGCCCATTGATAGACATCGCCAGTTCGGCGATCACGCTTAAAATCCCAGCAAAACCAGTCTTCAAGTTCGCTTTCTTCATAAGTGTAGCAAACACTACTATTCTCTATCCGATACTGACCCACCAATATATCCTCACCCTCTCGCCATATAGCCTCGCCATTTATGCCGTGATATTCATAGCTGAAAGTGCCATCGGTGTTCCAGTCATGCGCTCCAATAGTATTACCTGACAAGAATGCAAAAATCTCATCGTCAGGCATAGCGTCTTGGTTAAGTTGTGCATGGGTAAATAGCGGAGCTAGAATTAACGCGATGCAGATGGTAAATCTGAAGTATTTCATCATGCGAGCTTGCAAGATATAATGGATGACATCAAGTTTGATCGGTCATCTTGGATAGAAGGTAAGAATATCGGCGCGCGTCTTTTCGACGCCTGTGCTCCGATTGGATCGACAACACCGCTATAGAGGGTTAAACGACTTTTATGATGGAATTGGACTCTCAAAGCAAACCGGACCTCGGGACTTTCGATTGGTCGGATCCGTTGAAGCTTAACTCACTTCTGACTGATGAGGAGGTCTCGCTCAGAGAGGCAACAGCATCATTTGCGGCTGAAAACCTTGCGCATCGTGTGAAATCTGCTTTCTCACAGGAAAAAGTAGAACCCGATCTCTTTGAGGAAATGGGCCAAATGGGTCTTTTGGGCGTAACGATACCGGAGGCATATGGAGGGCTCGGCGCGACTTACGTGTCCTACGGTCTCGTTGCGAGGGAAATCGAGCGGATTGATAGCGGATATCGCTCCATGATGTCGGTGCAATCGTCTCTAGTTATGTATCCGATCTATGCCTATGGTACTGAAGAGCAGCGGTTAAAATATTTGCCTAAGCTGGCGACTGGGAAATGGATTGGCTGCTTTGGCCTAACAGAACCTGATGCTGGTTCTGATCCTGGTAGTATGCGCACCCGAGCAGAGAAAACATCTGAGGGCTATCGCATTACTGGCTCAAAAATGTGGATATCTAATTCTCCCATCGCTGATGTATTTGTGGTTTGGGCAAAGTCAGATGCGCATGGGGGCAACATAAAAGGCTTTATCTTGGAAAAGGGGACGAGAGGCCTGAGCGCGCCAAAGATTGAAGGTAAATTATCTTTGAGAGCTTCGGTAACAGGCGAAATAGTTCTAGATAACGTGGAAGTCGGTGATGACGCTCTCTTGCCGAATGTGTCTGGTTTGAAGGGTCCATTTGGCTGTTTAAATCGAGCGCGATATGGAATTTCCTGGGGCGTTATGGGCGCTGCCGAGCAATGTTGGCGAACAGCGCGACAATATTCTCTTGATCGAGCGCAGTTTGGGAAACCATTGGCTCAGACACAGCTGGTTCAGTATAAACTAGCTGAAATGCAAACGCACATTGCATATGGGCTGCAAGCGGCTTTGCAGGTGGGTCGTCTTATGGATTCAGCTAATGCGGCTCCGGAAATGATTTCGATGATAAAGCGGCAGAACTGTGGTCAAGCGCTTGCAGTTGCCCGTGAGGCTAGGGATATTTTGGGCGGCAACGGCA
>CAXQZM010000104.1:0-6490 GCA_964228455.1 Alphaproteobacteria bacterium | reverse complement strand
ACGTCACCTGATCTGCATTTGCACATTGAGTACCACAATACTCTGTATGAGAACTCATAGAAGGCGACCAACCTAGTGCAGAAGCACAAGCATATTATGCCACGGGGCATAGCTTATCATGCGACCCCTGAAGGTATGATTGCAATTATGTATATATTGTCAAATTAAAACGCTCTTAGCGTTTTTGATATTTATGAGATTACTTTTTGCCAAGGATTGTTTTGATGAACAAACTACAACTATCTCACGAACATTGAAAATTTAAATGCTAATCCGTATTTCCGAGGAACCGTGTTAGCCATCAAAAGTTGTTTGGAAGAACGTTGGCTACTCGTTTTATAATACAGCAGTGCTTGACCTGAAACCACCTATTACTAGGCCCGCATAACATTTTGCATTCGCCATGTTATATCTAATTTAAGAAACACGCTACCTTGTGTTCACCGCTGATTGTTTTTAATTTAGGTGGAGCTTCCTGACAGCGCTTTTCAGCAATTGGACACCTAGAAGCAAAACGGCAACCTTTGGGTAAGTTTATTGGACTTGGGGGATCGCCTTCTAAACGCATACGGGTTCGGCGGTCTTGATTATTACTGAGAACAGATGGTACTGCGCTTATTAAAGCTTTGGTATATGGGTGAGTTGGATTAGTAAATAGACTTACCCTATCGGCTATTTCAACAATTTCGCCAAGGTACATAACCGCAACTACATCACAAATATGTTGTATGACCCCAAGATCATGAGAAATGAACAGATACGTCAGACCAAGATCCTCTTGCAAAGTCACCATTAAGTTCAGAATTTGAGCCTGTATAGCTACGTCAAGTGCGGAAACTGGTTCATCACAAACAATCAATTCAGGGCGCGTCGCAAGGGCACGCGCGAGCCCAAGTCTTTGCCTCTGACCACCAGAAAATTGGTGAGGAAACAGCTGCTGTTGTTCGTTCCGTAAGCCCACTTGAGAAAAGAGCTCTGAAACCTGCTCATCGCGTTGTCGAGGAGTGCCAATTTTCATTAAGTCCAGCGGTTCACGAACCAACGCGCCAGCTCGCTTACGCGGATTTAGCGAAGAGTAGGGGTCCTGGAATACGATTTGGAAACGCGATCGCGCTGCACGTAAAGCTTCACCTTCTAATTCACTCAAATTGCAGTCTTTTAAACTGATTTTCCCACCAGTTATTTGGACGAGCCGCATAATTGCCAGAGCAGTGGTAGACTTACCGGAGCCACTCTCGCCAACAATACCAAATGTAGTACCCGCTTTTACTTCAAAGTTTATTCCGTCTACAGCATGCACAGTATTTGATTTGGCACTCAAAATTGATTTTTTGCCACCAAAGTGAACCTTGAGGTTTTCCACCTTCAGTGCAATATCTTCTGCGCTCATCTTCGCATCTCCGCTGTGGAAGCCCAACATGCGGCTAGATGGTTTCCTTTCAATGAGCACAGCTCAGGTTTTTCTTCCAAACAGTTGGGCAGAATTGCCTCACAGCGCGGCGCAAAGGCGCATCCCTGGCCTAAGTCAGTCAATGCAGGGACAACACCCTTGATTTCCATCAATCGCTCACGCCTCAAACTTGGAGTTTTAGTAAGGTGTGGCACACAAGAAATTAATCCTTTAGTGTAGGGATGAATTGGTTGAGATAACACAGTCTTCACATCTCCCGTTTCCACAATGCTTCCAGCATACATGACAGCCACATCATCAGCTAACTCCGCTATTGCCCCCATATCGTGTGTGATCAGTATTATTGCTGTACCAGTTTCATCTTGTAAATTTTGCAAAAGATCAAAAATCTGCGCCTGTACGGTAGTGTCCAGTGCAGTCGTTGGCTCATCTGCAATTAGCACACGAGGTCGACATGCTAATGCCATTGCAATCATCACTCTTTGACGCATGCCACCAGACAATTGATGTGGAAATGCTTTTGCTCTTGCCGTCGCATCTGGTATTTCTACCGCTTCTAGCATTTCAATCGCTCGGGCGTATGCAGCATTCACGGAAACTCTTTCATGAAGGCGCACACTTTCAGCTATTTGCTCGCCTACTGTAAATACAGGATTTAATGAGGTCATGGGCTCTTGAAATATCATCCCAATCTCTTTGCCTCGTATGTTACAAAGCTCATTAGACTGCAAGCCAACCATTTCACGACCTTCAAACTTGATAGATCCCGAACTAATCACACCCGGTGGATCGGGAACTAGCCCCATAATTGCCAGCGCAGTCATAGATTTTCCACAACCAGACTCACCAACAATACCAAGAATTTTATTTTCACTCACGGACAGCGAAATATGATCTAGCACGCGAGCGTTTCCTGCACGGGTTTTGAAATCGACTACTAGGTCAGTGACGCTAAGCAACGGAGCAGACATTAACGCTGCCTCAATTTTGGATTCAATGCATCGTTTAATCCATCACCAACAAGAGAAATCGCTAAAACTGTTAAGAATATCGCAAAGCCTGGCACCGCTACTGCAAAGCCTGCGTCCAAAATATACGGTCTATTGGAGCCAATTACTTGCCCCCAGCTCATTACATTTGGGTCACTTAGTCCAAGAAAACTCAATGCTGCCTCGAACAGAATTGCTGACCCAACCATAAGGTTAGCTTGTACTACAATAGGCGGTAATGCGTTCGGTAAAATCACTTTAAAAATCAAATAAAAATCTTTAGCTGAACCAGACCGAGCAGCAGCAACATACTCCAGCTCTCGAATGCGAAGAAATTCAGACCTTGTGACACGTGCAACCGCAGTCCAACTGACTACTCCAATAGCAAGTGTTACAGTTAGCAGAGATGCACCAAAAAGTGCCACGATCACCATTGAAAACAGAAGCGTGGGTAGTACCTGAAAAAACTCTGTAAAACGCATAAGTAATTCTTCAATTACTCCACCGTAATATCCTGCAAAAGACCCAACTAAGACACCAATGAATAATGAAACTGAGGCAGCAGCAAGACCGATTGCTAATGAGACTTGGCCACCCGCCATCATAGCTGATAGAATATCGCGCCCCAGATAATCAGTCCCCAATATAAATCCTTCCTGAAGGGGAAGGGTAAAAGGTGCCCAAACCATTTCAAATGGATCAACGGTATGAAACAAGGGACCGACAAAAACAAACAACAGGATCGCTACTAATAATATAAGACCAGCAACTGCAGCATAATTTTGAAAGAACATTGCAGTCATTTCACGCCGTGGGTTGGTGAAATTAATTGGTGAGGTTTCAGCGATCTTTACTTTGTCATTCATGGTAAACCCCTAATCAATACGAATTCTAGGATCAATCGCCCGCAGTACTAAATCGGTGAATATGTTCACTATAATCACCACCAGTGACGAAAAAAATAAGATACCCATAATAGTCGGAGTGTCGCGCGCCAAAATAGACTGCAACGCCAACGTGCCAAGACCCGGCCAACTAAAAACTGCCTCAACAACTACAGCGCCCGAAATTACTGCAGAAAACTGCAAACCAGCTACAGTCACAAGCGGTCCAAGTGAATTTCTGAGCGCATGTTTGTAAAATACTCTCGTTTCAGATAGCCCTTTAGCGCGCGCTGTTCTTATATAGTCACTACCCATAACCTCTTGCATGGCAGCCCGTGTAAGTCTTGAGTAAATGGCAAAGTAAATTGAGGCCAAAGTCACCATCGGCAATACTAGATGGTAAGCAATATTTAGCCACTGCTCATACCAACTTGCATCAATTAAGGAAGCACTCATCATACCTCCAACTGGAAAAACAGAAAAAATAGACACAAACAGTATTATGAGTAAAATTCCTGTCCAAAATACAGGTGCTGCAAACCCAAAGAGCGACAGAAAAGTAACGACTAAATTAAAAAAACTATTGGGTTTACGTGCTGCCATCACGCCAATCAACATCCCAAGTGTAATTGCAAGAATTTGCGATGAAAACACCAACAAAAGTGTTGCAGGTAACCTCTGCATTATCAAGCTAGTAACCGCTTCGTTGTAAAAATACGAATGGCCGAGGTCTAGTACCGCAATTGAACTGGCATAGCGCCATAACTGCACCAAGAAGGGCTGGTCTAAACCATAACGTATACGGATCTCAGCTAGTACCTCTGCGTCAGCACCCCCCATATCTCCAGCAATAGAATCTGCAACGTCACCTGGAGCGATAGTGATCAGCGTAAAGTTTAGAACAACCACCGCAACTAATAAAATAAGGCCATAACCTATCCTTTTCACGAGGATTTTCCCAAAGTTCATCACAAAAATTCCGGTTTTCGAGCAAGGCAAAGCACCCGGTCCGAAAAGCCGGCTCGGGTGCTAGGATGAAACACACTTATTTTAGGTATACACGATCTAGAGGGCTTGAAGTGCCCCAAACGCTATCAGGAGCATTTCCCACAGATGCTGATGACACAGTGTGATAAGGTGATGCCCACAATGGGTATAGGGGAAGCTCGGCTGCGATAATTTCTTGGAACTCCGCGTAAAGTGCTTTGCGTTTTTCTGGATCATTTGTAGAGCCAGCAATTTCCATTAATTCATCAACGCGCGCATTAGAATACTGCTGAGTATTTGACCATATTACACCTTCTTTAATATTATCTGAGCTATAAGTACGATGCACCCCGATCACTGGGTCACCCCAATTAAAAACGTTGTCCATTGTCATATCAAAGTCCCATGTAGAAATCCTCTTAGCCCACGTTGGAAAGTCTGCAGAGGAGCGTACAGCAACGTCGATACCAATTTTTTTCAGCTGTGGCTTGAGATATTCTGCGTAAGGCTTCATGGCCGGCCAGCCATAATCAACAGTAAGCGAAAAGCGATTTCCGTTAGCACCGGCTGCGTAACCTGCCTCGTCCAAAATTGCATTGGCCTTTTCTAAATCAAGATTGTACGCCTCGACAGTATCATTGTAAAAAGGACTGCCAGGATGAATCCCTGTTAACGCCGTTGGGGCAGTTCCTAAGTTAAGAGCTTTATTAATGAATTCGCGATCCACGGCATATGCAATTGCTTGGCGAACCTTCGGATCTCCAGTTATCTCGCCCTTGGTATTAAATGCTAACCAATTGACCGGCCCAATTGCAGCATAACCTTCTGATGACACGCGTAGATCCTGATTCTTCTTAAGTCTAACAATATTTCTTGGGTTGGACTCAAAGCCAGACATTTGCAACTCACCACTTTCAAGCGCTATCGCACGGGTCGACTCATCGGGTAAAATACGCATCACGATACGATCAAGATAAGGGAGACCATCCATAAAATAGTTTTCATTACGTTCTAGAATTACATGCTCCCCACGCTTGAATTCGACTAGCTTGAAGGGACCAGAACCCACTACACCTTCAGAATTTGCTGGATGTGATTTTGGATCTTGGCCATCTCCATATACATGCTTGGGTATAATCGCCAGCAGCTGTGATGACATGGCTAAAAGAAGTGCTGGATGTGGCTTAGATAACTTGAGTATGGCTGTGTCAGCATCAGGCATTTCCACTGTTTCAACCGGAGCAAACATAGATTTGAAAGGATGATTTGCCTTCACAGTCTCAATTGAAAATGCAACATCTGCTGATGTAATCGGTTCGCCATCGTGAAATGTCGCTCCCTCTACAAGTTTGATTGTGACAGTTAGTCCATCCTCTGAAACATCCCAAGATCTTGCTAAATAAGGCTGAGGTTCCCACCCCTCATCATATCGCAATAATGAGGCGAACAACTGCGTTCCCGGTTGTCCTGTTGCAGTTCCGGATTGTACTGCCGGGTTCAAATGCCGCGGCGTTTGTTGAATGGCCATCGTTAATGTTCCGCCGCGCTTTGGCTCTTCACCTACAACTGCAGTAGCAAGTAATGCGGCAGTGATTGCGCAGCTTGTCATCTTTGTAATCATATTTTTCACGGTTTGCCCTCCCTATGGCTATTTTATTTTCACGCTAGCAGAATCGTATTTAAAGTCTAACCATTTTTTAAAAGTTGCGATCAGTCAGAAATATTCTAAGCTGTGAAAACAGTTGCACCCTAGGACCCATTTCCATGATCACCATATTTAGCGCCAAAAAAATTATAACGATGAATCCAGCTAGGCCAGAAACAACTCACGTAGCTGTAAAAGATGGACAAATCATTGGCACCGGCACTCTCTGCGAATTGAAAAAATGGGGTGAATACAAACTAGACGAGCAATTCTCTGGAAAATATCTCATGCCAGGCTTGGTTGAAGGCCATTCCCATGTAATGGAGGGTACCCTCTGGCGATATACCTACTGTGGCTATTTTGACCGTAAAAGTCCAGATGGAACCCTATGGGCTGGATTAAAAAATAAAGAAGCAGTGATTTCTCGTCTAAAAGAGGCAGAAAATCTTCTGGAAGATTCAAATGCCCCATTACCTGGCTGGCAATTAGACCCAATTTACTTTGACAATGAACGATTAACTCGAGAAGACTTAGACAACGTTTCAACTACGCGTGCAGTTGGAGTGTTGCATGC
>CAXQZM010000103.1:0-20453 GCA_964228455.1 Alphaproteobacteria bacterium | reverse complement strand
TGCGCTCCTAGATGTTGATCTAGCATTGAGAGAGCTTCATGCGCCTCATCTCGCAGTGCGTTGATTTTTTCGGTGTTTCGGTCAGCTGGCTGGGTGCGCACGGTCGCAAAAAATAGGTATATAACTGGCTGAAATGCTCTGCTCGCGGACCATTCCATCCATTGATCTGCTAGTGCACGCGTTTGGATATTAGTGGGTGACAATGTGCCAGCGCCGTAACTGTCACAGAGATAGCGAACAATCGCTAAACTTTCCCAAAGAGCAAAGTCGCCATCCTTAATCGCCGGTATCATACGGTTTGGGTTTATTTTAGCATATTCGCTCGTATCAAGCTTTCCAAAACTTCCTCCTGCTAGCTGGAGAGTATAATCTAAGCCCAGCTCATTTGCTGTCCAAATCACAGGAATTACATTTGATGAATAGGGCCGTCCCCAAATCTCAAGCATAGTTCATACCTTCCCGCTGTCTAATTGATTGAGTTCCAAATTTTGGGACTACATGCTCAAAAAGTCGGTTCCAGCTAGCAAGAATTTTGTCATACGCTACACCTGTGTATTGCTGCATAAGCATAAGATGGTCTAGGCCAAAACTTTCTTGCTTCTCAGCAAAGCGTTCAGCAACATATGATGCATCCCCAACAACTATAATCCCACGTTTGTTTAGAAAATCAAACCAGTCCATGCTTTCATCTTTGGCTGTCATTTCCTCACCAACATCAAGGTATCCATGCTTGGTCCATTCTCCTGCAGGCCGTGAGCCCCCAAGAAACTCGTAGTATGCGTTTATAGCCGGGCGTATTGTTCGCACTGCCTCTTCCATTGTTTCACCTACATAGAAGGCGGTGCACACTCCAACTCCTTCACCAAGCTTTACTTCTCGTCCTTCGCGCTTTGACAGAGCATCGCGATATGGTTCCCAGCAGGCTAAAGTTTTGTTTTGGCCCGCCGACATGGATATGACTCCCCACCCATTTTCACCGGCCATTTTAAAGGTAGGCGGTGCATTAGACATCAGCCAGACAGGTGGATGATTTTTCTGGACAGGCCGAGGATGAACATACATTGATTTATACTCGCCGTCTTGCCCATGGTATTTAGGATCTAGGGGCTGAAAAAACCGATTTGTCTCTTTCCAACCGGGTACCGGAAATTGATAAAATTCGCCTTTATGGCTGAAGGCATCGTTGGTCCAAGCTTTGAGAATAATATCGAGACTCTCCTGATAAAGGCGCATAACTTTGTCATTGTCACGTCGATCAGCATCTTTGTTAAACTGAATAGTGGAGCGTTCATTGATCCCTTTTGCAACTCCAAAATCCACTCTACCCGCGGTCATATTGTCTAGCATTGCTACATCTTCTGCGACACGCAGCGGATGCCAATCGGGTAAAACAATAGGTGCAGTTCCAACTCGCAACTTTTTGCAATGAGCGGCGACGTAAGTTCCCATTTGAATGGGGTTGGGCGGAGCATTCATGTAGCCATTATGCGCGAAATGATGCTCCGTAAACCAGGCTGTAGTGAAGCCAGCTTGCTCAGCGAGAGCGCACTGTTCCAAGATCATCTCTAATGTACGTATCCAAGGGATAGTCTCTCCGGGGCTAAAATTTGCAATCAAATCAAATCGCATAGTTTTTCCCTCCCAAACAAAAAGATTAGTTGAATTTTTCTTATTTTTTCAACTATTGACGGTTTTACTCGAAATTACAATCGAAAAATATTAGCTAAATTTTATGACCAATGAACCAAATAGAACCGACCTCCATCGTCTTGGGAGTGAAATTCGAGAGGTCCGAAAAGCAAGGGGTTTTACGCTTTATGCGTTATCAAATTTGGTTTCATGCTCGGTAGCTTATTTGAGCAGGATTGAGCGTGGAACGGCGAAAGTATCTGATGAATTGTTAACGGAAATCAGCGCGGCACTAATGGTGGATCCGCATTGGTTTTTCCCGACTCAGCAGGGCTCAGGTCAATTAGAGCGCCAGCATGTTGTAAGATCAAATAATCGACGCGCATTGTCTGAAATGTATACTAGGTCTGAGGATGAGTTAGGTTTTAGCGATCAACTGTTATCAAGCACATTATCCGGCTCATGTTACATGATTTTATCACGATTTCCTCCAGGACGAGGTCAGCCCCCTGAACTGAGTGAAGGCTATAGTTTTGATGGGGAGCAGCATGCGCTTATACTCTCAGGTACCGTTGAAGTTGCTCTTGGAGAGGAACTAATTACGCTAAATGAGGGTGATAGTTTTTCTTACCCTTCGGTTATCTCGCATCGGTTCCGCAATGCCAGTTTGGAGCATGAGGCGGTTATGGTTTGGGCAATGTCTCCGGTGCGTATAACGTGGTAAGTTGATCAAGTTAGCGGCCATAGCTGCCAAGTCTAAATAAGCACAACTAGCACAGAATAATATGCTGGCTTTTAAGTTGGTCTATTTCTTTGATGGATCTTACAGTCAAATGGATTTAGGTGCTGTAAAATTGGTCCTTAACTAGGCTGAAAAAAAGGATCTTCGGTTAGTGCGAGGAAATATTTAATGCGCATCCATTTGGTGCTCTCTTTGGTATCTTTTTTTGTGGTATTATCCGTGTCTCTTCTTGCAACCAATCCAGGGGCCTATTTTGCTGCAAACTCAGTTAGTTTTCAAAGCCTCAACTTGCTCGCCAATATTTGGCCGTATGGTTGGGAGAATATTACAGAACTTGGGAGTGGTTATGTTCTTCTCCCGATAGCTGGTGTTGTTGCTTTAATGGTAAAGCGAGGTGCGATGGTGGCTCTGATTTGGACGATATTGCCAACTGCACTGCTATCACGTTTGACGAAAGATTTTTTCGACATCACTCGACCTGCAGGTATTTTGGAAGAAGATAGGATCATTGTCATAGGTGAAGCCTTAACCTCCGCGACGTCTACACCGTCAGGTCACACCATGAGTATTTTTGCGTGCCTGACCGCGATCGTGTTCACCGCGTGCAGTAGCCCCGTGAGGGCCAGAAGTTGGACAATTATCTTATTGGCTTTGCTTATTGCGATTATCGTTGGGGTCTCTCGGTCGGTTGTGGGTGCACACTGGCCAATGGACGTAGCTCTTGGTTCAAGTTTGGGTTATTTTTCAGGAATGATTGGTTTAGCTATTGCGAGAGCCTTTGCTGGCAAAACTTCTATTACTAACTTGCCAATTACGCGCTGGTTAGGCGCGCTATTTTTCGTACTATTAGGTGCAGGTGCGATAATGCAGCTCGGCCACCTAATCGTGGCTTGGGTTGCGCTGGGGTCAAGTTTGATACTACTGGTCCAGCTAGGTTCTCCAGAGATAAAGCAATGGCTTCCACCTCGTTCCTGAACAGCTTAATCCGCGTATGCCAAGATCCATGGATCCGGGCGCTGTTATGTGGTTTTTTGGCGTGGAGGTTAGTTCTTGCTGCAGTGCTTCCGTTTACCGTAGACGGTGCATATGGACTGACTATGGGTCGTGAGGTTTCGCTAAGTTATTTCGACCACCCACCATTATCTTTCTGGTTGGCTGCGGCATCAGAGGCATTGCTCGGTCGATGGAATGAAATCGGCATACGGTTACCAATTATCTTCCTTGGCTCGTTAACATTGCTTGGTTTCGCTGGTTTTATCTATCCAATTTTTGGGCTTTATAGCGCGCGAATAGGAGTTGCACTGTTTGGAATGTCTTGGGCTGGTGCTATTACTGGTATCGAAGCTTTACCCGATAGCATTCTTTTCTTTGGCTTGTCCTGGTTCTTCATGATTTTGGTTCATGGAGCACTTGCCGTGTTTGGTCACGGTCAGCCTCTAGGCATTTGGACATGGGCGATAGCAGGTGCCGCTCTGGCAGTGGCATTCGCATCAAAGTATCAAGCGGTAGTTGTGATTTTTCCTGTTTTGATATGGATTATTGTTACTCCCAAAAGTCATAGCTGGTTATATAGTCCGGGTTTTTGGCTTGCTTTTGTATTAGCTCTCGTGGGCGGCCTCCCGGCTTTGTTATGGAATATGAACCATGATTGGTCATCTTTGTCCTTTCAAAGCGGTCGTATTGGCCAAGATGTTAGTTTTGGTAGCTTTGTAGTTTTACTACTTGCTCAGGGCCTATATCTAGGACCGGCACTCCTTATTTTGATGATTAGATCCGCATTTTCATCTGAAATTTGGCAGAATCCAGTGTACCGCTTGATGCTGGTTACAGGGCTTTTTGGCGTAATTTTTTTCAATCTAATATTTATCTTTTCGCCAGGGAGTTTGCCTCATTGGCCGGTTCCGTCTTGGCTTGCTTTACTTGCTTTCGCTGCATCTGCTTTTTCTCACGTCCGAAGAGTTTGGATAACTGTTTTGGTTTGGGTTTCTGTGGTGGCTCAACAACTCATAGTTTTGCTTATCGGCCTCCACATGCATGGTGGTGTGCTTGCACTTAATTGTGAGATTGCTGATTGGGATCAGACTAGTCCCCAGATCAAAATTGAAACTTTGCGGAATGGATTAGACCGGAGTGGATTGCTGCCTGATGCACCTCGCATTTACGCGCCAAATTGGCTTCAGGCAGGTTACATTAGTATTGCTCTTGGGCCGAACAGTCTAGTTTCGGTGCTAAGCACTGATCAACGTCATTTTCAGTTTGCTAGATCACAGATTTTAGAGGAAGGCGTGCTGGTTAGTCTCGATCCGGGAGATGATTTTCTCCCCGAACAATGGATAGCTGAAGGGTTTGAGCTCATTAGCAAAGAGCGCTTTTTGCTGGACCGCGGGACATGTCCTTATTTTTCCCTAACTATCTCGGCGATCTCACAAACCCAGTGAAGGGTGGGCACAAGTGCCGATACCTTGGCAGGGCGAGAATACAGACAAAAACGAGCAACATTAATAAGATTGCAAATAGGGAGTCTGAAAAAAAGTGACGTCCTTTTATAATTCGTAAGACTACTCCAGTTGAGGAAATTAAAGATACGAATGCGAACAAGCTTAAGTTGAGCGATCCACGAAAAATTTTACCTTTTGTGCGAACCCATTGAACAAGGAGAAAAGACAAAAAAACTACAGTTACGGCGGATCCCTCACCAGATACGAAAGAACAATTTGTCTCGCATTGATTAGTAACTTGGAACGGTAGTGTGAAGATTTTTTCTCCGGAAAATTGTTCAACGTCCGCAGGCCGTGCTCTGCCAAATTGGTTTTTCAACATTGCATTCGCAAGAACACCCGCTCCCAAAACAAAGCTCAGGAAGATGACCTCAAAGCTCTTCCTTATATCCGTGATTAGTGGGTTCTTTAACAGCCAGCTAACGGAATATCCAGCAATGGACCCCAAGAAGAATAGTCCGATTATAAATTTAATAAAATCCCTAATCAAATTAAGAATAGCTAATTCTGCTAACCAAAATCCACTAGCGTTTGGATCGTAGAAAAAGGAAGAAATGGCAAGGTCGATTTCAGGAAAGATTATCAGTGCAGCAGCTGCGGTCACGGTAAGGGCCAGGACCTGCAATGCTAGATGTTTGCTCAGATAAAAAAGCATGAACTTCATATTAGTTGAAGGAGTTAATCTAGCAATAAGAATGTTGACTTTCTGAGTTTAATGACGAGCGTGTTTCACATGTATATTCAACCCGTCTATCGATCTGCGCTAGCACTTTTTATCGCGATAGCTGCGATCCGATTTGTCTTGTTGCTTCCAGTAGGTATCGCGCCTGATGAAGCATACTACTGGACATGGGCATTTGTTCCGTCTTTGAGCTACTTTGACCATACGGCTGGCATTGGGTGGCTGGGTTGGTTGTGGTTGAATATAGCAGGACCAGAGATTTCAGGGTTTCGAGCACTTAATGGCGTGCTCTCAGTGATAACTGGGTTATCTAGTTTGGCTGCCTGTCTACGCCTTCTGCCAGAAGAATTGGCTAGTCATGCTACGCGACAATATTTTGGAGGCGCATTTGTCTTTGCTGTTGTCCTAGGATTAATTCCAGTTCAACTGAATCACTTACTCTGGGTCCCAGATTCTATTTACGCTCCATTTTATGCATTAGCACTTTGGCAAATATGTAGGTTATTGGGCCCGGAAAGGCGCTATGAGCAGAGCAGACAAGATGCATGGATTTGGGCAGGGATATTTTTTGGTGGCGCCATATTAGGGAAGGCAACAATGGTTCCCTTAGTTACGTTATTTGGACTTATTTGCATATTTAGTCCTCGGTTGCGTGCGGATTTAAGTAATAGTGTTAAGCCATGGATTGGCTTATTGATAATCATCATTGCGGGATTGCCGACTCTCTATTGGAATAGTCAGAATGATTGGATCATGATGACATATCAGCAGCTAAATGCGTTTGGTGGCAATTTTGGTTGGGCTTCGGTAGCTGGGCTTCTCGCTGGTTACATTTTGGTTCTCGGTCCAATACTTGGCGCAAGTTTTAAACAAAATCAGTGGTTCAAAATTATTGAGCCTCGGGAGTTAATGGCGCTTTTTCTAGGTATAAGTCTGCTTTATTTTGGTATGGCTTTTCGGGCGGGGCTTCAGCTGCAATGGGCTATACCGGCCTTCCATCTTGGACTAATATTGTTTTTGCCAAGCGCGTTCGAAAAGCGTTATTGGGTCCAGCTCAGCGGGAGTGTTATTATTTCATTCCTGGTTATCGCGGTTCTCAGTATTCGCAGTGTAGGTATGTCAGCGGCAAATACTTACCCTGCCATAGTGTGGCCAGAAGTTTATCACCAGCTTAGCCGGCTGAAAACTCAAACTGAGTTTCAGTACCAAGAAGATGTTCTATTGTTAGCCAATCGCTATCAAGATGCGAGTTTGCTTAACTACTCGCGTGCGGCAGAAAATGGGTTTGACCTTGTTTTGGAAGGTGAGGCTAACTCCAGAACCATCCTGCCAGCACTCAATATGAGTTCTCGATCGAATCATTATGATTTTCTTTGGCCAGACCTCCAACTCGGTGGAGGCTTGGCAATTGTAGTTGTTCGCGGGCAGAAATTTCCACCCCAAAGTCTGTTTCATGAAGTTCTTGAAAGCGGAAAGCTTATAGTTGGCCCTGATAGGGTATACGCGTATTCTTTCGGTAGACTAATCGATAACCCGCGAAGTCAGCTGCGCTATTGATCCATCCGGATTTATCTATAACGCCTGTGGCCAATGGATTATTTTTACGACCTCACGATAATTTTGCCCACTTACAATGAGGCAAAAAATATCCGCGTTCTCTGTAAGCGTCTAGACATTGCTTTAGAAGGTCTAAAGTATGAAGTCTTAATTGCAGATGACAACAGTCCTGATCAGACTTGGGCCCACGCCCATGCATTAGCTAAACAGCAAGGTAATGTGCGCGTGCTTAGGCGATTTATCCGAAGGGGACTCTCTGCTGCATGTATTGATGCAGCACAGGCAGCTATGGGTAGAAGGATAGTTGTTATGGACGCTGATCTCCAACATGACGAGACAATTATCCCCGCACTGTTGGAAGAGTTAGACAAGGGAGCCGACATAGCTCTAGGATCACGTTTTGCAGAGGGTGGTAGCACAGATGGGCTGTCTTCGCCTCTGCGCCAAAGGCTATCTAGCTTTGGGGTAAAAGCAACAGCTACGATTCTTGGAAAATCAGTGGCAGATCCTTTGACAGGATTTTTTGCTATAAATACTGAGAAATTTCAGTCCCTTGTTCCAAAGCTGAGCGATTCTGGTTTCAAAATATTGTTTGATATTTTATTTGTTGATCGAGCGCTCAAGGTGTCGGAAGTTGGCTTTAAATTTGCAAAGCGGATCGAAGGTGAATCAAAATTAGATTCTGCGACTATTTGGCAGTTTTTAACCTACTTGGGCCAGAAAATTACCTTTGACATACTGCCAGCGCGTTTAATATCTTTTGGCGTTGTGGGTTTGAGTGGTGTTGCCGTTCATTTTGCAGCTCTTCTTGCTTTTCGAGGGTTTATAACGGATGAACCATTCTGGCAGGGGCAGTTGTTTGCGACTTTGGTGGCTTTGATGACCAACTTTGCCCTAAACAACAAGTTAACTTTTACTGATCGTAAACTGTCGGGTCGTCCGTACTGGATTGGCTTAGGCCTTTTTGCTGTTGCTAGCAGCGTTGGCATTTTGGGTAATATTAGTGTGTCTTCGTATCTTGAAAATGTTGGCACACAAGGTTTTGCTCTATCGGCTATTGCAGGTATTACCGTTGATACTGTTTGGAAGTATGCCGTTGCGCAGCGTATTATCTGGAGGCGCTAAGACTTCTGTTTGCTTCAGTGGAGATAAAGTTTAATAGTGGGGTATGTTTAAGGGCTATCTGATAGCATTAACTATTTTCGTGAGCCTTATTGTTCCGGCAAGCGTTTATGGACAGGTAAGAGCCGTCGATCAGCTTCAGCGCGAGTTGACACTTCTAGGCTACGCCCCGGGGCCAATTGATGGGCTATGGGGCCCCAAGACAGCAGCTGCTTTAAATGAAGCCTTGCCCTCAGAAGACATCGATAGTTGGCAGAATTTAAGCCTTCTTCACAAGCTATCTCTGGTTGATGAGTTTAACCGACAATGGGAAAACCGAGAAGCAGCAGTGCCATATCTTCAGCAGCCCATGTCTGTTGCTGATGCGCGTCACTTACTAGACAGAAGTGGCATCGGGGCTCACCCAAGTGAGATTAATGACTTAGTCGGTTTAACTAGAAGCCACGCGGTGAGTGTAATAATTTCACAGCTTGATGTTTCTTTTCCGACTTTACCGCAGCCAAGTTGGGTCGATGGCCCTTATGTAAACTACTCTCAAAGATGGGATTACGAAAACGAGGATCGGCAAGCGTTTGAAATTGCTCGGGATAAGGAAATGGGAGAGTTTCGACTCTGGTGGGTTCGTGAAATGTTATCGACCAGTCGACCAGCAGGCGAGCGGCTATTGCTAACCTGGCATAATTTGTTTGCAACACAATACTCTTCGCTCGAACAGGAAGCGCTACCAATTGTAAATCAGCACAATATGTTTCGCAAATTTGGTGCCAGCAATTTTCGTTTAATACTTCAAGAAATTGTTCGTGACGCCGCCATGTTAAACTACTTGGACAACAACAATAATAGGCGAGACGGTCCAAATGAAAATCTCGCTCGAGAGCTCATGGAACTATTCGTCCTCGGTGAAGGGAATTATACTGAAATTGATGTGAAAGAAGTTGCGAGAGCGCTAACTGGTAACGGATATAATGAGCTCCGAAGCTTTGAATTTGAATTTGCGCCATGGCACCATGACAGTGGGTCAAAGACTATTTTGGGCGAGCGGGGAAGTTTTAAGGCTGATGATGTGATTGATATTTTGCTAGATCAGCCTGCTGCTGCGGAGTTTATCACCGGACGTTTCTGGAAGGTCTATATTTCCGAATTCAACAGTAATCCCGAGGAAATCGAGCGTATTTCGAAGGATTGGATTGAGAGTGACTATGATATCAAAACTCTCATGCGATTAACTTTGACATCAAGTGCCTTTTGGGCACCGGAAAATCGTGCTTCTATAGTTAAAACTCCGGTTGATCTAATTATTGGAACAATTCGAACATCTGGCGTTCTTCCCGATTGGTGGCAGGCTATTCCAAGCAGGCTTGCTGGGCTAGGTCAGCACTTATTCGAGCCTCCTAATGTAGCTGGCTGGCCAGGAGGCGTTGCTTGGATTTCGCCCTCAAGACTCCAGGCGAGAGCCCAAATCCTAAGTGATTTTGATGGCATGAAGCCGTTTATCCAAGATCATACAATGGAAGATATGGGGATGGCCGTACAGAATTTTCACGAGATGGGGGGAGATATGGACCTAAAGACCATTCGTGTGAGATATGGATCGGAGGATTTTGAGGGTGCGCCTGAATTTTTTATAGAGGCATTTGCAGACGTTGATGGCCGGTCACGTTCAGTTTGGAGGTCCGAAAAAATCATTGCCCAGAATGGCTGGGATACCAGCAGGTTTGGTCGAGTGGATAGTCTTGCGGATCTGAATTGGCAGTTACTGAGCTTGCCATTTGATGGCAGTTCTGAGCTGCCAGATATGTTCCGTATAGTATACAGCAATGACCATTGCTGTGGACCAGGTGGTAGTGATGGTGGGGACCGAAACCTCTTTATTGATTGGCTTCAGGTTGGATCGGATGTGTACTTTGCCGCTGACGGAGAGCAAGTCACATGTTCTCGCGGAAATGCTACACCTGGAGAGATGTACTGTTCTGGTATTTTATTTCTTAAGGAACCTATATCTTTAACTGCGAGCAATGAAGTAGATGGCAGGGGAGGCCTCGGTCTCGCCGTAGATAGAGTCTCTTATAACTGGGGTAGTAGAAACAGGCCCCAAAATATTCAGTTTGAGCTGAGTGAAATTCGTTACGGACAGCTTCGCATAAATGCGATGCAACTTGAAATTCAAAGGGGCAATTATAACGGTACTCGAGATTATGCTTTACATATCCGCGAAAATCGCTGTTTTCCGGACTGTTTCGACTTTCGATGGCCCACTTCTTCAAATATTAGAGATGATGGAAAGCGCGAAGTGGAGTTTCCACTCAATTATAGATCTTCCAACAGATCTGAGTCCCAATATTATGAACTGGGAGCTCAGCAGCGAAATTTTGTTAATGCTTTATGGGCGGCTATTCCAGATATTTACGAAGCTTCTAAGCAGGGTAGAAATGCCAGGCGTAGATTAAACGAAAATATGTTGGCTATGTGGGATCCAGTATTCGAGAATATTTCCGATACGTTGCCAAGAACGCGCTATAAGTCCCAAGATACACGGCCCACCCTTACGATTTTGGCGTCTAGGACTCAAAATGTAGAAATGGGGATGATGATGGGGATTAGTTCAGGTGATTTGTGTTTCCTATGTGGGATTGAAGAAAATCCAAATTGGCAGACTCAGGAGCCTCAAATGGTTAATGATCTTTCGCTTTCTCGGTTCATCGCAAGCGCAGAATCGCAATCAAGTTATCGTACGTTCTCTGAACTGATTAGAGATGCTCGTTTTCAGCTAAAGTAAGGGAATTCAATGATTAGTAAGCGATCTTTCATAGGTGGTATAGGCGCAAGCCTCTCTATTCCACTTGCACCGTGGACTTTAGCTGAAGCTTCCAGATCAACTGGACGGAGACTAATTCTGGTTGAGCTCTCAGGTGCTAATGATGGACTCAACACGTTGGTTCCGTTTGGACATGATCGATACTATAATTTGCGCCCTAATATAGCGTTGGATCGCAGTGACTTAATTTTGATTAATGACTGGCAGGGTCTTCATGGTTCTTTAAGTCCACTCCTGCCATGCTGGCAGGATGGCGATCTTGCCGTGGTCCAGGGCTTAGGGTATCCAGGTCAAAGCCGCTCGCATTTTAAAAGCATCGCGCTTTGGGAGTCAGGGGGAGACGGCAATCGCGCTGGGAGAACTGGTTGGCTTACTGACGACGTGTTATCTCTCAACCAATCAGATTTAGATGTTCATGGTATCAGTTTAGATGGGGGCATGGGGGTCTTCGCTGCGAGTGACGGCACTTGGATATCTCTAACGTCACTCAGCCAGTTAACGGAATTATCATCATCAAACAGAACCTTTGAATTTAATGGGACTGCATCAGATAATTCAGCGCTAGGTGAACTATTGTCTCGCGCGAATTCTTTGGATACGGCAATGTCAAATATAAGCGCTAAGCTAGCGCAGGCTAAGCCTACGGTAAATGCAAACATTGGGGGAGGAGATCTTGGGCGGCAAATGGGTCTCGCTCTGCATCTCATAGCACATAATATTGAAACGCCAGTCCTAAAGGTTCAAATCAGTGGATTTGATACACACGAGTACCAAAATGGCCGCCACTCTCGAAAGCTTCGTGATTTAGGTCAAGCGCTGGCAGGTTTGAGAAGGGGGCTTAAATCACTTGCTCAGTGGGATCAGACTCTTGTTATGACATATAGTGAGTTTGGGCGTCGCGCAGAAGAGAACAATTCTCAAGGAACAGATCATGGAACAGCTGCGCCCCACTTTGTTATGGGTGGACGAGTGCGCGGTGGGCTCTGGGGACAACACCCAGATCTAGACAACCTTCAGGATGGCGATATTCAATACACTATGGACTATCGATCACTGTATGAAAGAGTTCTATCAGATTGGTTTGGGTTGCAAACCAACAGGTTTTTGTCTGCGAGAGAGTCAGCGCTCAGCGGCTTGCTCATTTAACAAAACCTCATCTGCCCCCATTCGTCCGATTGGCAATCAAATCATCAACAACCGTGGGATCAGCTAATGTAGATGTGTCTCCTAAATTGCTGAAGTCGTTCTCTGCGATTTTTCTCAAAATACGTCTCATTATCTTTCCGGAGCGCGTTTTTGGAAGACCTGGTGCGAATTGAATTAAGTCTGGTGTAGCAACCGGCCCTATTTCCGCACGCACCCAATCGCGAAGATCGCGTGAGAGATGCTTGGAGCCCTCCTCCCCTGCGTTTAAGGTTACGTAACAGTAGATGCCTTGCCCCTTTATATCATGCGGGTAGCCAACAACAGCGGCTTCAGCGACTAGTGAATGTGATACAAGTGCGCTCTCAATCTCAGCGGTACCCAAGCGGTGACCGGAAACGTTGAGTACGTCATCAACACGTCCGGTAATCCAATAGTGACCGTCTGGGTCGCGGCGAGCGCCATCTCCGGTGAAATAGAGACCAGGGAACTGGCTAAAGTAAGTATCCACAAATCGATTGTGATCACCATAAACTGAGCGCATTTGGCCCGGCCAGGAGGCGCTTATACATAGATTTCCACTAATGTCGCTCCCAGGTTCCCAGCCTATTTCATTCCCTTCGTTATCTACAAGAACTGGAGATATTCCAGGTAATGGGGTCATTGCAGCACCGGGTTTAATGCCAGGTGTGTCCGGAGTAGGGGATATCAATATGCCCCCTGTCTCAGTCTGCCACCAAGTGTCGACGATTGGACAACGGTTATTGCCAACTGTGCGATTGTACCAGCTCCAAGCCTCTGGATTAATCGGCTCGCCCACTGTTCCGAGAACCTTTAATGATGATAGATCATACCTTTGAACGAAACCGTCTCCTTCGCGCATCAAGGCTCTAATTGCTGTTGGTGCGGTATAGAAAATTTCTACGCTATGCTTCTCACAAACGGCCCAGAACCGACCTGCATCAGGGTAAGTGGGAATGCCTTCAAAAAGAAGTGTGGTGGCGCCGTTGGCTAGTGGCCCGTAGATCATATAGGAGTGGCCAGTAATCCAGCCAACGTCAGCCGTGCACCAATAAACCATTCCTGGTTTGTAGCCAAAGACATGCTCATGTGTGTGAGCTGCGTACGTTAGATATCCACCAGTCGTATGAAGAACCCCCTTAGGCTTCCCTGTTGATCCAGAAGTATAAAGAATAAACAATGGATCTTCGCTATTCATCTCCTCTGGCGGGCAAATTGTTGACTGCTCCGATATTAGAGCAGCGTAGTCATGATCCCTTCCTTTTTTTAACTGAGCGCCGCTGCCTTCTCCGGAGACGACGACCACCCCTTTTACGTCTGGGCAAGATAGGAGTGCTTTATCTACATTACTTTTGAGGGGAATAGCTTTTCCGCCCCGTAAACCCTGATCTGCTGTTATTACCCATTCAGATTCACAGTCGTTTATGCGGCCAGCTAGTGCATCTGGCGAAAAGCCGCCAAATACCACCGAATGCACAGCACCTAATCGAGAACAGGCGAGCATGGCATAAGCTGCTTCAGGGACCATAGGCATGTAGAGTGTTACCCTGTCTCCACGTTTTACCCCAATTTGTTTCAACCCATTTGCGAGACGAGCGGTCGCTTCCAATGCTTCATTATATGTTATGTGTAGATCATGTTTTGGGTCGTCGCCTTCCCAAATAATTGCCGTTTCATCACCTCGACCAGCATCGATATGTCGATCAAGGCAGTTAACAGATACATTTAAAACTCCATCTTCAAACCACTTGATCTGAACATCAGTCCCTGAGCCATTTCCAAAATCAAAATCTCCAGCCTTTCTAGGTTTTTTGATCCAATTTAACCGCGCAGCTTTCTCAAGCCAGTAGTCGGACATGGCCGTCATATTTGTTCCCCCTTAGTCGCTTGAGCTTGTTAGTTCGCCAACAAAGCTTTGGTCAAGACTGCAACCTCTACGCTGAGCGGGGGGTACATTACAACCTACTCTCCGGCTCTCTGTAACTAAGAATGCCTGCGAGAGAAATTACGTTTCTGATGTTAGTGAATAGTGAGCTGACAACAGGGCTCGCTGGCGTCATAATCTCAAAAAGTGCTAAGTCATAAATGGCAGGTCTGGTCCTACGGGAACTATGCCCGTAGGGTTAATCATTTTATGACTTTCAAAATAATGACCCTTAATATGGTCCATGCGCACGGTTTCTTTTACGCCTGGCCATTCGTATAGTTTTTTGAGGTAAGAACTGATATAAGGATAATCGGCTATCCGTTTGATATTACAATTAAAGTGACGGACGTAGACTGCGTCAAACCTGACTAAAGTGGTGAACAAACGCCAGTCGGCCTCTGTGATTATTTCTCCAGCCAAGTAAGGTTTGTCAGCGAGAATGCCTTCGACCCAATCCAGGCTTTCGAACAGAGGATATACTGCTTCCTCATAGGCCTCCTGGTTGGTCGCAAACCCAGCGCGGTAAACGCCGTTATTGATGGTTTCATAGATCCGCTTATTCAGTTGATCGATGTCCGCTCGCAAGTTTTCAGGATAATAATCACCCTCTTTTGCACCAATTCCATCAAAAGCAGAGTTAAACATACGAATTATCTCAGAGCTTTCATTTGAAACAATTGTGCTCTTTTTCTTATCAAATAACACAGGCACAGTTACCCGCCCGGTATAGTCTGGCTTTGCCGTCGTATATATTTCATGCATGAATCGCGCGTTCTTCACGGGATCTTGAATAACACCTACCTGCTCTTCGAACGTCCAGCCATTTTCATGCATAATCCAATTGACGATTGAAACATCAATCAGTTCTTCAAGTCCTTTAAGCGCTCTAAAAATGAGAGTGCGATGAGCCCACGGGCAGGCGTACGACACATAGAGTTGGTAACGACCGGCCTCGGCTTTGAAGCCTGCTAATCCGCTTGGTCCAGCTGATCCATCTGATGTAACCCATGATCGGAAAGGTGCTTCTTTCCTAACGAAGCGCCCACCTGTTATGCGGGTGTCGTACCACTGATCAACCCATTTTCCGTCTACTAAAAGTCCCATTTTACTAACTTTTTCCTTTAACCGCGTGATGAAAGTTTTAATCTTTTTGTTGGAGTTGGAATGCAGATGCTGATCGCTTTTCCTACAAAGCCCTGCCCAGATAGAATCAACTTAGTGTTGCGATTTTATGAAGGTATTATTGTTCAGGTCTTTGAACGCTTGCACCAATTCTTCGCGTGTGTTCATGACAATCGGCCCATGCCAAGCAACCGGCTCTTGGATTGGAGTTCCTGCCACTAATAAAAAGCGCATGCCTTCAGGTCCCGCGGCTACTTCGATTTCATCACCAGTGCCGAAGTTTACCAGGGTGCGGTTACCGGAGAGGTCTCGGATGTTAACTTCTTCACCCATAACTTCTTTTTCCAGCCTAACGCCATATGGGTCTGAAGCATCAGTAAATTTTCCTGATCCAGCAAAAATATAGGCAAAAGCATTTCGGTAAGTATCCACTTTAAATCTCCGCTTTACATTAGCAGGCACTGAGATATCCAAGTAGAGTGGATCCGCTGCAATACCATCTACAGGTCCGCGTTTACCCCAGAACTCACCAGTTATAATTTTCGCGGTTGTGCCGTCATCTTCGGTGATGACTGGTATATCCTTTGATTGAATGTCCTGATACCGTGGCGCAGTCATTTTAAGGCTCGACGGGAGATTGGCCCAGAGTTGGAAGCCATGCATCTGTCCAACCAAGTTGCCTTTTGGCATTTCTTGATGAAGTATGCCACTACCCGCAGTCATCCACTGGACGTCTCCACCATTTAGATCTCCCTCATTACCTAGGCTATCCGCATGTGCGATCGTCCCGTTTAGCACGTAAGTGATAGTTTCAATGCCTCGGTGCGGGTGCCATGGAAACCCAGGCTGATATTTTTCAGGCTCATCGTTTCGGAAATCATCAAATAGAAGGAAAGGGTCGTGTGCACTAGGGTCACCAAATCCAAATGCCCGGTGCAGATGCACACCGGCTCCTTCCATGGTTGCTTGGGCGTATTTCATAGTCGAGACGGGTCGAATGGACATGTTTGTAAATCTTCTTCAATCAGGTGTCTTCTATATTAGTCGCCCTTATAAAACGACAAGTTGCCTTATTAGGATTATGTCGTCGGGCCTATTTTGTTTTTGTCTAGCGAGAATTTTCCAGCACCATTTGCTGTCAAAAACAAAAAACCACCAGCTAAAGAAATATTTTTCATGAAATGGAACATTTCATTCTGATCTCCAAGATTATTGTGGAATATGACTGCTGATAGCAGACAGAAACCAGCCAGAAGAAAAGATACAATCTTTGTTTGCCAACCTGCAATAATGGCTAATCCACCAAAGAACTCTAGCGCAATAACTATAGGCAAGAGTTCGCCTGGAACTCCCATTGCGTCCATCCAACCGGCAGTATTTGCGTAATTGCTCATTTTGTTCAGACCAGAAATTAGAAAGATCAGTGCAATAAGCACTCGACCTAATGGTGCTGAAAAAATCTCAATAAGAGATAAAAGTGGTTTTAGATACTGCATATTATTTTACCTTTTAGCCATGAAGTTAATGAGTAATGAGGGGCGGTATCGCTCATTTGAGCTTATGTCTGAGCCTTCTCAGCTTGCTTTGCCTCATAAGTGGCCCTCTTATTTTCATATTCCTCTTCAGACAGGTTGTGCCAGCCAACACAATTTCCTGTTGGAGACCGACCGCATCTGCACGTTGGAGACTCACTCATAAGACTTTCCTCTCTTCCAGCCGTTTAAATTTCCATGTCTGACATAATTAATTTACTAATTATTATTAATAAGATAAAAATTAATTTATTATTAACAAAGAGTTATCAATTATGCTTTTTTCAAATGGCTATGAAATGGTTCGAGAGGTTGCCAATCACGGAAGTTTCTCCAAAGCTGCAAGCGCGCTCGGGGTTTCTGGAGCGGCTGTTAGCAAGCAAGTTAAATTCCTTGAGCAGAGACTGGGATTGGTACTTTTTCACAGAACGACAAGAATAGTCTCGCTTACCGAGGCAGGCAGGCAGTTAGTTGATGCGCTGAATAGAGGTGGCGATGAAATCTCTGGCCTTCTTGACCAATTATCTGAAGGGCAGGAAAAGCCATCGGGAAAATTAAAGATCAATGCGCCAATGGCTTTTGGCGAGCGTTTCCTTGTGGGCCCGATTGCAGAATATGCGCGCCTTTATCCAGAGGTGATTGTTGATGTGGAATTTAATGATAAACGAGTGCATTTAGTTGAGGAGGGGTTTGATCTGATCATCCGAATAGGTGCACTTGAAGATTCAGGTCTCATCGCGAAGCGCTTATGCGGCTTCCCCGCCAAAATTTGTGCTAGTCCGGATTTTATAGGCAGGTTCGGAATGCCAGCCAGGCCTTTGGATTTGCGATATATTCCCGCTGTTCATTATACAAATACAGCGTCAGGACTTTCGCTGCGCTTCAAATCGCCTGGCGGCAAGGAGGAGGCTATTCATCTGACGCCAGCAATCTATGCAAACAGTATCGCAATGCTCACTGAGAGTGTTTTAACAGGAATTGGGTACGCAAGAGTTCCCTCTTTTTCGGTGAATGAACATATCAAAGAGGGGCGACTTATTCACCTTTTTCCCAATTATAAATTGCTCCCTGAGCGCGGTGTTTATGCGATCTATCCCGACAACCGGTTTCTACCCTTAAAGGTGCGAAAGTTTATTGATCTACTCTCGGAGCGCCTGGGTGAAATGGATGAAGATTTTTGATCTAAAGAGTTAATAACGGGGGGAGGCTTTAGTTTCCGCCCGCGAAATATGATTACACCAGCTATTCTTAGGGCCCCGGGCTGTATTTAGTCGCTAAATTAAGGGAGGGCGGTCAGTAGCTTTGGAGGAGAGATTAAAGCAGCCGACCGCCTAGAGACGTGAACGAAGAGGAAGTTTGTCACAACCTCTCGATTACCCAGCTCCACTATAAAAGGCAGGTGTTGTTGTCTATTGCTATATCAGCACCAGGGCGGTGCAAAAAAAGACTATCTAAGAATTGAGCGCATTTAAAGATTAACTCCTGTCATTACGAATATTGATTGCGTAGATAGGTGGCATGGAAATTGATAAAATAATTGATCGCGAGCGCGCCAAAATTGGCCAGGTTTTGGGCGTTTCAAGTTGGTACAAAATAGATCAGGCCAAGATCGATGCATTTGCAAATGTGACAGGGGATCACCAGTTTATTCATGTCGACCCTCTTGCAGCTATTGATGGGCCATTTGGAGGCACAATTGCACATGGCTATCTGACCCTCTCCTTGACTGCAACAATGGCGCCAGAGGTTATGCCAATGCAACCAGGTCAGAAGATGTATATTAATTATGGATTTGATAAGATTCGATTTTTAGCCCCTGTGCCAAGCAATGGCCGTGTGCGAGGGCGCTTTACTCTTGCTGGCGTAAACAAGCGAGCTCCAGGCCAACTTTTGTATACGCTTGAAACCTTAGTTGAAATTGAAGGTTTCGATACGGCAGCGATTGCTGCGACTTGGTTAACCCTGGCTGTTTTCGATTAGGGGCGCATAATATCAGCGCAGCAAAGGGTAAAAGGTTACCCAGTCTTCACTTGACGAAAAACAATAGCCAATTTACAGATTTCATAAATCGATAGGCTGAGACTGAAGTTGTGGTCGCCTAACAGGATAAATACTATGAATCAGCCAACCATTAATACCAGTCCAAAAGTTAGTGATCGTATTGAGCAGACTACTTGTTACATGTGTGCATGTCGTTGCGGCATAAACGTCCACATACAAGATGAACAGGTCAAGTACATTGAGGGCAATAAGGACCACCCAGTTAACCAAGGTGTTCTGTGTGCAAAAGGCTCAGCTGGTATTATGCAGCACCTATCACCTGCGAGATTACGCGCTCCTTTAAAACGAGTTGGGCCTCGTGGCTCAGGTGAGTTTGAGGAAATTTCTTGGGACGAAGCCCTCGATATAGCTGTATCTTGGATGAAGCCATTGCGAGAAAAAGAACCTGAGAAACTCGCATTTTTTACCGGTCGGGACCAGTCACAGTCCTTTACGGGCTTATGGGCACAAGCTTTTGGCACGCCGAATTATGCTGCGCATGGCGGCTTTTGTTCAGTAAACATGGCGGCGGGCGGTATCTATACTATGGGTGGCGCTTTTTGGGAGTTTGGTCAGCCAGACTGGGAGCGTTCTAAACTTTTCATGATTTTCGGTGTTGCAGAAGATCATGACTCTAACCCCATCAAGATGGGATTAGGTCGCCTAAAAGAACGAGGAGCGAAAGTTATTGGGGTAAATCCAGTTCGCACAGGCTACAACGCTATCGCAGATGAATGGGTGGGGATTACACCTGGGACTGATGGGTTGTTTATTTTATCTCTCGTGCGAGAGTTAATTTCTGCAGGTAAAGTTGATCTTGAGTATCTTCGCGATCGAACGAATGCGCCTTGTCTTTTGGATCCCGATACAGGGCTATTCATTAAGGATGATGAGGGAAAGTTTTTAGTGCGCGACCGCACTACTGGTAATGCTGTTCCTTACAATAAATCCAATATAGACATCGATTTAGTTGGAACTGTTGATGTAAATGGTAAGACATGCAGCACTGTATTTCAAAAAATCGTTCGGACCTATTTGGTGGACGAGTACTCGCCAGAAAATGTAGCAGGCCGCTGTGGGATTTCTGAGGACAGGATTAGGTCGATTGCTGCTGAGTTGGCTCGCGTGGCATTTGAAGAAGCTATCGAAATTAACCAGGAATGGACTGATTTTCGAGGCGTAAAGCATGAGAAGATGATCGGACGTCCAGTCAGCTTTCATGCAATGCGAGGAATTTCAGCACATTCCAATGGCTTTCAGACCTGTCGCGCATTGCATTTACTACAGATATTGCTTGGCTCTGTTGAGGTGCCCGGTGGTTTTCGGTTTAAACCACCATACCCAAAGCATCACACGCTTCATCCAAAGCCGCATGCAGAAAGTTCTCCTGGCAAACCCCTGGGTGGCCCACACTTGGGTTATCCAAGAGGGCCAGAAGATTTGTGCCTCGATGCCAATGGTAGTGCGCAGCGGATCGATAAAGCATTTACTTGGGAACACCCTTTATCAGCTCACGGGATGATGCATATGGTGATTTCCAATGCTCATGCAGGTGATCCATACAAAATAGACACTTTGTTTATGTACATGGCGAATATGGCTTGGAATTCCACCATGAATACT
>CAXQZM010000102.1:0-4140 GCA_964228455.1 Alphaproteobacteria bacterium | reverse complement strand
GGAGGGGCTATTTTGTTCATTCTCCAACTGTTGCTGATATCTTGCAAGCCGTGCAGGTGCGAGGCCACTTGGAATCTTTGGCAGCACGTCTGACTGCCCAGCTAGACAATCGATCGACTGTTCTAGGCCAGCTTGGTGGCGCAATCGATGAGATTGACCGTCTAATTAAGTTAGGAAACTTAGAGGAGAAAACTCTAAAAAGTATGCAAGTTCAGAATGCCAACTTTCACCGAGCGATATTAGAGAATTGCGGTAATGGATTTGTACGCTTTTCTTGCGATCGGATTAGTCATTTGCCAATGCTCGGTGTTGGAGCAATGGTCTTTGATCGCCATACCTTATCATCACCAGATGGAGTTGAACGCGGTATTTTTAGGCTTCAGTTGGGCAATTCACAGCACAAGGTAATCTTTGAAGCTATTGAAAAAGGAGATGGTGTTCGTGCAGAGGGGATGATGAGAGAGCATGCCAATACTATGATTGAGTACATTGAGGTTTTTGAAAAGCGCCAGGCTAACCTCACCGTGAGTGATCTAATTAGCTACAGCGGATATGATCTTACTCATGCGGAAACTCTTGGCTAAAATTTGTTCACGCTAGTTCACTCTAACCCGTCATTGGCAAGCTGATGGAAGCAATCAGCGAGGGGCGGTACGTTCAGAACTAATCAAAAAATTGGGTTTTGGGTTCACTGCCATTAGCCAACTTATCGCGCAACTAATGTTTCCGGTAGATAAAGAGCTAGTTTTGGGAACATAATTAGCAGAATGATCATTGCGAGCATCGCAAACCAAAAGGGAATAATTCCCCAAAAAATCTGAGCCATAGGCACTCTTGGGGCGATTGATTTTACAACAAACACATTAATACCCACCGGTGGGCTGATCATGCCCATTTCTAATACAATTACGACAATTATCCCAAACCAGATTAGATCCCAATCAAGCCCCATCGCAATTGGAATAACGACTGGAATGGTCAGTACTAGCATCGCCACAGATTCTAGGAACATGCCAAGTACCATGTATGCCAGTATGATGACTAAAAGTATTCCTAGTTCGCCAATTGGCAGTGATGTTAAAAAGATAACTACCAGGCTTGGCAGCTCTGTTAGTGACATAAAGGGGATGAATAAAAAGGCTCCAATCAGTATTAGGAATACTGTGGCTGTCGCACTCATAGTTTGGAGGATCACATTCCTACAGGCTTGCAAGCTTAAGGATCCTCTAAGCATGGCAACAACAAAAGTGAAAAAGGCGCCCACCGATGCTGCCTCTACTGGCGTAAAGAAGCCCGTGTACATGCCCCCTATTGTAACACCAACAACACCGAGTATTGGGAGCGCCCGCAAAGATGCAGTTAATCTCTCGGCAGCACTCGAGCGCTCACCCCTTGGGCCTGATTCAGGGTTTCGCCAGACAACTAAATAAATAGCAAGTATAAATAAAAGGGTTAGGATGATGCCAGGGATTACCCCTGCCATGAAAAGCCGCCCGATAGATTGCTCTGTCAAAACTGCATAGATAATCATACCCCCGGACGGTGGAATAAGAAATCCAAGTGTTCCTCCAGCTGCAACAGATCCCGTGGCTAGGCTATCTTGGTATTTATACTTCTTCATCTCGGGCAGCGCTACCCTCCCCATGGTTACCGCAGAAGCAAGGGACGAACCAGAAAGGGCGGCAAATCCTGCACAAGCCGCGATGGTGGCGCTTGCCAGGCCGCCTCTAAGGTGTCCCATCCAGCGATAAGCTGCCCTGAACAGTTCATTGGACATTCCTGATGCGCCGGCTAACGTTCCCATTAGTACAAACATTGGGATAACGAGTAAGTTATAGTTTGAGGCAGCCTCAAAAGTTTCGCCTGCCAAGTTAGAGAACGCAATTTTCCAGCCTTTAGCCCATGCTGCATCTGGAGACATGCCGATGAGTATAAGCTTGTTTGCATTTGCAATTATCGTCCCGACAAAGCCAACGCCAAGTAAAGAAATTCCCACGGGCATGCGGATTGCTAGAAGTGCGAATAATGAGATGAGCCCGAGCACTCCTATGGAGATCATACTCATTACAGGGAGTCCTCAGAAATTTTGATCGGCTCAGTTCTCTTTGAGCGCAGAATTTGAATAGTATCAAGTGCTACAACAAAAGCGAAAACCCCGATGGAAAGCGCCAACAAGTAATAGAATGGCTCATATGATATGTACAATTGGCGTGTGCCTTCTCCAAAGCGCACTGCGCTTTCACCTGCTTTCCAAAGTTGCCAGCTCATAGTAATCAGAAGGATCAGCGCCAGCAGCTTGACAAAAATCTTGGACCACTTTGCAAAACCTGGCGTCATACGAGGCTCCAGTACTTCGATTTCTATATGAGCGCCGGTCCGTGAGCCAAGAGGTATTGAGAAAGCTACAATTACGACCAGAGATAAAATAAGCAAATCTTCCGCACCGAGTATCGGAGCGTTTAGGGCTTTCCGCATAACCAGAACATTCCAAGTCGAAAAGACCGTCATAAATATTAGTGTCGATCCACCGAATAGTAGAGATATCCAGATCAAGGCACGATCAAGTGTTTCAATTATTCGATCAAAAACGTGGAAGGGATATTCTTTGTCGTCTCTCACGGTCGCGTTTCCAGACTTTAAGTTAAGCGATTGCCAGGTTTTGAGGATCGCTCTTTTTTGGAATAAAAAAGGAAACCTAGGTAACTTTTTGTGCCACCTAGGTTGATTTTGGGGCTAAACTATTGAGTTAGAGCCATGTAAATTTCTTCTGCATTATCAATACCAAGCGCAGCATAATCCTCATAGATCTCTGACATACCTGAAATTACTGCAGCGTTCATTCTGTCACGCTCCTCATCGCTGACGGTGACCCACTCATATCCTACCTCGCGACCATCAAAGTACTCTATCGCAACTTCGTCTGCACTATCAAAAGATTTGGCAAGCTCAATCGACATTGGGCGACCTGCGAGTTGATCTATGATTGCGCGATGATCTGCAGATAAGGAATCGTAGCGTTCCTTGTTCATAATGAAATAAGTTACTTGGAATGTGGCAGGGACGTTGTCTGCTACATGAGTTATTACTTCTTCAAGGTTCCAAGGTGGCATGAGGCTATTGAGAGATGTCGTAATAGCATCTACCGTCCCTGTACTCAGGGCCGTGTACATATCAGTGATCTCCATCGTTACGGGCACGGCGCCCAAGCCCTGAATTACAGGTGCTGTCATTGCTGCAAAAGGAACAAGCTTTGCTCCATTCAAGCCTTCTAGTGTGGAGATGTCCCTTGTGCCGGCGTAAATGCTTCCTGCCACCGTACCAACTGCTAGGACTTTCACTTCTGAAAACTCATCAGCGAGATGCTCTTCAAATCCGTTCCACAGTCTTTCGGTGGATTCAACTGCGGTATTGGATTTTCCAGGTAGTATGGCCAGCATTGTTTTAGGGAAAATTGTAGGCGTATATGCCGCAACTCCAAATGTGATATCTGCGACTCCCTCAACGGCACGCTTGTATTGTTGAACAGGTCCTGCGCCGAGCTGGCCAGCTGGATACAGCTTCATTGTAAGTTCACCATCAGATAAGCGTTCCATCTCTTCTTCAAACCAAGTCAGCACGCCCGTAACTGTTTCATGGCTTGGCGGCACAAAAGTTGCCACACTCAGCTCTTCAGCTATTGCTGGGGTGTGCCCAATAGCTGCGGTCATGGTCGCCGCTGCTGCAATTTTACGAATAAACATTTTGATCTCCCTGTTTGTTCAAACCTACGAATTCACATCAAATCCAATACATTTGGGATCCAATATATTCGCGAGGACTTAGCTGAAGACAAAATTTGGGATCCAGAGTCAAGTGAATAAGTATATTTTTACACTAAATATCTCTAAAAACATTATTTTGGGATCCCAAATATTAAGATTATTATATTTGCTCGTTGTCTTGGGATCCTAAAGCTAAATTTAGACGACTTGAAATCTTGTCTACAGCATCCGTAACTATCTCATTTGGACTGCGTAAGATCGAAAATCTAAAACTGTTTTCTTCAACGGTTGGAGCTTCATATTCGGCTAATTGGCTGCCTAGAAGAGAGGCCGGCATAAAATGTCCATTTCGGTTTTGAATTCTAGATAGACTAATATC
>CAXQZM010000101.1:0-9487 GCA_964228455.1 Alphaproteobacteria bacterium | reverse complement strand
GTAAGTGTTCGAACTGCAGGCACAGATGTTTTCGGGGAGGGTGAGACTGGGATCTTTGCGGTCTTACAAAATCTCGCCGGAGGTTTGCGTGCGGACGATGACGAAATCATTCAGCGCTCCATGACTCTGATCGATGACAGCCAGCAATTAATGCTCGAGGGCATTGCGGATCTTGGGTCGCGGATGGGTCTTGTAGAAGACCAGCAATTATTGAATGAAGCATTCAATGTTCAGCTACAAGAGAGCCTTTCTGGTCTCGAAGACATTGATTATGCAAAAGCGATTAGCGACATGAATCTGCAAATGGTTGCGCTCCAAGCAGCGCAACAAACCTATGCTCAGACGAAAGACCTTAACTTGTTCAACTATCTTTAGCTCTCGCTATCCACACTTACAATTTGTATAACGTCCTAAAGTTTCTTAATTAACCGCCGCTAAAGCTTTTGCTGGAGTTAATTACCCGGCAAAACACTAAATCTCAGCTGATGAGCACGTTGAGCTTCTACAGCGCTCGTCGTATGTCGCTAGAGTCTCGTCAGCTGGATCTACTTGGTTCCTACGAGGAACAAGTAAAAGCGGAAGGTATGCATGGATGAATTGTTAGATGCAAAGGTAACTTTTGAATGTGATCAAGATTCATTTAATGCGGATTCAATAGACCACTGTAAAGTTGAGGATAGACAGCTTGTCATCGCTCCGTGCGATGAGGTTGCGCGGTTGATCAATGAAGAAGACTGGCGAGCGGCGGTAAAGCTCGCTTCGGAGGCTCTTCGTGGCGGCTACATCGACGATGGTGCGCTTAATTGCCTGCTAGGTGATGCGTACGTTTTGGGTGGTGACTTCGACAATGCCGTTGAAAGTGACAGGGCTGCCCTAGATCAAAACCCTACGATGGCCCAAGCGATGGTAAGTCTAGGCGTCTCGCTGGTACTGACCGCGCGCGTCGACGCTGGTGAAACTCAGCTTATGAGGGCGGTCGATGAGCATTCTCAAGATTTGTGGGTGTTAAAAACTGCTGTAAGGGTGCTAGAAGCCAATGGTTCTTCCGCTCGCGCATCCATTTGCTATGAAAACGCAGTTGAGAGCGGTATCGCCGATGCGGACATGCTTTTTGACTTCGGAATATTGTTGTTGAAGAGGGGATCATATGATGCGGCCTTAGCGCATATTGATGTGGCGCTAAACAGCCATCCCAAGCGCACCGATTTTCTTTCCGGTAAGGGGGTTGCGCTGAGATTATTGGGGAGGAACATAGAGGCGCTCTCTGTGCTAAATGTGGCTCTCTCTTACGACTGTGGATTCGTACCTGCAATATTAAATAGAGGCAATGTTTTTGTCGCGATGGAGCAATGGGAACTTGCGATCAAAGACTTTCAATTATGCGTCAAACTGGACAAGACTTGTGCTGATGCCCACACTAATCTAGCGAATATCTTCAAGCGGTTCGGGCTATATGATGATGCTGCTTTTTTCTATCTAAGAGCAATGAAGCTAGAGCCAAGTAACGCATCTACACTAAATAATATTGGCCAATTAAAACGTGCCGAGGGCGAGATTGTGTCCGCTGCGGAGTGGTTCGATAGGGCTTTGAAGCTAGAGCCCACGAATGCTCAGTTTGCAGTTAATAAGTCTGTTTGCCTGCTGCAGACTGGAGACTTTGGCTCAGGGTGGGATCTTTTCGAAAGCCGCTTATTACTGGACAGTGAATACCAGAAGCGATTAGCAGTTTGCGAGAGTCCTCCCCCTCTTTGGACTTCTAATCTTCGCGAGGAGTTTCAGCAAGTATTGATTCTCTTTGAGCAAGGGTTGGGAGACTGTATACAGTTTTGCAGATACCTTCCAAAGGTGTGTGACCTCGCCAGGGACGTTATTGTAGAGGTGCCGGAGCCTTTAGTACCTCTTCTTCAATCACTGGACACACCTTTTCAAATTGTGGCGCCGGGCCAGCGATTGGAAAAATTCCAGTCTCATCGCCATATCATGAGTTTGCCTGGGGCGCTCGGCAGCACGGCCTCTCATATCCCACATGCTGGTGGGTATTTAAGCGCAGAGTCGAGTAAGGTGACAGCTTGGCAGAGAGTAGTCAGCGAGCGATCAGTTAACGTTGGCTTGGCATTGTTCGGATCGGAGCATCACATTAATGACCACAACCGCAGTATGGACCTCAGCCAAATTTTGCCTATAACCCGGTTAGGCCTGGATATTGATTGGCACTCATTGCACGTCGATGATCGGGCGACTGATGTTCGGGCCTTGCGAGATGCTACTTGGATTAAGAAGCATAGCGAAGCGCTCACTGATTTTTCTGAAACGGCAGCGCTGATCCAATGTATGGATCTTATTGTTACGGTCGATACGTCAGTCGCTCATCTAGCTGGCGCACTTGGGAAGCCCGTTTGGATCCTTTTGCCTTTCGCGCCGGACTACAGGTGGTTGATGAATCGAAACGACAGTCCATGGTATAACAGCGCCAGGCTATTTAGGCAGCCAAGCCCAGGTGACTGGAGTTCTGTGCTGAGGGAGGTGTCCTCTGCATTGAAGAAAGCTTTTTCTAAAGGGCTCAAGACTGGGCTATTACCCTGAATGATTAACGGTCAAGAAGTTTCATGGCCTCTGGATATTTTGACAACTGGGCTCTGATTACTTCTTTTACCTCCAGTAACTGCTCTGCCGTTGCCGTCATATTTGCACCCTTAATGTAATCCTCTCGCGACGGCTCTGTGAACGTTGGTAACATTGGGACGCCAAGTTTGTTGGTGATTTTTCGAAGGCACGCCTCAGGGCTACTTCTTAAGCTCTCAAAAGATACAGCGATCACATTTTTGTGGGTTTCAGATGCTTTTAACCATTCAGAGGTGTGAGATGCCCATCGCGCGATCATGGTGTCAAAAGAGGAATGTTGATACCGCATTAATTGGCCCTCAGGTGGCGATAGGACGAAGTCCCTGAAATTTCCAGACTTTGGACCTTCTCTCCATTCCCAATTGTGGAGAAACGCCCAAAATGAATGAAGGACTGCTAGCGGGTTCCTATGTATGTAAAGCAGCGCAACCCTTTCGTTGTTGAAACACTTTTCAAATGTATCGACAGGGTGATGACTTTTGATTATTGAACTAACGTACCTTCGCTCTTCTTTACTTTTTAGTTGATCAAGCGATGTGGCGAAGTTCAAAACTGACTGGCTTGAATAAAAGTTAACCAGATTGCCGAGTGGGACGTAATCAAAATTAATGTATGGCTGCGCTGTGTATTTTGTGTTGGCTGCTAACGTATTCATCAGGAAATGAGTTCCTGAGCGCTCATGGGAGCAAACAAAGAGAATTGGCAACTGCTCAGTATCCACTGCGATTGGCATTTCAGGGCCGGTATTAATATTAATGATCATAGCTGTAGAGTTCTGGTCCGTTCTATCCGTATTTTGGTGTTTTAGGCTTCCCGAACGTCATGGCTCGAGAGCGTTCTTTGGTCAACCGCGCTAGCTACGTAGACAAAATTGCTGCTTGGCTTATCGCCCATCTTTCATTAGGCAATAAAAAATGAAATCAGACTAAAGTATTTTCAAATTCTGCCGCTACTACTGTTGCAACATCAAATCACCCAGTAAGGAGGCAGTCATGCCATTATCTATCAATACAAATATCGCATCTATGTCTGCGCAAAGATCGTTCTTGAATAGCTCGGCTCAACTTGAGCAATCTTTTGAAAGACTCTCATCCGGTAAGCGCATTAATTCTGCTGTAGACGACGCGGCGGGGCTTGCTATCGGCAAGGAAATGGAAGCTCGTGTCAGTGGTCTGAATCAAGCCATCCGTAACGTCAATGATGGTATCTCAATGGTGCAGATCGCGGAAGGTGCACTTGATGAAGTAACCACCATCTTGCAAAAGATGCGTGATCTCTCTGTCCAAGCGATGAGTGATGGTATGAGCGCGGACGAGCGCGGCTACATTGATACGGAGCATTCAAAGCTCGCTGATTCTTTGGATGCCGTTCTGTCGCAAGCAAAGTTTAACGGTACATCGCTTATCAAATCATCTGGCACGGCTACAAGCTTGTCAATTCAGGCGGGTGCAACGACTGATTCCACTGATACAGTCAGTATTGGTATTGATAACCTCAGTTCTACAATACTTAACGTGGATGCGGGTTCGATCCACACCAAGCATGAGACGGTCACATTTGATTTGTCTGCCGCCTCCAGCAATGCGATTACAAATACAACTCTTGCCGCCGCTGGCGCCACCGATATCGCAGCTGCATTTAACGGTGGTACCGCTGTTGTTTTGTCTCTAGCGGCCGATACCATTGATGGCCTAGTCGATGCGCTGAATGCGTCGGTAGATACAAACCTTAGTCAGTTCACGTACAAGAAGGATGCGAACGGCGATGTTGTTGCGATAGCGGATGCTGGTGGCGATTTAACGGTAACTTCTTTCACAATAACTGACGGCACTAACACTTCGACGGGATCGGTTGTAGATGGCGGTACTACGTCTGACTACGGACTTGCAACCATTGATCTTGCGCTTGCAACGGTCGCCGAAGACAGAGCCAACTTGGGCGCTATGCAGTCGCAGCTCGAGTCGACGGTGCGTAACTTGGCGAATGTTGCTGAAAACACAGCTGCCGCCGCGGGCCGGATTATGGACACTGATTATGCTGCTGAGACGGCTAATCTGACTAAGGCTCAGATTTTACAGCAGGCGGCTACATCTGTTCTTGCGCAGGCTAACGCTCAGCCCCAGGCAGTTCTGTCTTTACTTCAGTAAACAGGCGTCGCTTCTTAGGCGTTATGTCTTGAGTTACAAGGCGGGGGCTCCCTCACAGAGGGGCCCCCATTTTGTGTTTTTAGAAGGAGTACCAATATATGAGTGAGGTACATTTATCATCCGGGGTTTCGGGTACAGTCACCACCGCTTTAGATCTGCATAAGCCAAAAATTGAAGATGTAACTTTGCAGGAGAACAGGGTTAACCATGATGAAGCCGAGACTACGGTCATTTCAAGGCAGGATTTGCAGGATGCGGTGAAATCGGTGGATAGCGTCATCAGCCAGAAGTTGAGTCGCACATTGAGTTTTTCTGTAATTGAAGAGCTAAATCGGTCTTTGGTCGTCGTCAGCGAAGCGGACAGCGATAAAGTTATAAGGCAGTTCCCGTCAGATGAATTCATTAGCGTGGCTAAACATATCGCGTCAAAAGTTGCGGAGCTTGACGAGAATATGTTGGTAGGAATCCTATTCGATAAGAAAACGTAAAAATTGGCACGGTTAGTGCTTACTTCCTGATGTGTAAATATTTTGACGCTGAGCAAATGTTATGGAAGTTACATTAGGCAGTTATGGATCTGGTCTAGACGTAGAGACGATAGTCAAGGCGTTAGTTGACGCTGATATCGCGCCAAAAACCAATAGCCTTGATCGAAAAGAAGAAGCACTTACAGCCGAATTATCGGCATTTGGTTCCTTGAAGTCCGCTATGACTTCTATCGAGGATTCTTTGCAGGGTTTAAGCGACGGATCAGCTTTTGATCTGATGTCCATCGATGCGCCATCCGAGGCTACTGTTGTCCAGACAGGCTCTCCTGCTGTTGGCCAGCTGAGTTTAGAGATAGATCAGTTGGCGACCTCTCAGGTTCTGGCAACCGTAGGTTTTGCATCAGCAACAACTGCTGTTGGCACGGGAACGCTCTCGATTTCCGTGGGAAGTCCAAGTTATGTAGGTGATGCGACTAGCGGTGAATATACTGGCTTCACTGCGCTGTCAGGAAAGACCGCTGACATCACAATCAGCTCCTCAAACAACACCTTAAGCGGAATAAGAGATGCTGTGAACGCCGCGGCTATAGGCGTTACAGCGTCTCTAGTGTCGGACGGAGGGTTGACGCGTCTCTTGTTCACAGCTGACGACACGGGGGCGTCAACCGCTATCTCGATCACGTCCAGTGATTCAGGGTTAGCATCTTTAACCCACGGATATACAGATGGTGGAGGCTTTTCATCGAGCCTTACTGAGGCGAGGTCTTCTGTAGATGCACGTTATAAGCTGAATGGGTTGTCGCTAACGAGCTCTACCAACAAGATAACCGGTCTAATAGAGGGGCTCGACGTTACGTTGACGGAGGTAACATCAGGTGCCAAAAGCATTGTGATTGCGCCGGACGCAGCAGCTATTGAGTCAAGAGTTCAAGCTTTTATTGACGCGTACAATAATTTTCAAACTACGCTGAGTTCATTGACTGACTACCGAGAAACAACAGGCGTTTTGGCCGGTGACTCAACAGCCAGGAGGATTCAGAGCGCGATTCGGTCCATAACAACAGGCTCTGTGACTATTTCAGGTAATTCCTTTTCATCACTGCTGGAGGCGGGTGTTTCTTCTGATCGGTACGGCAAGCTGACACTAGACAGCGTCGATTTTCAATCTGCGCTGAGCTCCAATAAGTCGGACTTAAAAGCGTTGTTCGCTGGTTCCACAACATTTAGTAATCTTTCAGATAATACTGACGAGACCGGTGTGGCTGACTTGTTGCGTGACTCGCTGGATGATTATCTTAATTCCGCCACAGGTCTACTAATATCAAAAGAGAATAGCCTCGAAAGTGATATTGATGGTATTGCAGATGACAGAGCAAAAGTTATCGCACGAATGTCCTCATTGGAGGAGAAGTACACGCGACAATTTACGGCAATGGATACTTTGGTGGGCCAGTTGAAAGGAACAAGCCAATATTTGACTAATCAAATGGACGCAATAAAAGCTGCGGCCAACCGATAAAGGACTTGCGTCAGATGTATTCAAATCCTAGTCAGGCCTATAAAGAAACTCACGCCAGTACGTCTGTGTCAGGCGCATCGCCCCATAAACTAATCGCCCTACTGTTCGATGCTTGTCAGGAGAGCTTGGCCACAGCGAAGGGTGCTATGGAAAGGGGTGAAGCAAGGAATAAGGCAATTTCAATCAAGAAGGCCATTGAAATAGTTGTGCGGCTACAGGCAGCGCTGGACTTTGATAAGGGCGGGGTCATAGCAACGCGATTAGATGACCTTTACACTTTTTGCACAAATCGATTGGCCATGGCGAATGCATTAAACGATACTACGATGATAGACGACGTCTACAAAGTGATAGCGGAATTGAAGCTGGGGTGGTCACAGATAGAGGGAGCGGTTTCAGAATGACAGATCAATCTGTGGCGGACTCAATGGGACCCGCATCCGGTTTGGCTCAAGTTCTTTTGATGACCGAAACTATGCTTGCTTTCGCACGAGATGACTCCTGGGACGATGTTACTGCTCTCGAGGAGCAACGCAGAGAGGTCCTTGAAGCTTGTTTCGCATCTCCAATACCTCCAAGTCAAAGTGAGATTTTCTCTGAGGCGCTTGCAGCTATGCTCCACATGAATGAGGAGATGATTGGTTTGCTGGAGGCCGCAAAGGAAAACGTTGCTATCAAGCGAACCAACCAGAGTCGCACGAAACGATCGCTTGGCCATTACTTAGATATTGAAAATAGCCAATAAGGCCCATCCGTGTCGTAATTATGATGTTATTGCCCGCCCTGTTTGATCAAGCATTGCATTACTGAACGACTTTGCTACGTTAACGTCTCGCAATATCGAGTGTAAGCATGTCTCCTAAAAGCACCGGAATCCATTCGAAGCGAGCACTACGGCAGCTGGAAGATCGATTTGTCGGTGTCAGTGCTGCAACGCAGCACGTACGAGAATTGGTGGCACGTGTCTCGAAGACCGATGCGACGGTCTTGATTCAAGGCGAGTCAGGTACGGGCAAAGAGGTTGTCGCACAGTTGGTGCACGACTTATCAGACCGTTCAACAGGACCTTTTATCCCGATCAATTGTGGCGCCATACCAGGTGAGCTCCTGGAGAGTGAATTATTTGGTCATGAGAAGGGGTCGTTTACTGGCGCTGTAGCCGCACGTAAAGGTCGCTTTGAGCTAGCAGAGGGCGGCACTTTGTTTCTGGACGAAATCGGTGATATGCCATTCGCTATGCAGGTGAAGCTCCTTCGAGTTTTGCAGGAAAAGTCTTTTGAGAGGGTGGGTGGTATCAAGTCTATCCCCTGCGACGTCAGAATAATTGCGGCAACCCATCAAAACTTAGAGTCCAAGATTGAGGAAGGTCGATTTCGTGCGGATCTCTATTATCGGCTTAGCATTTTTCCGATTGAGATCCCACCCTTGCACGAGCGCCACGGTGATATAGCAACACTTATTACTGCGTTCCTGAAGTCATCAAAGACGCAGGGCCGCGGGTCACTTGAGTTTTCAGACGGCGCCTTGGCCCAGCTTGAGGCATATGATTGGCCTGGAAACGTTCGGGAGCTGAGCAATCTCATTGAGAGGCTCATGGTCTTATACCCAAATCAAGTGATCGGAGAGAGTGAGTTGCCGGCAAGGTATCGTTCGGCAGGCTCCGTAGACAACCTCTCCTGGGTTGATAGCCCTCAGCTGGACTTGCTGGAGCAAAGAGTGGGCGATGAGTTATTTGCGCCTGTCGAGCCCCTAGATACAGATGGGTCCCTATCGGTGCTACTAGATGAGCCTATTGATCTCAAGGCTAAGCTAGCCGAGCTTGAGCATGATCTGATTGTTGCTGCATTAGAACAAACCGATTGGGTTACGGCTCATGCTGCGAACTGGCTTAAGCTTCAGCGCACGACACTCGTAGATAAAATGCGCAAGCACGGCATCAAACAATAGTACTAGTCAAAAAACTGCCACCATCCACAAAAAAGCCAATAAGCCATTGTTTTAAAACAATAAATTGACGATGGCATGTCGTTAGCTTAGAACCCTTCGAGAAAGCTCCCGCGTTGGAGCGTGGTAAGGGATGACAATGAATCAAACAGTGACACCAGAGGTGCTTAAGCAGCTGCCTGCTGACTTTTTTGACCTCGAGCAAGACAATCTCTCAGAGGCGGAGTCGGCACTTCGTCAGGGTTATCGGGAGTTATCAGGTCACGTAGCCAAATTAAGCTCTGAGCTTGAGGCGGCGAGACTTGCGCGTCGAAAGGAAAACCGAGAGCGCGAGAACCTGCTAAATCGATTTGCGACCATGCTGGATGCACTTCCGGGTGGGGTCATAATTCTTGATAGCGATGATGCAATCACGGAGGCTAACCCACAGGCCAGAGCCCTTCTAGGTGAGCCACTAGAGGGTCAATCCTGGACCACCATTGAACAACGCGGTCGTTTTAATTCGCAGGGAAGCTTTGAAATTCGGGGGCGACGCCTAAACATAAGTACCTGCCCTTTGCCGGGTGGTAATGAGACTATTGTTCTGGTCTCTGATATTACTGCCCAGCATACGCTTCAGCGAGAATTAGGCCGAAAAACTCGTTTGAGTTCTCTTGGAGAAATGGCGGCGAGATTAGCGCATCAGATAAGAACCCCCCTAGCTTCAACAGTTCTCTATGTGGACCAATTATCTAAAGATCTTGATCAAGTTAAGCGAGATCGTATCT
>CAXQZM010000100.1:0-7083 GCA_964228455.1 Alphaproteobacteria bacterium | reverse complement strand
TTAAAAGGAAAGCTGTGGGATGCTTTTGAGTCCAAAACGCGGTCGGTGCTGCTGATTGATGAGATAGATAAGGCAGATATAGAATTTCCAAACGATCTTTTGCAGGAACTCGATCGGATGGAATTTTTTGTTTATGAGACTGGTGAGACCATTACTGCCGAGCAGCGACCATTGGTTATAATAACTTCAAATAATGAGAAAGAGCTGCCTGACGCTTTTCTGCGGCGATGTTTTTTCCATTACATTAATTTTCCAGACGCTAAGACTTTGGAAAAGATAGTTGATGTTCATTTTCCTGGTCTTAAAAAAAGATTGCTTGATGTTGCGCTCAAATCTTTTTTTGGTTTGCGAGAAATCCCGGGACTAAAGAAAAAGCCGAGCACAAGTGAGCTTTTAGACTGGTTAAGGCTTTTACTAGCAGAAGATGTAGACCTCAAGAAAATCCGTGAAGCTGGTGAAAAAAACGCATTACCGCCTCTTCACGGTGCACTCCTAAAGAATGAGCAGGACGTTCAACTTTTTGAAAAACTAATATTTATGAGCCGTCGTAGTCAATAGGCAGCCAATTGCGCGTGGCATCAGATTTACCCTAGTAATACGGACAGTTCTGGCGGACGTTACAACACTTTTTTACTTCGCTTTTGAGCCGGTACCGATGAGCTAGTTTTTATTAGCGCATCTAATGTCTTTTAAAAAATTTTCATTTGGGACCCAGGTCCGAAAGTCACCGTTCTCTGACTCAGCTTTGAAATGGGGCGCGCAGGGTTTTTCTGTCTACAACCACATGTACATACCAAGAGATTTTGGTGATCCTGTGCAAAATTTCTGGAACTTGGTCAATGAAGCCATCCTGTGCGACGTGGCCGTCGAAAGGCAGGTAGAAATAAGTGGCGCAGACGCCGCAGAATTTTCGCAGCTACTGACTTGCCGAGATATCTCTAAATGTCAGGTAGGGCAGTGCAAGTATGTACTGCTGACAGATAAAGACGGAGGCATTGTAAATGACCCGATAATGCTAAAATTGGCGGAAGACAAATTCTGGTTTTCGATTGCAGATTCTGATGTACTTCTATGGGCCAGGGGCTTAGCCGCATATGCGGACTTAGATGTGAAAATTAGTGAACCTGATGTTTCGCCCCTGCAGCTTCAAGGCCCCCAGTCTCGTGCCATAATTAAGGCAGCATTTGGAAATGGGCCTGCTGAGCTAAAGTATTACAGATTTACATGGGTGAACTGGCGTGGTGTTGAGTTGCTGATTTCTCGCACCGGCTGGTCAAGTGAGCTCGGTTACGAGATTTTTCTTACAGATGGTAGTCGAGGAGCCGAGCTGTGGGAGTATATTATGGAGGTCGGCGCTCCAATGGGGCTTAAGCCAGGACATACCAGCACGATAAGAAGGATTGAGGCCGCGATGCTTTCATACCAGGCTGACTTATCAATCGAAAACAACCCATTCGAACTAGGGATGGAGCGACTGGTGGACCTTGATGGTGAGTTTAATTTTCTTGCGAAAGATGCATTACAAGAGATTCGATCGCAGGGCATAAGGCGGAAGCAGGTTGGGCTAGTTATTGACGGTGAGCCAATCGAGGGCTCTAATGATTATTTTTGGGAGTTGCGCGTTGCAGATATTTTGGTCGGGAAAGTAACATCCGCTATATACTCACCCAGGCTAAGTAAAAACATTGCATTAGGCATGATCGATTTGCCAAACGATATTATAGGAACGAGAGGTGAGGTTGAGGTAAGCGGACAGTTAAGGGAATTTGAAGTGGTCGAAAAACCCTTTTTTGATCCAAAGAAAGGTCTAGCTATCAATGGCTAATACCTCTGATTTAAAAATAACTCGCAATGACCCATTTTCTCACTAGGTAATAAGTTTGGGACTTGTTAGTCGTCGAAGGCTAGGTACTTACTGCGTTTCTCCAAATGACAGATTATCAAACCCCTATCTCACTCTATGGACCAACTGCCGCAGGTAAGACATCGGTTGCCATATCTCTTGCTCAGCAACTAGGTGGAGTAATTATTAATGCGGATAGTCTGCAAGTTTATGATGACTGTGCAACACTTACTGCTCGTCCAGATGAAGAGGAGATGGCCGCTGCTGACCATCGCTTATATGGATTCTTGTCGGCAGGTGAGGGCATGGATGTAGCAAGTTGGCTTCGTCTCGCCAGGCATGAAATGCAGCAGATTCAAGCTGAGGGTAAATTGCCCATTTTTTGTGGGGGCACAGGATTCTATCTCAAGGCGCTAGAAGAGGGCATCTCGACTATTCCAGTGCCTAGCGAAGGCAGGCTAAACGAGGCAAAGAATAAGCTAGAGGCACTTGGCATTTTAGAGTTTGAGGCTGAAGTTTACCGCTTTGATCCAAAATTGATCGGACGGTTTGAGGTTGGAGATGCCCAGAGATTACTTCGAGCTTGGTCTGTTTTTAAGGATACAGGAAAACCACTTTCATACTGGCAACAGCAGCCTAAAGTTGGCGGTGTCGGTGCTTTGAATTCCTTTGTTTTGCTGCCAAACCGAGAAGCTTTATATGGTCGTATCAATGCTCGCTTTCAGAATATGCTAGATCGGGGCGCGCTCGAAGAAGTGGCTTCGGTCGCGAGACGGTATACTCACCCTGACAAAATACCCATTTCTCAGGCTCTAGGTTTTAAAGAGCTACTAGCAGTGACTCGTGGGCGCTGCTCTATAGATGAGGCTTTGGAATCTGGAAGCAAGCTGAGCAGAAATTATGCAAAGCGCCAGCTTACCTGGGCAAGAAACCAAACAAAATTAGCAATAAAATTACCTTATATGCCCCATATTGCGCAATATAACGAAAATTTAAGTGACTTAATCATCTCATTTGTGAGTCAAAAATCTTAAAAGCGTCTTGATTTTAGTAGAAATGGTCCTAAAGCACCCGCTTTATTTTAAAAGTGTAACGGAGACCGCCATGTCAGCTACGGCTGAAGCCCAAAAAGATAACGAAGCCAAGGTTGAAATGACTGGTGCGGAGGTAGTGATTGAGGCCCTAATTGATCAAGGGGTGGAAGTTATTTTTGGCTATCCCGGAGGTGCCGTTCTGCCTCTCTATGATGCTATTCACCAGCAAGATACTATCCAACACATTCTAGTGCGACATGAGCAAGCGGCTGTGCACGCTGCTGAGGGCTACGCGCGGTCCACAGGCAAAGTAGGTTGTGTTCTGGTGACCTCAGGTCCTGGCGCAACAAACGCAGTGACTGGCATTTGTGATGCTTTGATGGACTCAATTCCTCTGGTGGTTCTGACTGGCCAAGTCCCGACACATCTAATTGGTAATGATGCTTTTCAGGAAGCGGACACAACGGGCATTACTCGTCCAGTAACTAAGCATAACTATTTGGTTACGAGCGCGGATAAAATGGCTGAAACCATCCACGATGCCTTTTACGTTGCAAGATCTGGGCGACCCGGACCGGTGGTAGTGGACCTACCCAAGGACACTCAGCAAAATAAAACCAAAATTTACGTGAAGCCAGGAGCTCAATCACACAAGACTTACAGGCCCAAAATTGCCCCGGACGTGGAAGCTATAGAGCAGGCTGTAAAACTTTTGAGCAATGCAAAGAAACCTATAATTTATGCTGGTGGGGGCGTTATTAACTCTGGTCCAGAGGCAGCAAAGGCGCTGCAAGAGTTTGTTGATATGACAGGGTTTCCAGTAACCAACACCTTAATGGGACTCGGCGCAATGCCAGCATCCTCAGAGAAGTTTGTTGGGATGTTAGGCATGCACGGCACCTACGAGGCGAATTTAGCAATGTATAACTGCGATGTAATGCTAAACGTGGGAGCGCGGTTTGATGATCGGATTACTGGAAAAATCGATGAGTTTTCTCCAAATTCTAAGAAAATTCATATCGATATTGATCCCAGTTCAATAAATAAAACGATCATGGTCGATCTGCCGGTGATTGCAGATGCTGGAAAGGCTCTAGCGGAGATTAATTCGGTTTGGAAATCACAGAAACTAGATGTTGATAGTAATGCGCTAACTGAATGGTGGAGTCAGATTAACGAATGGCGGGATAAGAAATGTTTAGCATACAAACAAGACTCTGGTGAAGCAGAAATCCGGCCGCAGCATGCTATCAAGCGTTTCTTTGAGCTTACAAAGAGCAGAGATGATGTATATGTCTCGACTGAGGTTGGCCAGCATCAAATGTGGGCAGCCCAATACATTGGTTTTGAGCGCCCTAATCAGTGGTTAACATCTGGTGGACTGGGGACCATGGGATATGGTTTGCCTGCGGCGATTGGGGCTCAAGTCGCTCACCCGGACGCCCTTTGCGTAGATGTGGCAGGCGAAGCTTCAATACTCATGAATATTCAGGAGCTGTCAACGGCCGCTCAATATAGACTACCAGTGAAAGTATTCATAATTAACAATCAGTGGATGGGAATGGTGAGGCAGTGGCAGCAGTTGCTGCATGGGGGACGTTACGCGGAATCCTACAGTGCAAGTTTGCCTGACTTCGTCAAACTTGCAGAGAGCTTCGGTGGAACCGGAATAAGAGTGACAAAAGAGTCAGAGTTGGATGCTGGGATTGAGCAGATGATTAACACTCCCGGATTTGTCCTTTTTGATTGCTGTGTAACAAAAGATGAAAATTGTTTCCCGATGATCCCATCTGGAAAGCCACACTATGAAATGTTATTGTCAGATGAAGAAGATATGGGATCCGCCATATCTGGCGATGGTCTCACACTAGTTTAGTTAGGCAAGTATCATGGATTTGGTAATGGAACAGCGAACTTTTTCGGTTCTTGTTAATAATGAGCCGGGCGTTCTAGCAAAAGTGGTGGGTCTCTTCACGGGCCGAGGGTACAATATATCATCGCTCACTGTGTCAGAAATTGATGCTGCTAATGCGGTGTCACGTATCACTATATGTACCAAGGGAACTCCGCAGGTACTTGAACAAATAAAGGCCCAACTCGATCGGGTAGTGCCTGTTCATCGTGTTTCTGATCTCACGGTGTCTGGACCTAGCGTGGAGAGAGAACTGGCTCTGGTTAAGGTGGCTGGGCAAGGTGAGAAACGTGTCGAAGCTCTGCGGTCCGCCGAAATATTTGGAGCCAAAGTCGTTGATTCTGGATTAGATCATTTCACCTTCGAGTTAACCGGTAAGCCAAGCAAGGTTGGTGCCTTTGTTGCCATCATGCAGCCCCTTGGGCTCACAGAACTTTCAAGAACGGGCGTTGCAGCACTTGCACGCGGCGCACACGCGCTCTAAGCGCCCCCAAACTATTAATTCCAAAAGGAGCTAAATCATGCGCGTTTATTACGATAGCGATGCTGACATCAATTTGATTAAGGACAAGAAAGTCATGATTGTTGGCTATGGTTCACAGGGCCATGCACATGCTAATAACCTTAATGACTCAGGTGTTAAGGAAGTCGTGGTTGGCCTTCGTGCCTCTTCAGGCTCTAACGCAAAAGCAAAAGCTGCCGGACTTAAGACTATGACTCCTTCAGAGGGTGCAGCATGGGCCGACTTGGTAATGATTTTAACGCCAGATGAACTTCAAGCAGATTTATGGGCTGATGACCTTCGGGATAATATGAAACCTGGTGCGGCGCTGGCATTCGCACACGGTTTAAATGTTCATTTTTCTCTAATTGAACCTCGCGATGACATTGACGTTATCATGATTGCCCCCAAAGGACCTGGTCATTTGGTTCGTTCAGAGTATGAGAAAGGTGCAGGAGTTCCAACGCTAATTGCAATTTACCAGGATGTTACCGGTAATGCGCATGATATTGCTCTTTCATATGCATCCGCCAATGGCGGTGGGCGAGCAGGGGTAATTGAGACCACCTTCAAGGAAGAGTGCGAGACAGATTTGTTCGGTGAACAGGCTGTTCTTTGCGGTGGTATTTCTCATTTGATTATGGCGGGATTTGAAACTCTTGTTGAAGCTGGATACGCACCTGAAATGGCATATTTTGAATGCCTGCACGAAACAAAGCTAATTGTTGATCTGCTCTATGAAGGTGGGATGGCTAACATGAGGTACTCTATTTCCAACACGGCCGAATATGGAGATTATGTTACTGGCCCTCGTATGGTGACGTCTGAAACCAAAGCTGAAATGAAGCGCGTCTTGGAAGATATTCAGTCTGGCAAGTTTACTCGAAACTTTGTTCAAGAAATGAAGTCAGGTGGTGCCCATTTCAAAACCACCCGTCGGAACCAAGCAGCGCATGGTATTGAAGAAGTGGGAGGAAAGCTTCGCGCAATGATGCCGTGGCTATCGGAAAACAAGCTGGTTGATAAGAGTACGTCTTCTGGGCAATAAGCAGGGCTCAATATCATTTTAGGAGAGGGGCTGATGGCCCCTTTTCTATTTTGTTATCAATAGAAAGCATCCTCATCTATCTTATTGTCATTTGAGGATCTTCGCCGCCGCAGCTTTTGCTTGCGATAGAACACGCCCAGGAAACAATCTCTTAAACAGCCATTGGCGCCGTGTTCCAGGATGTGTGAATATTAAAAAATCCTTTCGCTTTATTCCATCAATAACTGTTTGTGCCACTTCGTCTGCAGAAACCTTAGCATGGTCCATTTGCCTTTTTAAAAATGCCACTGTTTTAGGTGATGCGTGATCAGCCATTGAGTTCCCAATGTTCGTTTTAAAGAAATGCGGGCAAACACAGGAAACCTGAATACCGTGGGGGTGAAGTTCTGATGCGAGCGTCTCTGAAAAGCTCACCACCCCAGCTTTCGAAACATTATAAGCCATCATGGTAGGCATCGCAAACAGTCCAGCCATCGATGCGATATTTACAACATGACCTTTTTTCTGGTCGCGCATTAAAGGAGCCATTGCCGCGGGTCCTAGCACAACCCCCATGATGTTAATTTCCAAGATACGCTTCCAACGAGACTCATTAATTGTGAATATGGTTCCTGCATCGCCGATTCCTGCGTTATTTATCAAGATGTCTAGTCCGCCCAACGTTTCACAAATTAGATCTCTGAGTTTTGACCATGCGCTTGAGTCACTCACGTCCATTTCAATGAATAGTGGAGAATTCCCCTT
>CAXQZM010000099.1:0-19172 GCA_964228455.1 Alphaproteobacteria bacterium | reverse complement strand
TTGAAAGTGTCATCATCTTTCAAAAATGTCATTAAATTAAGAGACGCTAAATTACATGCTGTATCGTCTAAAAACATATACTCTGAGCAAGGGTTGGATGCATTGATCCGACCAGAGTCTGGGCATGTGTGCCACTCATTGATTATTGTATCGTATTGCACTCCAGGATCAGCACACTGCCAAGCTGCTTCGGCAATTTTTTCCCACAAATCTCTAGCTTTGATAGTTTCATGGACACCACCATCCGTCCGACGAATTAGATCCCAGTTACCATCTTCTAAAACACGCTCGAAGAAGTCGTGTGTTAATCGTATAGAGTTATTAGAATTCTGCCCTGAGACTGTTAAATAGGCCTCGGAATCCCAGTCAGTGTCGTAGGTTTTAATGTCGAGAGCGGTATAACCTTGTTTTGCAAATTCAATAACGCGATAAATATAGTTGTCTGGAACCATGGCATCGCGCGCTGCTCTTATACTTCTGGACAAGCCCTTGTTGATTTTGGCGTCAAATCGATCTTCAGCTTTTTCAAGGTTTTCGCCCTCTAGGCAAGCGGCCATGACTGCGTTCATGTGCTTGTTAAGTTGCTTAGACCCCGCAACGATAGCGGCTACTTTCTGCTCTTCTTGAACCTTCCACTCTATGTATTTCTCTATATCAGGATGATCTGCGTCTACCGTGACCATTTTTGCCGCGCGGCGAGTGGTTCCTCCTGATTTAATAGCCCCAGCTGCTCGGTCACCAATCTTTAGGAAGCTCATTAGTCCAGAAGACTTGCCTCCACCCGATAGTGCTTCTCCTTCTCCGCGTAAGCCTGAAAAATTTGAGCCAGTCCCGGAGCCATATTTAAACAAACGGGCCTCACGTACCCATAAATCCATAATACCACCTTCGTTGACCAAATCATCGCTAACTGACTGGATAAAACAGGCGTGAGGCTGCGGATGTTCGTAAGAGCTCTTTGATTTCGTCAGTTTACCAGTTTGATAATCTACATAATGGTGTCCTTGCGCCGGACCGTCTATTCCATAAGCCCAGTTAAGCCCAGTGTTGAACCACTGGGGGCTGTTAGGTGCAACCATTTGATTGCATAGCATGAACCGCATTTCGTCATAATATGCTTGCGCATCGACCTCTGAGTCAAAGTAGCCGCCCTTCCAAGCCCAGTAAGTCCATGTCCCGGCAAGGCGGTCGAACACTTGTTTCGCAGAATGCTCGCCGCTTGTTCTATTCTCCTTAGCTATATCCTTCATGGCATCGGTATCAGCCTCTGATTTCCAGATGAATGATGGTACTGAGGTTTCTTCGACCTTCTTTAAACGAGCTGGCACTCCTGCCTTTCTAAAATATTTCTGAGCTAAAATATCACTAGCAACTTGGCTCCAGTTTTCAGGCACTTCCACGTTATCCAACTTGAAAACGATTGAACCATCAGGGTTACGAATCTCAGAAGTTGCTTCTCGCCACTTCACTAGATCGTATGGGCTCTGGTTTTCTTCGGTGAATTTGCGGTCGATTTTCATAGCCCTAGGCGCTCCATCATAAAAAGGCGGACCCCCTAAATGTAGGGGTTCCAATAGATCAAATTTTGTAAGTGCTGAAAAGTGCTGACGCACCCTTTGCGCTCTCTTTATACTGTTCAAGCTTAAGTGGCTGACTTTGATCGCTGCGAATCGATAGTTTTAGAAATACTAACTATCTCGCCTTCAATAAATTCAAATTTTTCAGATACTTATGAAAATTTCTTAAGTATCAACCTTAAGCCACAAGCGGGGAAACTTATTTTGAGCCGGTCTTCGACTAGTCGACACCAGCGGGTTAAAAAACAGCACCCCCCTCGTTAATTTCTTAACTGCCACAGACCAAAAAATCCGGCAAGGAAAAAGACGCTATATCTTGTGTTTATTTTTGTATCCCGCACCAGGATTGGGGGTTTGTCTATATCTTGGGCCTGCAGCGGTCGTTGCCACTATGCTTCAATCCCCCCAATCCACAGGTGATCCACACGAAAGCAAAAAATAAATAAAAAAAATTGTCGCAGTTAAGTCTCAGCTTTTGCGTTAAACCTGCTAAATTAACGCCTAGTGGGGTCATATGTGCATTCAACGCGAGGATCACTTATGCTACCCACATACTGGATTCGGTCCAATGGTCAGGTTATACACTATATTGTAGTTAAAAAAGAGGGACGCGGTTCGGCCGCGTATTAACTTATGTCTGCTTTTTCAAATTTGTTAGCAAGTCTCTTTAAGGGAGAGCAGGTAGGCGCAGATTCTCTGGGCAATCGGTATTTCCGTGAAAAAAATCCACGCAAAAGAAGTGGAACTTTAATGCGAGAAAAGCGGTGGGTCCGCTACGCTGGCGGCATTGACGGTTCAAAAACTCCTCCGTTATGGAATGCTTGGCTCCACCATAACTTGGACGAGGTTCCTACCCAGGATGATTTTGATGCTGCGCCCGATTGGGTTAAGCCACATCAGGAAAATTTATCTGGCACCAAAGCTGCATACCGTCCCAAAGGTTCTCTTGTCGCGGGTGGAGAGAGAGAAATTGCGGCTGGTGACTATGAACCATGGACTCCTTCCTAAAAGAGAGACACTATAGATCTTATGCCTACCCGTTCATTAGAAATCATTATCGGAGCGTTGGTACTAGTACTAGGGTTTGTTGGTTTAGTGTTTGGCATATCGAGAAGCGGGGTGCAAAGTGCGGGTTATAAACTCTATGCTAGCTTTACTGATGCAACCGGTATTTTTGCTGGCACATTGGTGGAAATCGCGGGCGTCCCAGTAGGGCAAGTTACCGATGTGAGGCTTTCTGATAATTACGACGCTCAAATAACAATACACATTAATGAGAATATTGAGATACCTGAGGATTCTGAACTCGCTTGGAGGCAATCAGACCTCATTGGCGCTCCTCGATTATCAATTCTGGTTTTTGATGTTACCAGTGAGATCCTCCAACCCAATGATTACTTCTCTTCAACGGACCCAGCCGATAACTTCTTTGATGTTCTATCAGATCTTGCTGCTGGTGGGCAGTGATGAAAAATTTTCAAAGCATATCCTGGGTCGATAGTTCAGGTGTGCCGCTAACATGCCATGAAAAAATCAAAGTTCTGACTGAAAATCTTACTGAACTGCAGCAACTCGCTCAAGATGTATTGGAAGAGGCTTTGGTTATGAAAGCTGATGAAAACCAGATTCGCTCGGTACTTGAGGACTTAATTAAGAGCATAGAGCATCCCTATGCTTAGGAAAGCTGCTGCTTTTATCACTGTTATTTTTACCACTGTAGGCGCCTCGTTTTCGCAGACGGTTACTATTTTAGATCTGCCTGCTGAGACAGCTGATCTAGGCCTTGGCATAGAATCTCTAAGCGATGAGGATTTAGAGCTGCTTATGCTCGACATTGTTATTGAGGAAGATTTACCTCCACTTGATCTAAAACTCTGTGAGGGCTTGGAATTAAATAATCCTGGTTTTGGCTTTGGAGCGCAAGATTTCAATAATGGGTGCCCAACACAAATTATTTTACAAAATAAGGGGCTTAGCCCAGATTCATACCAGGTAACACAGATCCAGATCGATCCTCCGATAGCCATGGATATCGCTCGGCTCCGAGCTCTCGATAAGCTAACAGGGCGTTTTACTGATTTGGCCTTACCCATTGGCATCCAAGCAAATTTTGAAACTATCAGAATTGAGGCTTTTGCATGCTACAAAAATCCTGAAACTGAGACCCCGGAGAGCGCTTCTTATCTTGCCGTAGTGGATACCATAACGGGTGAAGACCGCAATATTTTCAAGGGCTGGATGTACGCGTCAAGCCCTAGTCTGAACGCCATGGAACACGCAATTTATGATGTATGGGTGGTAGACTGTACAAATTGATCTACCGTTTTCCAATCAACGTGGGTTGGGAAAAGCCTTTTATTCGCAAGATGCTTAGGCAATGCACTTAAAAATAGATCGTTGGGCATAATTTTGAGTCCAAATTGGGAAAGGTGTCGATTGGGAAGTTGTGCATCAATCCATTTGAAACCTTGTTTCTTGAGCATAGCAAAGAGCACAATTAAGCATATTTTGCTGGCATCTTTTGATTTCGAGAACATGCTCTCACCAAAAAAGATGCCGCCAAGATGTAAGCCGTATAAGCCACCAATCAGTTGATCCGACCTATCATAGGCTTCAATTGAGTGTGCGACACCAAGTTTGTTAAGTTCGCAAAAGCTGCTCTCAATACTGTGATTTATCCAGGTCGTGTCTTGCTCAGCTCGTGATATTGTCGCGCAACTGTTAATTACCGCTGGGAAATTCCTATCTATCGAAATTTCGTAAGGTCTATGAGAAATTGTTCGAGCCAACCTACGTGGAATGTGAATATACTCAAGATCAAAAACGCCACGTTGGATAGGTTCGAAAAAAGAAACCTCTGGTTCATCGCGCGCATCAGCCATAGGAAAGGCCCCGGCTCCATATGCCTGCAAAATTAGGTTTGGGCTAATAAAGGCTTTGCTCAGAGTTTTTCCAAAACTTCTTCGAGCCACTTTATTGAATAATCACCCGTCTGAACTGAGGTTTGATCAAGCAGCCACTCGTGCAACGGTATGGATGTTTTAACACCATCAATTACGTACTCAGACAAGGCGCGACGCAGGCGGGTTAGACATTCATCCCGAGTGTTCGCGCGAACTACTAGTTTTGCTACAAGAGAGTCATAATGTGGAGAAATAGAATACCCTTGATAAAGGTGAGAGTCGACCCGAACACCGGGACCACCTGGCTGATGATAGCGAGTTACAGTTCCCGGTGAGGGCACAAAACTAAATGGATCTTCTGCATTCAGACGACACTCAATAGAATGACCTTGGAATTTTATTTCCTCTTGTTTGAATGACAGAGGTTCACCAGCTGCTACCGCAATTTGCGCCCTTACTAGGTCAATCGACGTGATGAATTCTGTTATTGGGTGCTCCACCTGAAGACGGGTATTCATTTCAATGAAAAAAAACTCACCATCTTCATAAAGATATTCAATTGTACCAGCCGAAAAATATCCAAGTTTCTCGCATGCTGCTCGTGTTACCTCTCCAATATGCTCACGCTCAGTAACTGTAAGTCCAGGTGAGGGAGCTTCTTCAAAAACTTTTTGATGACGTCTCTGAAGGCTGCAGTCACGCTCGCCGAGGTGCACTACGTTGCCTTGTTGATCCCCAAGGATTTGAACCTCGATATGTCGTGGATTAGCAAGGTACTTTTCGAGATATACTGCCGCATTTCCAAAAGCGTTTTTTGCCTCGGTAGACGCCATTGACAAAGCTCGCTCTAAGTCATCTGCATCTTTGGCAATTTGCATGCCTCTCCCACCACCTCCGGATGCTGCCTTAATTAGGACCGGGTAACCAACTTCTTCTGCAATAATTTTCGCCTCGTCCAGTGTCTCTACCTCGCCAGTCGAACCGGGTACCACTGGTATGCCTGCTTCGCGTGCAGCTTGTTTAGCGGTTACTTTGTCCCCCATAAGATCGATCATGTCCGGGCTGGGACCAATGAATGTGTAACCGTGTTCTTTGATTTTCCGCGCAAACTCAGCAGTTTCTGATAGAAAACCAACGCCGGGATGTATTGCATCAGCTCCTGTAATTTCGGCAGCAGCCAAGATCGCATGTTGGTTTAAATAGGATTTTGCTCCAGGTGCTGGGCCAATACATACGCGTTCATCGGCAAGTCGCACATGCATCAGGTCTTCGTCGGCCGTTGAGTGCACAGCGACGGTAGAAATACCTAACTCTTGGCATGCTCTTAATATTCGGAGTGCAATTTCACCGCGATTTGCAATCAGAATTTTATTAAAATGAGCCATATTTTATGACTTTCTCACTCACCTAAAACGATAAGAGGCTGTCCGAATTCGATAGCATCACCATCCTTGAAAAGAATTTCTTTTACTGTTCCTGCCTTTGGTGAAGGCACCTGGTTCATGAATTTCATTGCTTCTATTATGAGAAGGGTCTGGCCCTCAGTCACACGATCTCCCACGGCGACGAACGGAAGCTTTCCCGGTTCTGATGCTGAATAAGCTGTGCCAACCATTGCAGATTCTACTACAAATCCATCAGGATCATTTATCTGGACGGAATTCGATGTGCTCGAATCGCTGGATGATGGTGCCGGTGGAGTTGAAACTGTAGGAAATCCTTGGGAGATTATTTGAGGAGCAACCACTGCTGAGGTTGTTTGCTTGGTAAGTCTCAATCGACGGCCCTCTTCTTCAAACTCAATTTCGGTAAGTCCCGCATCCTCAATTAATTTTGCAAATTTCCTTAGTAGCGATTCTGAAATATCAAATTTGCTCATTGACCTGCCTCTCAAATGCAATTTTTTTGGTATTCATTTATTCTTAGCAATTAATTCAGCAGCTGCATCGATTGCGAGCCGATAACCTGTTGTGCCTAAGCCAGCAACAACCCCAGTGGCTACCTCAGTTATATAAGAGTGTCTTCTAAAATTCTCTCTCGAATAGATGTTGCTAACGTGAACCTCGATGATGGGTGCACTTATAATTTCTAGTGCGTCTCGGAGCGCAATAGAAGTGTGTGAGTATGCTCCAGGATTTATGATAATTGCGGCAGCGTCGCGGCTTTCCTGCACCTTATCTACCAAAGCCCCTTCATGATTTGATTGGAAAAAATCCAGCTCAAAGCCGTGCTCTTTGCAGAGCTTTTCGCAGGCTGTTTCAACTTGGGCTAGCGTCGTTGTCCCATACATACCGGGGTCACGTTCGCCCATCATATTAAGGTTCGGACCGTTTAATAGTGCTATTTTCATAGTGCCTCAGTTAGGACATAAAAGTAAAGAATTCTAGCCACTTAGCCTCTATCAAGTTTAATTTCGAGCTGCTCTGATATCTGCGATTACTTCGGAAAGCTCACCTTGACCCACTGCGCCGGGTATCAACGTGTCTTCAATAAAGAATGCTGGCGTGCCACTGACACCCAGCGCTCTCGCAGCGGTTTGAGTATTATTCAGGGAGCTTAATATCGACTCTTGTTCCTCCGCTATGCGGGCTTGTAGTTGCTCAAGGTCTGCTCCCAGCTCAACTGCTAAGGTAAGCATAGAGGAGCCACTAACGCGCCCACTGGACGTCATAGCAGCGCGATGTAAATCCAGATAAGGGACAAACTCGGCGGCGGCCATTGCCACAACTGCAGCATCCTGGCTATCTTGAGATAAGATTGGAAATTCCTTCATAATCAGGCGGATACCTCCATCTGATTCTACTATGGATAAAACGTCGGCTAGAGCGCGCCGACAGTAGCCACAATTGTAGTCGAAATACTCGACTAGGGTAATATCCCCATTTGGGTTTCCAAGAACTGGGATATACGGGTCACTCTGAATTAAGTCAGAATAAATCGAGAATTGCTCAGAAACCTGAGATTTTTCATAAGTGTCTACTGCATCAAATAGCATGACTGGATCTGCCATAATTGCCTCTCGAACACGCGCGCGAAATTGATCCTGAGCAGATGACTCAAGCGCTATCATTCGCTCTCCAAGCGTCGATGTGATCTCTAATATTTCCGACAATTGATCCACGGTAGCATAAATCGAGAGGCTCTCACCTTGGTCGTCTACCAAGTTCTGTGCTGCAATTAGCTTGGTTTCTAGCAGCTCCCCGTCATTTATAAGCGCGTTTGTAATTTCAGTTTGTACTGACAGCTGCCTAGCAACTTGATTAGATGACCAAGCTGCAAACGCAGCTAAAATGAAACTTGCTATTACTAGAGTTGATAAAGCTATTAAAGTTCTAGAATTCTGCATGATGCTTAATCTAACGTTCTATGGGTGTTAATTTGAGGAACTAATTCGAAGGCAGGGGTTTAGCTAACAAGAATTAAGAGCCGCCGACTCTGCTCCACCATCCGCTCCGCTTTGGTCCAGTGCTAGGAGGGGTATCTTCAGGTTTAGGGCTCACAGGGTGTGGCTCATAGTCTTCTGCAAGGGCTGATGGCGTGTCTGGGGCGCCCTCTTCTCCAGGAGCCTTAGTAAGCTTAGTTTCTGAAGCGGCATCCAATGATTCATTGTCGATAGGCTTTTTGTTATTCTGACGACGGCGTTGAGATTTAGGCTTCGACCCACTAGATTCTAGTGAACTTTTTTCTTGGGTATCAGTTGCCAGTTCTGCAATATCTGGTTGTTCAGACTTAGCTAGGTCAACTTGAGGCTCAGCATTAATTGAATCAGTGTCAATGCTTCCAGTTTCTTCTTTTCGAACTCTTCGGCGACCACCGCGTTTGCCGCGTCTACGACGTTTTCGGTCACTATCTTCATCTTGTTCACGGTCAATTTCTGGACCGCTTTGTTTTGATTCTAATTGCTCATCATTTTGGTTTATTTCCTGTTTGTCTTTGATATTTCGCTTGTTTCGATGGCGATTGCTTCGGGTTGAAGATGTGACCTCTGCCATTGGGTCGCTACCAAAAGTTTCCAGTTTACCCATTCGATTTATCGAGCAGCGGAAGTGACTTGGACCAATTTGAGCATCAATTGCTATTTCAATAACAACTTTATATGTCGCCTCCAGCCTAGCTATGTTGGCTCGCTGGTCATTAGCCAGCGTAAGAGCCAATTCATGACCAGCAAAAATTGTCACCTCATCTGCAATCTCCTTGGCTAGAGACTGTTCGATCTGTCGGACGATACTCCTTGCATTGGTAGAGTTCGATTTGACGTAGCCTGTTCCGTGACATGTAGGGCACATGCTCATGGTTGCCTCAGCAACAGAAGGGCGAAGGCGTTGTCTTGATAGCTCTAGCAAGCCAAATTGAGAAATTCTGCCAACCTGGATCCTGGCTCTATCAGATTTCAAAGCTTCTTTGAGAGCCCTCTCCACTGCAATTACATTTTTATTGTCTTCCATATCAATGAAATCAATAACTACTAAACCGGCCATGTCTCTTAATCGGAGCTGACGGGCCGTCTCGCGTGCAGCTTCAAGGTTCGTACGAAGAGCGGTCTCTTCAATATTTCGCTCCTTGGTTGCTTTACCCGAGTTCACATCAACTGCCACCAGTGCTTCTGTCTGGTTCATTACCAAATAACCTCCGGAAGGAAGGCGAACTTGCGGACGGTTCAGCGATTCTAACATTCCTTCCACGCCGTAGGCTTGAAATAGGGGGAGATCGTGTTTGTAGTGTTTTACCCTTGCCGCGTGAGAAGGCGTGAGAGTTTTCATGAAAGCCTTGGCCGATTTATATGCATCTTCGCCAGATACTAAAACTTCGTCCGTGTCACCTTCGTATATATCTCTAATAGCCCGCTTAATTATGTTGGCCTCTTCGTAGACCAGCTCCGGTGCGAAAGAGTTCAAAGTGGTTGCGCGAATTTCATCCCAAGTGCGGGATAGGTATGCGAAATCTCGTTTAATTTCTTGCTTAGTTCGCTCAGCTCCTGCAGTTCTAACAATCAACGACATTGATGGTGCAAGATCGAGGTCGTCTAAGACGGACTTTAGGCGTTTCCTGTCCGCGCCGTCCGCAATACGTCTCGACACACCACCGCCTCGATGGGTATTTGGCATAAGAACACAGTAGCGACCTGGCAACGACAGGTAGGTTGTCAGGGCTGCTCCTTTATCACCTCGCTCTTCTTTCGCTGCCTGTACCAAAATTACTTGGTTACGTTTGATCACCTCTTGAATTTTGTATTTCTTGCTAAGGATAGCCCTTGTCATTGACCTAGCTTCAAAATCTGCTTCGTTCAGGTAATCCGTATCATCATCTCTGCGGCGTGAGCGATAGCTTTGCCTCTTATTATCTTGAGAGTTGGGCCTGTTGTTCCGCCGTCGGCTTCTGCTTCGACTGCGAGGTTTATGATCTGTATCGGTTAACTCATCCGCATGGTCAGCTCCTGTGCTATCCTGGGATTCGGGATCAGATTCATGCGTTTTTTCGTAAACTATCTCTTCCTCAATTACCGCAGCGATAGTTTTCTTTCTAGGTCTTTTGGCAGGTTTTTCGTTCGCTATATCCTCTGCTTCGCCTTTTTTGGGGGCGGCGCTGCTGGAGGCTTTTGATTTTGGAGTTTTGCGCTTTTGCGATTCCTTTTTTAGCTCGAGCTCATCAGTATTTTGATCGCTTGGCTTATCTGCAGCCTCAGCTGACGGCTTTTTTTTAGTTCGACGCACTCTTGTTGGCTTTTCCGCATTCTGGTCGCTTGTTGATGCTGAACTATCTTCCACCTCAACAGCTTTTGGGCTGGCCTTTTTTTTCTGGCGAGCTACTCTTTTAGGCTTAATATCAGCAACAGCGTCATTATTATCTTCAGCCTTCTCTATATTTTCGTCTGAATCTTCTCCTAAAGAGGATAGCTGCTCCACTGCTGGGGTCTCATTCTCTTCTTGGGTTTCAGCTTTTTCAGAAATTTGGTCACTTCGTGAATTGAGTGCATTCTGCACATCCTCAAGCAGAGCATCCCTATCAGCTAGCGGAATTTGAAAGTAATCCGGATGGATTTCACTGAAGGGTAAAAAGCCATGTTTGCCATTTCCAAAGTCAACAAACGCCGCTTGAAGGGATGGTTCAACGCGAGTTACTCGCGCTAGATAGATATTTCCCTTAATTTGCGCCTTTGCTGCAGAGTGGAAGTCTGCCTGATTCAAGGCCTCATTATCGAGGACCACTACGCGCTGCTCATCTTCATGAGTAGCATCGATCAGCATGCGTTTTGTCATGCCGACTCTCCTAATTTTATGGGGGCGCTTGCCTGCTGTTAAGCGGCGCGCCCCGGTTGCTGGAACCTGAGTAACCAAAGTTTAAGGCTTCCACAGGCAAACTCTTTTTTATCTTTACTCGAAAGTAAATCGGCTGAGGCGTGTTACCTGCTTAACCTTGCATGAGGGGCTTATACTTTCACCTGTCGCCTGTTTCAGACTGTGGGCAAGCCGGCAATTTAGCAGATGGTCCACCTGGGCCTAGATCCCCTTAGTGCAAAGCGTATGAGCCTGACAAGGTAATTCTTAGCCCACTTGCGAAATCATCTACACGTATGCTAGCACGATCAAGTATTTGATTTTATTTATTTTCGCCCGCATGTCTACAATTGGCTTTAAAACTTTTCTGAGCGCCATACTGCTTGGTTTATTCGCTTCAAGCGTGGTATTTGCGCAATCCATCCAAGATATTCGTATTGGACATGAAGGGGATCGAACGCGAGGAGTAATTGAGCTAGACCACGACTCAACCTATGCCATCTTTTACCTTGCTGGTCCACCGCGTATTGTCGTTGATATTTCGGGCCTCAAGGATCTTTCGCAGCCAGAAACTCGCAACTTGAGCAATGGGTTAGTGCGAGGTGTGAGGCTTGGCCAATTTAATGATAGACTCACTCGTGTTGTATTTGACTTAACTGAGTCCGCTGATTTATCAGAAAGTTTCTTCCTGCGGCCTAACGCAGGAGAATCATATCGCCTGGTAATTGATTTAGTCCCGGGTCAAGGTTCACAGAATGGAACTCTGTTGCTCGAGAGGGAAGGTGAAATTAGTTCCACATCGTCAACTCAGTCAATCACCTCACCGCACAACTCATTTTCTTCTTGCGATGACTGTGAGACCATTCAACTGCCAGTTCCGAGGCCAAGACATCTAGTCCCTCAGAAGTATATAATCGTGATAGATCCCGGGCACGGAGGGCGTGATCCTGGCGCAATTGGAGCAGATGGCGCTGAAGAGGCAGACATTGTTCTGGCAATGGCACGGGAAATCGCAGCGGAGCTTGAAGATGCGGGGAACTATGAGGTTTATTTAACGCGTGCGGAAGATCGGCTAGTTCCGTTGGCGGAAAGGGCCGAACTGGCACGTGGGAGGGCAGCTGACTTTTTTCTATCGATTCACGCTAACGCGAATCCGGATCCTAGTTTTAGAGGATTTATGACTTTTACTTTGTCAGATTCTGCGTCTGATTCTTACGCGGCAGAAGTTGCAGCAAGAGAGAACAAATCAGAGCTTGGAGCAATTGCAAATATAGACGATGAAGATGTCGGCACTATTCTAGGTGATATTCTTGTGCGCGACACAATGAATCAATCCATTGATTTTTCTACGCGGTTGGTTGAGCAACTCCGAGGTCAGGTAATGCTGCCTGCAACCCCGCAGAGAAGAGCGGGGTTTGTAGTGCTAAAATCCGTTAGAATGCCATCTGCGTTGCTAGAAATAGGACACTTGACGAACTCAAGAGAATTGCGTGCCTTACAATCTCGCGGCTACCGCCGCAAAATTGCCATAGCTATTCGGCAAGCCCTTGATGATCACTTTGCAAATAACTGAACTAAAAAATGAAATTCGCTCGCACTTTTGCTTTACGGCAATTAAATGGGTAGGGACCCTAAAATGATCCAACCAGCGCTGCTGATTATATTCTCGGTTTTTTTCCTTAGTGCATGTTCTGGGTTGCAGCTGAGATATGGCGCGCGCCTTCAGTCTACTGAAGTTGTGTTGGATTATGAGCCTGATGTTGCTACGCGTGTTTACTCTTCTGCTGGATCGTTAATGCGAGAGATTGTATATCGAGCCACCCCAGATGCAGATCCTGAGGCGCGAATATTTGTGCCTATCGAGGCTGTACCAGCGCACGTTCAACACGCTTTTATTTCGGCCGAAGATAAAAATTTTTACCACCATGCTGGGGTGGATTGGCTAGGCTTTGGTAAGGCTATGGTTCAAAACGCAAGTACTATTGTGTCTGGTGGGCGCGCTCGCGGTGGCTCGACGATAACTATGCAAACTGTGAAAAACTTTGTGGTTGGTTCAGAGCGCACGGCAACAAGGAAATTATACGAGATGATGATTGCACAGCGGCTCGAACGTCAGCTGACGAAACCTGAAATTTTAGAAAGATATTTAAACGAGAACTATTACGGCAATAAAGCTTACGGGATTGCCGCCGCCGCGCTTGTGTATTTTGATAAGTCTATTAGAGATCTAACTGTACCCGAGGCTGCTGTTTTGGCTTCTCTTCCTCAATCTCCCTCGACAGTTAATCCTTACTCAAATCCAGATCGTTCTAGAGCGAGAAGAGATTGGATTCTAGGTGAAATGGCCGAGAATGGATTCATATCATCAGAGGAATCAGAAGCATATCAGGCCATGGATCTAGGCGTTCAAAGGCGGAGTCCAGATGATTTTTTGGCAGTGCCATATTTTTCTGCAGAGGTGAGGCGACAGATGACCCAAGCTTATGGGCAAGATTTTGCCCGCAACGGTTATTCAGTTCGCACTACAATGGATGAGGATATGCAGAAATGGGCTCAAAACGCCTTATGGGAGGGTATGATACGGTATGATCTAAGCCAGGGATACAGAGGCCCAATAGACACTGTTACATTGACGGCCAATTGGCGTGACACCTTTCAGCGTAAAAGTTATTATGGTCTTAAGAGCTGGAAAGCTGCTGTGGTTGTCGAAGTTGCGAAGCCTTGTGGCGATGTCCGCAGAATGAATATGGTAGGACTTGAACAGCGCTTAGATGATATGCCGTGGGTTCAAGCTGCGGGATTTCGAACTGATTGGTCCTGTGGAATAATTGAGCTGCAGGACGGCAGTTGGGGTGTTGTTCCCTATGATGAAGTCGTTTGGGCTAGAGCGCATTTGGGTTTAGATGAAGAAGAATTAACGACTCAACTCGGGCCTGAGATCACAACAACGTCGGAAGTATTAACAGCTGGTGATGTGATTGCTGTGGATCTGAAGGACACAGGAGTTTATGCGCTAAAACAAATTCCTGAAGTCGGCGGTGCGTTTGTTGCCATGGATCCACATACCGGCCGGGTGCTTGCCTTAGTGGGCGGGTGGGACCATGAATTGGTACCGTTTAACAATGCAACTCAGGGGCAACGCCAACCTGGATCAACCTTCAAACCTTTCGTCTATTTAACTGCTCTGGATTCAGGTTACTCTCCCGCAACGACCGTTTTTGATTTACCTGTGGTAATTCCACAACCTGACGATACTTTGTGGCGTCCAGGTAATAATGATGGTCGGTTTTTAGGCCAAGTAACTCTCCGAAGAGGACTGGAGCTATCAAGAAATCTAGCGACAGTCCGAGTAGCTGATGCCGTTGGCATGGAGCGAGTGGTTGAGTATGCGAGTGCTTTTGGTCTCGATGATGATCTACAGGAGGTTTTATCTCACTCATTGGGGGCCTCTGAGACACCATTAATCAACGTGGTTTCGGCGTATGCGCGGGTTGCGAATGGAGGTAAGCTTGTGAGAGCTTCTGTTATTGATCGCGTCCAGGATCGTTACGGTGTAACGCTTTACAGGCATGATCAGCGCGATTGCAGTTCATGTTCTCCCGCTAACTACGACGGCTTAGGTTTCCCAAATGTTCCTGATAATCGCCAACAAATCGCTGATCCAGCAAGTTTATTTCAGTTAGTTTCAATTATGCGCGGTGTTGTCCAACGTGGCACAGCTGCGCGAATTGGCCGCCAAATGACCTGTGATTTTGTGGCAGGTAAGACTGGGACCACAAATGAGTTTCGAGATGCATGGTTCGTTGGGTTCACGCCAGATTTGGTTGCGGGGATTTGGATTGGTCATTATGAATTCAGAAGCCTTGGATATCGACAGTATGGTGGAACTTTAGCTGCTCCAGTCTTTGCTAAATTTCTAAATCAAGCGATTGAACAGCGACCAGATTTATGTGTGAATTTTAGAACCCCTAAAGGTCTTACATTCTCATCCCTAAACCCTTTGACCGGTCTTCCTTATAACGAAGTCGCGGGGGAGGCATTGCCTGAGGCATTTTTGGCAGATCAGGATGCGGGATGTATTTTCCGAGATACCAATGGATACTGCATCGACAGGGAAACTGTGACAATGTTTCAGGAGATCACGGACCCCAATGACCTACCAATCATCATCGACATCGATGGGAATATCGAGCAAATTGACGCCCCCGAGCCAGAGATATCGGTGCAGATTGGTGCTGATGCTGTGTTTTAAGTTGGCTGAGTCATAAGCTAATCCCATGCCGTTCAATACTTATTTTCGAGCTCGTGGTGATCTCATTTTCGACTTCGCAAAGGGATAAGTGTCATCAACCAGACCTTTCGAATAACGCCGCTAAATCTGCAAGAGAAAGGCCAATTGAAGTAGGCCTGCCATGATTGCACTGAGCGCTTGCAGGATTTGCTTCCATTTGCCTGAGTAGTGCATCCATTTCTGTTAGCGTCAGCTGACGACCAGATCGAATAGAACTATAGCAAGCTAGCGTCGCAAGCGTTTCGTTTAATCGAGCCTCAACTTCATTTGACGCGCAGTCACTCAGCGATATCTCGATTAAGTCTTGAACTAGCTGCTGCCAGTCAGCTTTTTCACCGAGCAGGGCTGGAACTTCCCTCAGGATAACCGCATCACTACCAAAACTCTCTAAAAGAACTCCCGTATTTAATAGGTTAGGCGCCATAGCCATAAGAGCGTCATGCTCACTGTTGCTTACATTTGCTATAGTTGGAAAAAGAAGTGCTTGGCGGACGATGCCCCCCTTTTTTAGAGCTATTTTTAGACCTTCATAGACCAACCTTTCATGCGCGGCATGCATGTCAATCAGACGAAAACCATCATTCGTTTGCGCAAGAATATAGGTTTTGTGAAGTAGCGCAATCGGCGTGCCTAGAGGTTCATGAGACTCATTATTGCTAAACGAACTAGGCAATTCAACGACAGAACCCTGTTTCAAATTTTTCGAAAGCCCACTTAGTGAAAGGTTAGCTTGCTTATGCTCCGTCTCAGGACTCATTTGGCCCATAAAACGCTGGCTTATGCTAACCGCTAGATGGTTGCTGCTCTGAGCAGGTGATTTGTCCAATGCAAATTTAAGCGCACCCATTAGGGCTGCTGAGACAGCTGCAGGATCAAGAAACCGGACCTCTGTTTTCGCCGGATGCACATTAACGTCTAGCGAATTCGAGGGTAGTTTTAGGCTAGCAAGTAGCAGAGGAAACCGACCTTTCGGGATAAAGTCGCGATATGCTGCTCGAACTACGCCCATTAATCGTCGATCTTCAATTGGTCGATCATTAACCAGAAAAATAATGCCGGCACTAGTCGCACGGTTCAATGTTGGAAGCCCTGCAAAAACGGTAACTTCAATTTCTCCTCTCTGGTGAACGTAGTGTATGTTGGAGTCTGAAAACTCATTTCCAAGTAGCCTGGCGATCCGGGTTTCCTTTGAAAGCGGTAGGTCAAGAAGAGTTCGAGACCCCTCGATTAATTTAATGGCCGTGTCAGGTGCAGATAGAGCCAAATGAACCAAGACAGCCTTTATAGATGCTCGCTCGCTTGTATCAGATCGCAGGAACTTTAGTCTGGCTGGTGTGCGAGAAAACAAGTTTTCGACTAAAATCCGTGTACCCGTTTTTATTGCTACGGGCTTTGGAGTTGACCAAGAATCTTGGCTATTATTGAACGTCCAACCTAATTCAGAATCTTTGGTTCTGCTGCTTATTGTCATGGTGCATGCAGAGGCGACTGAGGGCAGCGCTTCTCCGCGAAAGCCTCGGTAATTTATGTGATCGAGGTCGTCAGTTGATAACTTAGAGGTTGCGTGTCTTGCTACCGCTAAATGCAACTGGTCGTGTGGAATGCCTCCTCCATTATCAATAACCTCAATTAAGGTTTTACCTGCGTCAGCTATTCGAACCTTTATTTCTGTCGCCCCTGAGTCCAGTGCATTCTCAACCAATTCTTTAACTGCGGATGCAGGTCGCTCAATTACCTCACCCGCTGCGATTTGGTTAACCAGATAATCAGGAAGTTGCCGAATCATCGCGCTAGTAGTTCAGGCCTATTTCTACTGCCGCATTTATCGCAGTTCGTGCGCGCTCAACTAGCTCGTCAATTTCACCCGTGGTTATTGTTAGAACTGGAGATAATATCATGGTATGCCGAACTGCGCGCATTATTAAATTTCGTTTGAAGCATTCATCACGAGTAACCGTACCGAAGTCACCTGCAAAACGTTCTCCAGTCTCTTTATGCTTAACTAGCTCTAAGGCGGCAAGCATACCATCGCACCTAACTTCACCGATATGTGGATGGTCTTGGAATGTTTCTATTAGCCGTTTCTTCAGGTGCGGACCAGCAATTGTTTTGACGTGATCAAGTACACCATCTCTTTCAATTACCTCCAAGTTTTTAAGCGCAACCGCACAGGCAACTGGGTGCCCAGAATATGTGTAGCCGTGAACAAACTCCTCGTTTGCATTTTCAAACGTGTTTGCAATCCGGTCGCCGACTAAAACTGCTGACAGCGGCTGATAGCCTGATGTAATACCCTTTGCCAACGTGATGGTATCTGGCCTGATACCAAACTTACTGTGCGCAAACCATTCGCCGAGGCGTCCAAAGCCAGAAATCACCTCGTCAGCACACAGCAGAATACCATGCCGGTCGCAAATTTCTTGTATGCGCGGCCAATAGCTATCAGGGGGGAAAATAAGCCCACCTGCTCCTTGAATGGGTTCAGCCATGAATGCCGCCACCTTGTGTGGCCCAATTTCTTGGATTTTCTCCTCCAAGGCATTGGCGGCCCGTAAACCAAACTCGGAGCTTGATTCGTCAGGATGTTTCAATTCAAATGAGTAGGGGCACATTATATGCTCAAAGTCAGGCAAGTTTCCACCTTGTGCATGCATACCACCCATACCGCCCATAGCGGCGGCAGCTACAGTGCTGCCATGGTATCCATAATTTCTGCCTATAATAACTTTGCGTTCAGGCTCCCCGTTCAGTTGCCAAAAAGTCCTAACCATTCGGATAACTGTATCGTTGGACTCTGAGCCTGAGGAGCCGAAAAAAACTTTGTTGAAAGAAGGTGGCGCGAGTTTTGATAGCCGCTCAGCTAATTCAACTGCCGGGGGCGTGGCTGTTTTAAAAAATGCATTGTAGTATGCTAGTTTCTTTAGTTGCTCGTAGCCTGCCTCTGCTAGTTCTTCCTGACCATAGCCTAAATTCACGCACCATAACCCGGCCATGCCATCTAACACCCGGTTTCCTTCGCTATCTGTAAGCCAAGAACCTTTGGCTCCTGTTATTATCCTCGCACCACCCTCAGCTCTCGCTTCAGAATAGTTTGAAAATGGGTGCATGAAATGTTCAGCATCCGCGTTTCGCCAATAAGAAGTTTGGTTCGATAAAGTCATACTTGCCACATTTAATATACTGTCCTTAATATCAAGCCCTTGCGTACTTTAGCCAAACAGGCTTTAGGCGGCGTTTACGAACAAAAGTTAGGGATTCCCATGGGAAACGTATCGTGGTCGCCTGATAGTTGGCGCAAAAAGCCAATTTTGCAGGTGCCTGAATATGAGAACGCTTCTGAGTTAGAGGGGGCTGAGAGTGAACTTCGCCGCATGCCGCCTCTTGTGTTTGCTGGGGAGATTCGAAAACTAAAGTCGGAATTGGCAAAAGCCACCAAAGGGGAGGCATTTCTTCTGCAAGGAGGGGACTGCGCTGAAGCTTTTTCTGAGTTTAATGCGAACCACATTCGAGATACCTTTAAGTCCCTGCTTCAAATGTCGGTTGCACTTACGTTTGCTGCTCACAAACCAATAATTAAAGTTGGTCGCATGGCTGGACAGTTTGCCAAGCCAAGATCTGCTCCAACTGAAAATATCAACGGTACGGAATACCCGTCTTATCGCGGCGATATAATAAATGATATCGCCGTTGATCTTGAAGCTAGGCGCCCGGACCCTCGTCGGATGGTTTCCGCGTATAATCAAGCTGCGGCAACGCTAAATTTATTGCGCGCGTTTGCTCAAGGTGGGTTTGCGGATTTACATAAAATCCATCGCTGGACGCTAGACTCTATGGCGGGCAGTCCTGCTACTTCAAGGTATATGGAAATGGCAAAGCGTATCGAGGAGTCGCTGGAGTTTATGAGGGCCTGTGGCCTAGACGCCTCCAACGCAGAAGCTCTTCGAGAGACATCTTTTTACACTTCTCATGAGGCACTGCTATTATGGTATGAAGAAGCGCTAACACGAACAGACTCATTAACGGACAGAGTCTATGATCTCTCTGCACATATGCTTTGGATTGGTGATAGAACGCGTCAACCTGATCATGCACACGTGGAATTCCTTTCTGGTGTTGAAAATCCAAT
>CAXQZM010000098.1:0-6667 GCA_964228455.1 Alphaproteobacteria bacterium | reverse complement strand
CATACTTCTTGACAGAAGCGTCACCTAACGAATTTTCCCGAAATGCGATGTCAATATCTGTCACCATGGCACCCACTAAAGCCCTTTCGACCAAATTTCTATTACTCCGCCCTTCAAGCACTACAGCCGCACACAAACACAAAGCTGCGAAACGACTATTAAGACTATCTTCTAATCTCCAAATTTTTAGTGCTGATCCCAAAATATTAGGGTGTAGCAAAGCCGCATAAAGATCTTGCCCCTCTGATTCATTCTGATCAGGGACTTGCTTGAGGCCTAAGAGAGTGCGAAGAAACCGCATTCTTTATCTTTAGACAGAACAGCAAACTTTGTGGAGTGGACAATGCGTCTTTTACAAGCGTCATTCTTATTTATTCTTACTCTTTCGTTAAGCGCCTGCCAGCAGAGCATTGAAACAAGTGGCACCTTTTTAAGTAAAAGTGAATCAGAGCAGCTCAAGCCTGGTTTGAGTCAGGAAAATTTAGAGGAGCGTTTAGGACCACCTTCGTATCAGTCAGCTCTGGACCCAAATTTCATTGCATATATTGGAACTCGGCTCCAAATTAGATCTTTGCAAAGCCCCAGACCGATAGAGAGACGCATAATAGCGCTCGACATGACGGGAGGGCGTATCCAATCTGTTGTTGAAGTAAGCTTACGTGACGGCCGTAGAATTTATCCAAACCAAAACCGCACGCCTACTAATGGACGCACTATAAGTCTAATCGAAGAATTAGTGGGTAATATTGGGAGGTTTTAACTCCAGAAAATGCACCTAAAAACATTGATCATAGGTGCCGGCGCAGCAGGCCTGCACTGTGCGGCTTTCGCCGGTAATGGCGGCCGAACACTAGTGATTGATCACGCAAAAAAACCAGGTGAGAAAATACGTATTTCAGGAGGTGGGAGGTGCAACTTCACTAATCTTGATACTCGACCAGACAATTTTCTAAGTGATAATCGACATTTTGCAAAGTCAGCACTCGCACGATATACGCCATTGGATTTCATTAAGCTAATTGAAAAGCATGGGCTCACCTATACAGAGAAAACTCTTGGCCAGCTATTTTGTGACCAAAAATCTGGGGCCATTATTCAAGTTTTACTGGATGAATTACAAACCGCAGGCAGTGAGTTATGGTTAGAAACCGCAATTAAAGAAATCACTCGCAACCCTCAAGGTTTCTTTGTCAAAGCAGAGCAGGCAGGACTAACCAAAGAAATTTATACAGAAAATTTAGTTATTGCAACTGGAGGTAAATCCATCCCAAAAATGGGAGCAACAAGCTTTGGTTATCAGATCGCCGAACAGTTCAACCTTCCAATCGTCGCAGCTCGGCCTGGACTAGTTCCATTTACATTCTCAGGCGAATTAAAAGAGCAGATGTCAGCCAGGTCTGGGGTAAGTTTTAACGCACAGGTTAGTAATCATCGTGCAGAATTTTCTGAGGGTATTCTCTTTACACATCGTGGGTTATCAGGACCATCACTGCTTCAGCTTTCCTCATACTGGTTTCCAGGAGAAGATATCCTGATCGATTTCGCAGCAGGATCAAACATTGACGAACAATTATTGGCTGCCAAAGCGACCAATCCAAAGGCAAGCCTCAGGACAACGCTTAAATTTCCAAACTCTATCTTAAGTTTTCTTTTCCACGAGAGAGAGCTTGATGCCTCGCTACAATCACTCAGCACTCAAGCGCTTGCGGAACTAGTCAAGCGCCTGCAGAAGCTGAAGCTTCGGCCCTCTGGCACTGAAGGCTACAGAACCGCAGAAGTAACAGTTGGGGGAGTTAGCACTGACGCACTGTCATCAAGAACGATGGCGACTAATGCAATCCCAAACCTCTACTTCATTGGTGAGGTCGTTGATGTGACTGGTTGGCTAGGTGGCTACAATTTTCAGTGGGCCTGGGCTAGCGCTGCCGCTGCGGGTAGATCTATTTCACGCTCTTAGAAGCACGATTTCCAACGCGTGGATGTATGACCTCATGTCAACTTTCAAAATCTCATAAACTTTCTGATGCGCCCGAACCCTTGGCAACAAACTCAGCTCCGTTGAAGTGATCTCCACTTTGAAATGCGATCGCCCGCTATTGGGACTCCCAGCATGCCCAGCGTGCAAGTGCGAGTTATTAGTCACCTGAACTTGAGCATCGTTGAGCGCATTTGTTATTTTCAGTTTAATGAGGTCACAATCGTCCATCAGCCCTACCCGAATTCCATGTTTTAATATAAGAGTCTGCCCCAATGCGAGCTCAGAAGCCAGACCCAATTGATGCGCCGTTCTACGATACCGCAACCGATGCACGTAAAGACCTCCCTACTTGCGCGTGGCCTGGTTGCAAAGAGGCAGGTGAATATCGGGCACCCAAATCACGCAGAAACCTTCGAGATTATCAATGGCTATGTCTAGAGCACGTTCGAGTTCACAATAAATCCTGGAACTACTTCAAAGGTATGTCTACTGCTGAAGCCGAAGCGCGACGGTATGATGACTTGCTTGGAAATCGTCCCACCTGGACCTTTGCGAGCTCTGCAAAAGCTCGGGTGGCAGCCATGAACGAAGCTCTCAAGGGCCGATTCCAAGATTTCGGACTATTTGATACTGATGTCGATGAAGAAATTGATTCCGTTGAGCAAGACAGAACCAGGCAAATCTGGTTTAAACTAACCAAGCAACAGCAACAGGCCTGCGTGGTGCTGGGAATTAGGCCACCCGCATCAGCGCAGCTGGTTTCAGAGAAGTTTAAAATTCTGGCCAAAGCGCTCCACCCAGACCTAAACCCAGATGACACTCAAGCTGCCGAGACAATGAAGGCCGTGACCGCTGCCTACGCTTTGCTAAAAACCGGAGTGCCATCAGGCATCAAGTAGCCACAACCAAAACAGCTCCAAAACAAACCAACACTGCCGCGCCTAATCTAAGTCCGGCCTGTTTTTCTCCTAAAATTAAGACTCCAAGGAGAGATGCAACAATTACGGAGGTTTCGCGTAACGCAGATACCGCAGCAAAGTCTGAGGTTCTTTGAGCCCAGAGCACCGGAGCGTATGCGAGTACAGATAAAATAGCTGCAGGAAAAGCTCGCACAAAAGAATTTGGGACACGCAGTCTCCAAACAAAAATAAGTGTAACGAGCGGTATTAAAGCATGGCTAGCAAAAATTAGCGCCACGAATGCATATGCATGGTTCTCCAGCCTTACTCCTAAACCATCCACTAACGTATAGCCGGCTATCCAAAAACTTGTAAGAATTGCTAAACCTGCTCCACGAGGGTCAATTCTATGAGAAAAAATTGCGAGAGCCATAATACCTAGAGATACGCAAGTTACTCCAGCAATCCCTTGTAGTGAAGGCAATTGCCCCAATACTAAATATGCAGCAATCAAGACAATAATGGGGACTGCGCCGCGCGCTATTGGATAAGCTAGGCTAAGATCAGAAAATCGATAAGCTAGCAAAATATTTATATTGTATGCCCAATGCAATAACGCGCTTAGTGCTACCAAACCCCAGAAATAAGTATCTGACGGAAGCGTCGCAAAGGGAAGCATGACAAATCCCATTATCGAGATCCCGAGTAGCATCATGACCATGGCACCCAACCGGTCTGAGCTAGATTTTACAATGAAATTCCAGACGGCGTGACTAACCACTGCTATCATTACCAAAAAAAAAGCAAATAAACTCAATGTTTACCTCGCCCAAAACTTCTAAAAACTAATGCAAGTAGGCAGAACAGAAGCCAAAGCGGAACCCATGAAATAAAAGGTTTTAGAACTAAGCGAGTTATATTGCCCCAGGTTGTATCCTGCTGCATCGACCATAGGTTGACTTGTCCAAGATTAACCTCACTTACGACTGAGCTAATAGTTAGATATGCTGGTTCATCTTCAGAATAGAAAAATCCTAAAAAATCATAGATCAGCAGAAAAAAACATCCTGCTAATGCAAGTCGAGAAAGAACCGACCAAATCAAATCTAAATATGTATTGGCCGAGCATCGACAGCGAGAGCAGCCTCTTTTATGGCCTCAGAAAAAGTAGGATGAGCATGACTTGAGCGCGCGATATCCTCGGCAGATCCGCCGAATTCTATAATGGTTACAAGCTCATGGATCATGTCACCTGCGCTAGGACCAATAATATGAGCACCAAGAACAGCATCCGTCTCGGCATGCGCTAATATTTTTACAAAGCCATCATTCTCACCGATTGCCCGCGCTCTGGAGTTAGCCTTAAAGGGAAATGAACCTTTCTTGTAAGGCACACCCGCTTCTTTGAGCTGCTCCTCTGTAGAACCAACATCCGCTACTTCAGGATGCGTATAGATAACCCCAGGAATGGCATTATAGTTGATATGCGGCTTTTGACCAACGATACGCTCTGCGACCGCAACCCCCTCCTCTTCCGCTTTGTGGGCTAGCATTGCACCTGCTACAACATCACCAATCGCCCATATGCCTTCAGCGACCTGCAAGTTTCCATCGACTGGTATTCGCCCACTTGGATCCGTTTCTACTCCAATATTTTGAAGGCCAAGCCCCTCTGTAAAGGCCCGTCGGCCGATTGCGATTAAACAATAATCTGCGTCAAACGTCGTGCCTTCTCCCCCTGCCGCAGGCTCAATACGAACTGAAATGCCATTTTTAGTCTTATCGATGCCCGTAACTTTTGATGAAAGTTTGAAGTCGATGCCTTGCCTTTTCAATATTCTTTGAAACTGTTTACTAGTCTCACCATCCATCGTCCCACCAATGTGATCCATAAATTCTATAATAGTTACTTTTGAGCCTAAACGAGCCCATACGGACCCGAGCTCAAGCCCAATGACACCACCCCCCACAACAATTAAATGTTTCGGCACCTCAGATAACTCCAATGCGCCGGTGGATGATAGAATACGGTTTTCATCAATCTCTATTCCAGGAAGGGTAGCTACGTCTGAGCCCGTCGCGATCAAAATATTTTTAGTTCTAAGTGGCTGCTCCCCGTCAACAGATACTAACCCGTGGCCCTCTATTTTACCAAAACCCTTCAAGTGATCGACTTTGTTTTTCTTGAAAAGTCCTTTTATTCCAGATGTCAACGTCGCAACATTTTCGTCCTTTTTGCTCATCATTTTAGCAAGATTTAACGAAACATTAGAAACTTCAATCCCCTGATCTACAAAGCTCGAATTAGCCTGATGGAATAAGTGAGAAGCATGGAGAAGAGCTTTTGAAGGAATACATCCAACGTTCAAGCAGGTTCCCCCTAACGCTTCTCTTTTTTCTACACAGGCAACCTTTAATCCAAGCTGCGAAGCACGAATGGCTGCAACATAGCCCCCTGGGCCTCCACCAATCACAATCAAATCATATACATCAGACATGGGCTATCACTTATTGAAATGTTACTGCAAATCAAAGAGACGATTTCTTTTAAGGACCTATCTATTTATTCGCCATCATCGAGGGTTCTGAACTCAGAGATGTTTCAACAATTGGTGAGACATGACGCTGATTTAACCACCTAGAAAATAGCTATATTTTCAATGGCCACTTTTCTTTTAATGATTTATCTAACTCATCGCTGATATGCGACGGGGCGGGAGCTGCCATTACTTGCCTTATGTAATCTTGGGCATCCTCAATTATATCCGGCTTTCCAACTTCTGCCCACTCCTTTGGAGACAAACGATTGGCGATCTTGGGGTAAAGATACTCGGTTTCCATCAGTGACATGGTATGGCTTGAGCCAAGATAATGCCCCGGCCCTTCAAGGCAAACCTTCCTCATAGTCTCGATAGATATGCTTTCGTCAGTAACCTCTAAACCTCGTACCGCTCTCATACATTGACCAAGCATATCGTTATCTATAACTAAGCTTTCCATGCAGAATCCCAATAGAGACGCGTGCATACCAGCGCTCTCATAAACTAAATTTAGTCCTGCTAATCCAGCCATGACACACGTAATCCCTTTCTCATAACCCGCTTGTATATCTGGCATTTTGGAATCAGACATTCCGGCTGCCGCACCACCAGGCAACCCATAGAAATGATGCATTTGAGCGCAAGCTGCGGATAGGAGAGCTTGTTCACCTGATCCTCCCGACATTGCGCCAGAACGTAAATCAGATACGAATGGCCATGTGCCAAACATTGCTGAATGGCCAGGCTTTATTGAATTTACATAGATGATCCCCGCAAGACACTCTGCAACTGCTTGAACAACTGATCCTGCGACTGACGCTGGAGACGTCGCACCGGCTTGACCAGCAGAAAGCATTAAAATGGGCATACCGCCACGAAGTGCGACCTCCATAATTGAACAGGATTCAGTAGCAAACTTTAAAGGAGGAACAACATGAGTGCATGAAAGACTTACAAATGGCTTTTCACGAAATGCCGTCTCTCCACCCGCAACCTCATACATAATTTGCAACCCGTCTCTCGCATGGCTTGGGTCTACAAAACTTGTTCCAACATGTTTTGATGTTCCTTTTATACACGCATATAAGGTATTTAGGTCCATCTCACGGTTATCCAGCAAGTCGCGGCAAACCATAGGACGCTGAAAAAAATGTACATTGTCCAGACCATTAGTGAGACGAGCGGCCTTGTACAAATCTGCAAGTGTAGATTCTGCATAATCTTTAGTTTCGACATCAACCACGTGAACT
>CAXQZM010000097.1:0-5670 GCA_964228455.1 Alphaproteobacteria bacterium | reverse complement strand
AAGACCGGGAACGATTTAAAAAATTAGTAAACGATCTAATTTTAAGTCAACAAAATAATGGGATCGATAATTCTGATGCACAAGCACTCCAAATTGCCTAAAGAATTGTTTTTCCATTAGTAATACGGCCTTCATACGTACTAGGTGGTCGAGCTATGGAAATAGTGCATGATTTAGATAGCTTGAAAAGATATATTTCAGAAGCAGTAGTTGTATCTGGGGAGAGCCCAGTCCTTTTAGATAATTATTTGGAAGGGGCAATTGAATGCGACGTAGATGCAATATCTGATGGAGATAATGTTCACGTAGCCGGTATTATGCAGCACATAGAGGAAGCTGGCGTGCATTCGGGTGATAGTGCTTGCTCTCTGCCTCCTTACTCACTGAATAGCAAAATAATAGATGAGTTAACAATTCAAACTGAGAAACTGGCTAAAGCATTAAATGTGGTTGGTCTGATGAATGTACAGTTTGCAGTCAAAAACGACCAAATATACATAATTGAGGTTAATCCTCGTGCTTCACGTACTGTACCTTTTGTTGCAAAAGCAACAGACAGTGCAATAGCCTCTATAGCAGCAAGAGTAATGGCTGGCGAAAAATTAAATAGCTTTGAAAAGAGGGAAAGCTATGGGTCAGTCTCATATGGAGAAACAATACCATTGGCAGATCCAATGAGTCTAGCAAGCCCCATGTTACCTTGGTTTAGTGTAAAAGAAGCCGTAATGCCATTTGCGCGATTTCCAGGAGTAGATACTATCTTAGGACCAGAGATGCGTTCTACAGGAGAGGTAATGGGATGGGATCGTGACTTTGGTAGGGCATTTTTAAAAGCTCAAATCGGTGCAGGAATGAAACTACCAAGAACAGGATGTGTTTTTTTCTCAATTAAGGACAAGGATAAGAATGATAACCTTGCGGAGACTGCTCAAAGGCTCATCAAGTTGGGTTTCAATATAATTGCAACAAGGGGAACGTCCGCGTTTCTTAAAGAAAAAAATATACCATGCAAACAAGTAAATAAAGTATATGAAGGACGGCCTAATATTGTAGACACAATGAAAAATGGTGAAATAGATTTGGTAATGAATACCACCGAAGGATTACAGGCCGTAAAAGATAGTCGCGAGATACGATCTGTCGCGCTATATGACAAGATACCCTACTTCACTACAGCTGCTGCTGCCCATGCTGCTGCTCTTGCTATTCAAAGCCAAAACGAGGGTGATATAGAGGTTAAATCTTTACAAAACTAATAGGGTGCCCAATTCATTCTGCCGGAATAGCATCACTCTCATAGGATAATGGATGAGATAATTTATCTAGCATCTCCTTTGGACAAATCTGCAAAAACTTGGATTTTTCAGTATCCCAATCCTGCAATATTTCTTCCGCCTGTTGGCTAGACGTTTCCTTATAATGCATTTGAATCAACGCATATAGTTGTTCTTCCCAGAAAGAAACCCCAACTCTACACGTTACCAGGGAGTCCATATTCAACAATTCAATTGCAGTTTCATTCGGATCATAAATATAAGCCATACCACCAGTCATACCAGCACCAAAGTTTGCACCAATTGTTCCCAGAACAACTGCTACACCTCCGGTCATGTATTCACAGCCATTCGACCCACAGCCTTCCACAACAACTTTTGCTCCAGAGTTCCGAACTGCAAAACGTTCCCCCGCCCTTCCAGCGGCGAACAAAAGACCATCGGTAGCTCCGTATAAAACCGTATTTCCAATAATAGTATTGTCACTGGCTTTGAGTGGGCTGGCCATAGGTGGTCTTACGACAATGATACCTCCTGATAAGCCTTTACCCACGTAGTCATTAGCATCACCAGAAACTTCTATTTTCAAGCCCGGAGCAGCAAACGCTCCCAGAGATTGCCCGGCTGAACCCTTTAATTTCACCGTTAAATGATCTGGTTGAAGGCTATTACGCATACCAAAATTCTGAACTATATGACTCGACGTTCTAGTGCCAACGGTTCTATGCGTGTTCTGAACTGCATATGACAATTGCATCTTTTCACCATCATTTAAGAAACGCGCCGCATCACGGACTATTTCTTTATCTAACGTGTCAGGCACACTATTACGCTCACGGTCCCTATTATAATTTATTCGATCAGCACCATCCACCGAAATTAAAAGTGGGTTTAAGTCTAAATCATCGAGGTGGTCCGCTCCCCTGCTTACCTGAGACAATAGATCCGCACGCCCGAGAACTTCATCAATTGATCGAGCTCCTATATCAGCAAGAATTTCCCGAACTTCCTGAGCATAGAACGTAATCAAATTCACAACTTTGTCAGCATTCCCACTAAACTTTTCTCTTAATTGCTCATCTTGCGTACATACACCAACAGGACAAGTATTAGATTGACACTGTCTCACCATGATGCAGCCCATAGCGATAAGTGCTGCGGTACCAATTCCAAACTCCTCAGCGCCCATCATGGCGGCCATAACAATATCACGGCCTGTTCTTAATCCTCCATCAGTTCGCAAGGTTATTCTCTCTCTAAGATTATTCATAGAAAGAACTTGATGCGCCTCCGTTAACCCCATCTCCCAAGGCAAGCCCGCAAATTTGATTGACGTAGCTGGAGAAGCACCTGTGCCTCCGTTATGCCCAGATATTAGAATGACATCTGCCTCTGCTTTAGCCACGCCGGCTGCGATTGTGCCGACTCCAGAAGATGCAACTAATTTTACAGTCACCTTACATCTCGGATTAATTTGTTTAAGGTCATAAATTAGTTGTGCTAAATCCTCTATCGAATAAATATCGTGATGTGGCGGTGGCGAGATTAAAGTTACGCCTTTAGTCGAATGTCTCAAACGCGCAATAAGATCGGTAACTTTCATCCCCGGAAGTTGACCACCTTCTCCCGGCTTTGCACCCTGAGCAACTTTTATTTCTAGTTCTTCACATTGGTTCAAATATTCGGCTGTAACACCAAATCTTCCGGAAGCAACTTGCTTTATTTTTGCTGAGGGATTATCGCCGTTAGCTTCGGGAGTAAAATGTGCGGGATCTTCGCCTCCCTCGCCAGAGTCAGACTTGGCACCTATCCGGTTCATTGCAACATTCAAAGTTTTATGTGCCTCAGGACTGAGCGCTCCAAGTGACATCCCAGGAGTCACAAACCTTTTGCGTATCGAAGTAATACTCTCCACTTCATCGATGGATACTGATGGTCCAATTGGTTTTATGTCTAACAAATCGCGCAGATGAATAGGAGGATTAGATTTTATGCGATTAGAATATTGTCTCCACAGATCATAACTTGCGTTATTGCATGCAGCTTGCATTAAATGCATTGTCTGCGCCTCCCACGCATGGGTCTCTCCCGATTTTCTCGATTTGTAAAAACCACCGACAGGCAAAAACGCAGAATTAGACCGATAAGCTAGATTGTGAATCTCCTCAGATTTTTGTTGGATACCACTAACACCAATGCCCGATATACGACTTATGAGACCCGGAAAATACTCGGCGCACATCGCACGAGACAAACCAACCGCTTCAAAATTTAAACCTCCGCGATAAGAGGATATTACAGAAATCCCCATTTTAGACATTATTTTTAGCAGGCCTTGATCTATTGCTTCTCGATATCGAGCAATTACCTCGGTTAACGGCCCATTCAACAAACCTTTATCAATACGATCTGCTAATGTATCTTCTGCCAAATAAGCATTTACAACAGAAGCCCCAGCACCAATTAAAACTGCAAAATAATGTGGATCAAGGCATTCAGAGGACCGAACATTTAGAGAGCAGAAAGTTCTTAAACCTTTTCTTGTTAAATGACTATGAACAGCAGAAGTCGCAAGAATCATTGGCATTGCTACTCTGTTCTCGTTGATATTTTGGTCAGTAAGAACAATATGGCCCGCACCTGAACGAACCGCGTCCTCTGCTTCTGTCCTAATTCGATATAATTGAGCTTGGAGGGCCTCCTTTCCAGTCCCTTTTTCAAAAGTACAATCTAATTTGGTCACCTCTGACTTGAAATTCTTTATTAATTCTTCCCACTGAGAGTTCCCCACAAATGGGCTTTCCAGAGCTAAAATCTCTGATTGATTACTCCCTTCATCAAGGACATTTCGTAAATTTCCAAAACGGGTTTTTAGAGACATAACTCTAAATTCACGTAATGAGTCTATTGGGGGGTTCGTAACCTGAGAAAAATTTTGCCGAAAGTAATGTGATAATGGCCTATATCTTTCCGACAAAACCGCAGATGGAGTATCATCGCCCATTGACGCTAGGGTTTCCTTACCATCTTCTGCCATTGGAACCAAGATTTGCTCAATTTCTTCAATAGTATACCCGGCAGCTATCTGTCGTTTGCGCAGATCTTCTCCAAAATAGATTTGCTTTTCTTGAACACCAGATAGTTTGTTGTCTAGTTCTTTTATTTTCGCGGTCCATTCACTAAAAGGATGAGCCTCTGCAAGTTTATTCTTAATTTCCTCATCGTGGTATAACTTTCCAGCTGCCAGATCTACCGCAAGTAATTGTCCAGGTCCAAGCGCACCCTTTTCAGCACAATTAGCTTCATTAATAGGAACCATTCCAACTTCTGAACCTGCTATTAATAAATCATCGCCTGTTATTACGTATCGCATAGGACGCAAGCCATTACGATCTAAGCCAGCGCATACCCAGCGTCCATCAGTCATTGCAAGAGCCGCGGGTCCATCCCAGGGCTCCATAACCGAATTGCAATACGAATACATATCTCGCCATGACTGTGGAAGTTCTTTTGCCTGTTTTGACCAGCTTTCAGGGATCAACATTGTCTTTGCCATCGGGGCACTTCTTCCGGCCCTTACCAGAGCTTCAAATACCGCATCCAACGCGGCTGAGTCAGATGAGCCTCCCGGTATTATTGGTTTGATATCATCTGCCATTTCACCAAAGGCTGAGGATGCCATTCTTATTTCATGACTTTTCATCCAATTCACGTTGCCTTTTAGAGTATTTATCTCACCATTATGAGCTAACATACGAAAGGGTTGTGCCAGCCACCACTGCGGAAAGGTATTAGTAGAATATCTCTGATGATATATAGCAAATGTAGAATTAAATATTTCATCACATAAATCAGGATAAAAAACAGCGACCTGTTCTGCCAGCATCATCCCCTTATAAATAATCGAGCGACATGAAAGTGACGCTAGGTATAATTGGGAAACACCTGCCTGAGAAGCTGACTTTTCAATGCGACGCCTTATTACGTAAAGCTCCCGCTCAAAGGTGTCTTGATCGACGCCTTTAGAGTTAGAAATCAGGATTTGCTCAATCTCTGGTCGGGTTGCATTCGCTTTTTCACCAAGACAATCAGTTTTCACAGGAACATGGCGCCATCCGTAGATGTAGTATCCCATTCTTAATACCTCGGTTTCAACACTTGAACGACAGGTTTCCTGCGCACCAAAATCGGCCCTTGGAAGAAATACCTGACCAACAGCCATTAATTCATCTTTTCGAGGCTTATGCCCTGTTCGTTCTATTCGATCATCGAAGAAAGAGACGGGAATTTGCACAGGAATACCGGCTCCATCACCAGTTTTGCCGTCTGCGTCTCCTGCACCCCTAGGCCAAATAGCTTTTAACGCATCAATTCCAAGCTCAACAACTTTTCTGCT
>CAXQZM010000096.1:0-4770 GCA_964228455.1 Alphaproteobacteria bacterium | reverse complement strand
AAAGCATCATAAGCGAATATTTTTGCAGCAGTCCAAGAATGTAGAGCAAGAGATTTACCTCCAGAACCACAACAATAATCTAGAATTTTTAAACTACTATCTACCGGCAGATCAGTAACGCTAGCCTGGCTGGATGCGTCCTGAATTTCAACTAAACCATCTCTATAGGCAATGCAGCTCTTAATTTTATTTTGACCATTGGTTACTTTCAAAGCAGTAATTACTGAGGGGTGCTTATCAGTATGAATACCTTCCGCGCTAAGTATTTGCTGGACTTTTTCTACTGTAGTTCTTTCGATATTCACTCGGAGAAACGCTGGAGCCCTTTTACATAAACGCTTAGCAACAGGAACAGCCTCCTCTCCCAGGTCAGCTTTCCAAATAGGCCAAAGAAAAGCCGGTAAATTAAATTCTACGTCTGGTGGTTTATTATATTTTGTGGCTTCTTTTATAGCTAGCTTTTCAGTTGACGTTAGACGTGGGCTCCCGTAAGCTTCATCGTTGAAATATTTTTCTAAATCCTCATTTGCTTCCATAAGAACCCCTAATGCCCAGTTTCTACCAGAGTGAGGAGCCTTTATTCTAGAAAGAGCACTTCGCTTTATTCTTAAGCCATCATATACAAAGTCTCTGATTGCACGCCTATCTTTCGAACCTGCAAACCTGTTTTCTTTACCCCATTGTTGAAGCAAGTAGTTGGCGTTTTTGCCATTAAGTATCTCTTGTAAAATTTGACTAGCAGAAAATACTTGAGCCGCCGGAGTCATGGCTAAATTACCCTGTAATTTGGACTTTCTCTCGTGATTTGAACGTCGTGGACATGACTTTCTTTTAACCCAGCACCAGTAATTTTTACAAATTTACAATTTTTACGCATTTCAGATATCGAACGGCATCCTGTATACCCCATGGCTGCTTTTAACCCTCCAACCATTTGGTGAATAACGGCGCCCGCAGCACCCTTATATGGCACCTGCCCTTCAATTCCCTCCGGGACCAGCTTGTCGCTAGCAGCATCTTTTTGAAAATAACGATCTGCTGAGCCGCGAGCCATTGCTCCTAGAGAGCCCATTCCCCTGTATGCTTTAAACGATCTACCCTGATACAATATAACCTCACCAGGGCTTTCATCGGTCCCTGCCACCATAGAGCCAATCATCGCACAACTTGCTCCACCCGCGATTGCTTTAGCGAAGTCTCCGGAAAACTTAATTCCACCATCAGCTATAACAGGAATATTACCCGCAACGGTTGCACAATCAATAATCGCGCTCAATTGTGGTACTCCAACGCCAGCTACCATCCTTGTAGTACAGATAGATCCAGGCCCAATACCCACTTTGATGGCATCTGCACCCACGTCGATCAACGATTTGGTTGCATCAGAAGTAGCAACGTTACCAGCTATAACTTGAACTTCATTTGAGGTTTTCTTAATTCGCTCAACAGCTTTAGAGACACTATCAGAGTGGCCGTGAGCGGTATCGATTACGACCATATCAACACCAGCATCAATGAGCGCTTGTGATCTTTCGAATCCTTCATCACCTACAGTCGAAGCAGCAGCAACTCTCAAACGACCTAACTCATCTTTACATGCAGTAGGGTTCAGTACGGACATTTCAGTATCTTTCAGAGTTAATAGGCCAGTAAGCCGTCCTGAGGCATCCGTCACCAATAACTTTTCAATACGACGCGACTTCATTAGATTTATAGCTTCTTGCCTATCCGCTGGTTCTTCCAAAATAGCTAAATCATCTGTCGTCATCATATGGCTTACAGGAGTATTATCATCTGAAGCAAATCTCATATCTCTGTTTGTTAAAATTCCCACCACACGATTTTTTTCATCGATGACTGGGAATCCAGATACATTGTACTTTGCTCTAAGGTCGTTTGCATCTTTCAAAGATTGGTCAGCTTTCAAGGTGATAGGATTATAAACGATCCCACTTTCAAACCGCTTAACCCGTCTTACCTGCTGGGCTTGCTGTTCCACACCTAAATTTCTGTGAATAACACCCATTCCGCCAGCCTGAGCCATTGTTATTGCCATTTTTGCTTCAGTGACGGTATCCATCGCAGAGCTTAGCAGAGGAATATTCAAAGCAATGGATTGAGTTACCTGAGTCCGCGTGTCAGCGTCGGTCGGCAATACTTTGGAAGCTGCCGGCACAAGAAGTACATCGTCAAAAGTTAAAGCCTCGCGAATCTGCATAATGCACGTCCTTTTCATAGCATGTACACTGGCGAGCTTATATCTCACGAAACTATTGAAATTGAAAGAGGATAGCGCAAATAAAAGTTTGAAATAAGTCAATAAAAAGATTGTAAAAAAAGTTATGTTTTTTTGAAATTTTTTTAAAAAACATAATAAATTGGCGCTGATAAACTAAGACTTGGCGATTTTAGAATTTTTATCTAAGTGCTACGAGTTAAAATCGACATAGGAAAACGGGATTAAACAATGAAGCATTTGGTAGTATTCACTCCATCTGGCAAGAGGGGTAGCTTCGAAACAGGTACTCCAGTTCTGGAGGCTGCTCAACAGCTTGGTGTGGATTTAGACAGTGTTTGTGGCGGCAGAGGGATTTGTAGCAAGTGCCAAGTTACTCCTTCGTTTGGAGATTTCCCAAAACACGGTGTTTTTGTGGATGAGAGCGCGGTTTCAGCTTGGAATGCAATTGAACAGCGTTACCATGACAAAAGAGGTTTAAAACCAAACCGTCGCTTGGGATGTCAATTAAAAATTCAAGGTGATTTAGTCGTAGACGTCCCAGCAGAAAGTCAGGTCCATAAGCAGGTTATTCGAAAGGCTGCAAGCTCACGTAAAATTGAGATGAATCCTGCAACTAAGCTTTATTACGTAGAGGTCCTAGAACCTGATATGCACGAACCGAAGGGTGACCTAGAACGCTTAAAAACTGCTTTAGCCGAGCAATGGAATATAGATGATACCCATGCGAGCATTTCTCTTGTCAAAAAACTCCAAAGCATTCTTCGCAAGGGGGACTGGGGCGTTACAGTGGCAGTTAATTCGACCCCCAGCGAAAGTCTCCGAAGAATTGTAAATATTTGGCCCGGCTACCACGATGCCAGCATATATGGGTTAGCAATAGATTTAGGGTCAACTACCATAGCAGCGCATCTAACTGATTTGAGGTCAGGAAAAGTCATTGAAAGTTCTGGCGTAATGAATCCCCAAATTAGATTTGGCGAGGATTTAATGAGCCGTGTTAGTTACGCGATGATGAACGCTGATGGCGCATCAGCCATGACCAATGAAGTGCGTAAAGCCATTAATAAATTAGTTTTAGAACTGGCAGAAAGTGCGAAAATTGAGCCAGAAGATATACTGGAAGCTGTTTTTGTTTGTAACCCAGTTATGCACCACTTATTGCTTGGAATTGACCCGATTGAGCTAGGTCAGGCACCATTTGCCTTAGCCACTTCAGACGCATTATATCTAGATGCTAAGGATCTAAACCTGGTCTCGTTAATAGACGATGCAAGGATATATCTTCTTCCATGTATAGCAGGACATGTTGGAGCAGACGCTGCGGCGGTCGCGTTGTCTGAGGAACCGAACAAATCAAAAGATTTAACATTGATTGTTGATGTTGGAACAAACGCAGAAATATTGCTTGGAAATAAACAACGAGTACTAGCCTGTTCTTCACCAACCGGCCCTGCATTTGAAGGGGCTCAGATTAGTTCAGGTCAAAGGGCAGCACCTGGTGCTATAGAGCGCGTGGAGATAGACCCAAAATCCAAAGAACCTCGTTTTAAAGTAATTGGATCGGATCTTTGGTCTGACGAAAGCGGATTTGATGAAAGCATTAAGAAAATTGGTATTACTGGAATCTGTGGCTCAGGAATAATCGAGGCTGTCGCAGAAATGCGAATTGCAGGGCTTCTAGATGAAAGTGGTTTGATTGGAAGCCCTGAAGCAACTGGAACTGCAAGATCAAAACCTGATGGTCGAACCTACTCCTATGAACTCTACGCTAACAAAGATGCCTCTCAGCCTGCAATACAAGTCACGCAAGGAGACATAAGGGCGATACAACTTGCGAAATCTGCCTTGTATGCGGGTGCGAAGCTTTTGATGGATGAAATGGAAGTGGATAGTGTCGATAAAGTTGTTTTAGCGGGAGCATTTGGTGCCCATATATCATCAAAACATGCGATGATTTTGGGCATGATCCCAGATGTATCCCTCAAGAATGTTACCTCTGCTGGCAATGCTGCGGGTACTGGAGCCAGAATTGCTCTTTGCAATATAAACGCAAGGTCTGAGATCGAACAGATCGTAGGAAAAATAACAAAAGTTGAAACGGCCGTGGAGCCAAAATTTCAAGAGCATTTTGTAGCTGCCAATGCGATACCGCACAAGCATGATCCATTTACGGAACTAAGGAAGGTAGTACAAATACCCAGTCCTTCATTCAACGCTTTATCGGGAAAAAATGGTAAATTAGGTCGAAGAAGAAGGAGGGCTTAGTACCAAATATAAACCTTCTGAAAGTGAGGCAAGAACGCTAACGCGTCTTGGATATTCGCACTGCTATTTGGATTTAAGCTTTCCATCAATCCTTGCGCCCTTTTGAGTTGAAATAGATTGATAAGTCACGTCAGCACTCACTTTTCCAGTAGAGTTTACAGTCAAGTCCTGCACCGAAATTTTACCAGAAACGTTACCCTCAACATTAACTGAGGTACCAGAACGGCTGCCATCTACCGAGCCAGATGATAGAATGGATATCGCCT
>CAXQZM010000095.1:0-22926 GCA_964228455.1 Alphaproteobacteria bacterium | reverse complement strand
ACTGAACGAGCTTGGATTAAGTCAGACATCAGTGAACAGCCGCCGGAACTGAGAAATGGATACTTTGACGTAAATGACCGGCCGGGCCTCGGCGTTGATGTTAATGAGACATTAGTTCACGCAATCGAAGTAAAGAAGATTGACGGCGCCTACTTAGACCCAGGCCGACCTGGGTGGTTTCCTACCAAGCCGTCATACTAGTAAATAGAGAGACCACCCATGATCCCCGAAAATATCTACCGATTAATAGCGATCTTAAGAGGATTAAATCCCAGAGATGCAGAAGCAGTTGGAGGTCGCCTGATAGATGCGGGAATCACGACGTTAGAAGTGCCCTTAAATCGACCTGGGGCGCTTGAGGCAATAGAGCTCCTTGTGAGAACATTCGGAAAGCAGGCCATAATTGGGGCTGGGACAGTTCTATGCGTAGATGATATCGATCGCATAAAAAATATTGGAGGCAATTTGATAGTATCACCTAATTGTAATCCAGCTGTCATTTCTGCGACCAAAAAGGCAAACATGATCTCTGTCCCAGGAATTTTTACTGCTACGGAGGCCCTAACTGCGATAGGTGCGGGTGCAGACCTATTGAAAGCATTCCCAGCAAACGTTCTCACACCCCAGGGCCTAAAAGCCCTCCGGGCAGTCCTGCCCTCGGAAACACCAATAATACCCGTAGGGTCAATTCAGCCTGATAGCTTTGCAGCTTGGGTGAGTGCAGGCGCTGCTGGCTTTGGCCTGGGCTCCCTAATTTTTGACGAAAAACAACAGCTCGAAGACATAAGGAAGCGCAGTGAAAATCTAGCTACCCAAATTAACTCGCTGTTCGATAACTAAATTCAATGAAATAATATAAAACAAGAAAATCACAGTTTTTTCTTCTTAACAGTTAAGTCCTAACGCAAGAAAAGTGGTATACAAAATGGTATACAAACAACCTATAAAACTCCTAAGTCCATGCCCAGTATAGCTTTCCAAGGCTAGTTCGGCGGATCCTGGGTCAGCAAAATAACCAAAATTAAACTCAATGGTGGGAATTGAGCTGTTAACGAACGTCATATTTTAATTGAGGCTCGCACCTATACCAGCGCGCCGACCGAAAACAGTTCCCGATGTTAAGCCTGAGCCACCTGGATATCCACCAAAAAATATACCGCCAACTATCTCTCCACAGGCGAAAAGTCCCTCTATTGGAGAGTTGCTTTCCGAGAGCACAGAGCCGCGCTCATCGACCTTTAATCCACCATAGGTGAATGTTATTCCGCCAGTAACAGGAAAGGCTCGATAGGGCGGCTCATCTAACTTCTGCGCCCAATTAGTCTTGTTTAATTTGAGGCCAACTGTTGCCTTCCCATCGAGAACTGTTGGATCAAAATCCCTATCTGGATCAACTGCGTTATTGTATTCAAAAAGGGTTGCTAAAGCTTGAGTGGCATCCACACCGTAGAGCTTTGAGGCGAGCTCTTCTAAACTATCAGCTTCAATAAAACTTGCATCTTCAAAGCGATATTCTTCATAAAGAAGATTAAAGACTTTTGAATCAAAAATCTGCCACGCTAGTTGATTGGGCTGTTCAAGGACAGCGCGTCCAAACTGCGCGTATGTGTAGTTTCGGAAGTTTATTCCTTCATCGACAAATCGTACGCCATAAGCATTAAGCATTATCCCTAAAAAGTAGCATATTTTCCGATAGTTTTTCCGCTGTTTGTGAGGAAGCTCAAGGTTTCCAAACTCTTTCATGTGGAGATCCATTGGAGTGGCATGACAAAGATCATAGCGCCCATAGCGTTGCGCTCCCAATGCAAGCGCCATCTTTAGTCCATCACCAGTATTATGTGGAGTGCCTCGGACCCTCGCAGCGACCCACTCACTCCCTAGCTCTGAAGATCTGAATTCATCATTCGCTTCAAATCCACCACATGCTAAAATAACGGCATCTGCTCGAATTTTCTCATCCTCAACTAGAACGCCGGTAACTCTTCTCCCTGAAGTTGTTAAACCGGTCACCCCGGCATCATATCGAATTGTACCCCCAAGTTTTTCAAATGCGCGTTTTTCCATTTCATAGAGCCCTGTGCCTTCATTTTTAGCTGCAAGTGTCAGACCGCCCCAGAAAATAATACGACCGTCTTTTTCAAAGCTTTGACGAGAATAAATGGGTTCGTATTTGACACCATATTTAGCAAGCCATGTGACAGCGTCATATGACTCACTGATCAAACGTTGTTGCTCGAGCGAAAGCGGTTTTCCATCATTGAAACCCAAAAGGTCCTCGGCAAACTTCTCAGGTGTATAGGAACCAAAGTCAGTCCGCAAAACTCGCTTATCGCTTGGGCTACTTAGCAAAGGAAGTAGCGCATCGGAGTTATCGTAGCAAAAGCGCATTGCTCCTGCCGTGTATTTAGTATTTCCACCCGCCAATTCCATATCGGCTTTTTCAAGCATCATTACATGCGCGCCTGTTTCTAGGGCAGCGATACCTGCAGACATTGCAGCGTTACCCGAGCCAACGATGATTATATTTTTTTTCATCGTTGAACTTAAGCCCCCCTGGTTTTTTCATGCGTCTGATTAGTCCCTAGAGCTTTAGCAAACATTCTACTGGCAGTATCTGGTTAAAGAAAAATCGCCTCTGGTACGTGAATGTAACCAGACATGATTTTGCGAGCTGTACGAATAATTCCAGCAGAGCAGAATTCACCATCTTTATAAGTAAGATTGACTTCGATTTCACCTTTTGGGTGCTCGAGAGTGAAGATTTGACTAGATAAGTAATTCGCACTTCCAGCTTCCGCAACGATAGTCCCAGGCGTAGTAGCTGCAACCGCTACATTGATTGAACCTGTAACCGCATGTGTCGGATGACACTCCTCCGGGACATAATATCTGCTTGTGATTTGTCCTCTATTTCTTGGTTTTGATGCAATGCCCATTTTCGGAACTACACGTCCCCGTGCATCACCCAAACCCATTCGCTCAGATGCAATTATTCGAGCAGCTTCCATGCGCCTTAATAGCAATGGATCATCTAAAGTATCTTTGCTTTCATCGCCTTTGAGACCCAGTTCCTCTGCCTTGAACCAAATCATAGGCACAGCAACATCCATAAGAGTCACGGTCAGACCATTTATATCTTCTTGTTTGTTCCCCGTTGGAAATTGTTTTCCTGTTTTCGATCCCACCACATCTAGGAAATTCATGAGGACAGGAGCTCCCGTCCCAGCCACACCATCAATCCGGACATCACCCAAATAAGACCAATTGCCGCCAGGTGTATCTAGCACTGCTTCCATTAAAGAACCTGTATTGGTATTTCTTATGGTAAGTCGCGTCTCCCCGTCCTGAGCATCTACCAAACCCATCTCCAATGCTGCGTGGGCAACTGCGCTCAGGATATTCCCACAAGAAGGCGCCGTATCAACGAAAGGTCGATCCAATGAAACTTGAGCAAATAAATAATCGATATCAATACCCTCAACTTCAGATTTTGACAAAATAGCAGTTTTTGAGGTCACGGGAGTTGCGCCACCAACGCCATTTAACTGAGACGCGTCAGTTTCTTTACTCATTCCATCAGTTGTACCAAGGGCAGCCAGCAATATAGCATCACGCTTGGCCGGATCACCAGGCAAATCATCTGCGTTCCAATAAGGTCCAGAACTAGTGCCTCCTCGCATAAAAAGGGCAGGGATAGCCCGAAGATCAGACATATAGGTTTCCTTTATTTTGATTGGCCATTGAATATAGAGCCAATCGGTTCGAAGAGTTGTGGCTTCAATAGGTAATCACCCAATGCTTCAAGAATTCCACTATCAAACCAAAGAATATCACCATTAAACAAATGTCTAGCTGCGCCTAACATTAGTCGTGTGTTAGTTAAGTCAGCAAGGGCAATGAACAGAAGAACGGAAAAAAATAAAAGAAATGCATTCCAGGTCCAACTCAAAGGACTAAGCTTAAATAATAGAGCAGCCGCAAATAATACGGTTGCTAAAAGGTTTCCAAATAGAGCAGTCAGAAAAACGTACGCGATAATCCAGGTGAAAGAGGTGGCCAACCCGCGCTGCATGGAGCCTTGATTTAGAAAACTCCTTTCTTCATCGAAAAGCAGCTCCACTTCCCCTCGCCAGAAAAACGCACGAGCACATGCGACCAACGAAAGCGGGAAAAATACTAGCCCCAGGAAATGCGGCATTTGCCCATCGTTTATGTTAGAACCAAAGAAATACAGCTGTTTACCCCAAGTCATGGGAGCAAAAACCATGTATCCGAAAACAACACTGACCAGCCCTAGAAATAATAGAGGTGGAAGCTTTTGGCGCCAAAGCAAAGTCTCCACAGCCTGGCCTTCCTGCCGTGATTCCCGAAGGGCAGATACTACACCCGCGGCAACAACTAATAAAGTTAATGTAGCGATCCCCATCACTAAAACCCAAGCTAGTTGCTCCATGTTGCCGCGCGCGATCCGCTGAGCAGCCCAATTAAATTTCGTTTCTAGTGGGCCTGACAAAACAAAGCCTATTAAGAACGCAGGCCTGGACCATTGAAATCGCTTAAGAAGAACGCCCAGGCCTCCAAGGGCCAGCAGAGTAAAAAACGCGTAAAAGGACTCTCGGCTAATTTTGTATACTGCAAGAAAGATGACAATCAAAAGGAAGGGTGCGAGAGCTGGAAACGGTATTTTGGTAAGCCTAGCGATAGGTGCAGACAGTCCAAAACAAAGCCCAGTTCCTAAGACATTAGCTATCATCAGCGTCCATGCGATGAAAAACGTTACTACCAAACCGGTGACAACGATAGTGCTTCCACTCGGTGAAAAGTTATTCAGCGGTGTAGTAGTATCAAACATTGCCGGGCCGGCATCAAGCGAGAATAGCCCCAAAATTCCAAGAAACACCGCCATCGACCCAGATCCAGGTAAACCAAGCAATAGCGTAGGCACCAAACCACCACCCTCTTTAGCATTATTTGCACTTTCAGGACCAATCACACCCCGAATGTCGCCTTGGCCAAAACTACTCGTGTCACCACCCCGAGCGGCCACGATAGCCTTGGTTTGACCATAGGCAATCCAATCGACGACAGAACCGCCAAGTCCTGGGACTATGCCAACAATGACGCCAATGAACGCATTCCAAAGGGATAGAACTTTATTGTCCCACCAATCCAAAAAGCCCTGACGCCAACCAAACCCTAATTTAGCATCGCCGGCTATCGAACGATTTTGTCTAAGTAATTCTGTTATCTCTGGAATAGCAAACATTGATAGGCCAATCATTGCGACACCCAGACCCGAACGCAAATACCGTTGCCATTCTTCAATAAACCCTCTTGGCGCGTTCGCGCCAAACTTGTGTGGCAACACTTGTCCAAACCAGTCAGAGACGGCTTCAAGTCCCTCCGAGCCTCGACCTACAAATCTGACAAATCCGTCAAGGGACCCCTCACCAAGCATTCCTACGAATAAACCAAGGCCTGCAGCAAGAAGACCTTTAATCAAAGAGCGACCCGAAAGAATACCCACCATTGAAATTCCGAATAGAGCGAGCATAAATTGCGCGGGCGTTCGAATATAAACAATAATCCCAGCAGCAACTGTTATGAGCAATGTTAGTACAATAACGCCAAGAATACCCCCAAATAATGAAGAGGTAAAAGCCGATGATAAAGCCTGTGCTGCTTTGCCTTGTTTCGCGAGTGGAAAACCGTCTAGAACTGTGGCTTGACTCGAACTAGAGCCCGGGATCCCCAAAAGTACCGAAGCAAATGTATCAGAAGTTGGAATGACCGCAATCATCCCAATAGCCATAGCAATACCAGGCAACGGATCGGCCTGAAATTGAGAGAGCACAACAATCAAAATTGACATCCCCGCAATACCGCCAAGCCCAGGTAGAATGCCAAGTGCTATCCCCATAACAACACCCAAGAAGACAAACAGCAACACATCCAACCGAATAATTAGGCTGAATGCATCAAGTAAGCTCCCAAGAATTTCCATGTTTACCCTATCAAACAAAAAGAGGGAGCCTGGCTCCCTCTTTCTCTTTTAATTTGTTGTATCTTACAGCTCAACGCCGAAAGATTCGGATAACCAATCTTTGACCCAATCGAGTGACGCAGCGTCAACACTGAGCGCTTTGTTCAGCAAGACCTCTGCACCATCGCCTAAACCTTGAGGATAAACGCCTAACCGCGCTGCAGATGCTTCCGCAAATCCGTCAACTTGAGTGGCTGCAGCGAATGCACCTGCAACCGCAGCAACATCAGACGCTGGAGCATCGGCTGGCAAAAATACCATTTTCTGAGCTGCAAAACCAGCTGTGAAGAAGGCTTTCCAAGCTGCGTAAGCCGGCGATCCTAGCGCATCGGGGTTCGTTTCAGCCAAAACCTCAGAGAAATGAGGTAAGTCAGGGAAAGTAGGATCTCGCCCTATCTCACCATTTGCATCAACTGCGCCCCAAGAGAATAGAGCAACCGCTTCACCCGCTGCTACTACTGGTGCGATATTAGATAGGTAAGATGAAGACGTTTGATAGTCGATTGTAGTCTCACCGGCCAAGAAAGCAGCGCGGCCAGCAGACCGACCCTTTAAACCAAAGATCGGCTCAACATCATACCCGAGAAGCTCGAATGCAAGCAACGGAACGAGGTCCAAGGATGTAGCTCCTTGTGATCCATAAGATAGAGAGACGCTTCCGAGCTGACCTGCAAGTTCTGGCGTTGTATAAGCTACACCGCCTGTTGGAGTCGCAAGAACAACCTGCCAGTCACGATACTCATACTCAACGCGATCATCGCCAAGCAAATAAGGGAACTGTGTTGAGCCTGAAGATCCGAAAATAGTACAATCATCCCAGGTCACTTCATTTTGAAAGAAGTTAGCACCCTTAGTAGAACCCGCACCTGACATGTTTTCAACAACAACAGTATTGCCAAGTTGCTCAGATACTAGCGGGGCCCAAAAGCGAGACCATTTATCGGAACCACCGCCCTCACCGAAAGGAATGATCCAAGTAACATCGTCACCGCCACAAATTTCTGCATTCGCACCTGCTCCAAATGAAAGCACCGCTGCAGCACCAAATAGAATTTTTCTCATGTTTTCCTCCTCAAAAAAAATAGGCAAGCCAAAGGAAATGTATTCCAATAGCGTCAATACCTCACTTGCATTTATGGCAGTTACCTTTCAAAAACCTTTCAAGGGGGTGTCTTTTCTTGAGAATATTACTGGTGGAAGACTCAGCGTCAGTCCGTGACGCTATGGCAAAGCTCTTAACGTCACAGGGTCACGTTTGCGATTGCGCTGAAACCGCAGATGACGCTTGGCACCTTCTAAAGTCCGAGCCTTACGACTTGGTAGTACTGGATCTGAATTTACCAGACCGACCTGGACATAGCATATTGGAGAAAATCAAGAAATCAGATTTATCACTTGCTGTTTTTGTTGTCTCAGCACGCACGGATTTGGAAGACCGTGTAGGCTTGCTTCGTGCCGGTGCGGATGACTATTTAGTCAAACCTTTTGATCCAGAAGAATTTACTGCTCGCGTCGAAGCTCTACTCAGGCGACCGAAACAGAAAAGCGCGCGTTCGATAAATCTAGGAAAGCTGCGTATACATATTAACCCACCTGAGGCTTATCACAAAGAAACAGGAGAAAGCTTTGCTTTGTCCCCAAGAGAGCGGAGTGTTCTTGCTCAGCTTGCAATGTTTGTTGGCGAGACGGTCACCAAAGAAAGATTGATACAAGCACTCTTCAACTTGGAGTCGGCAGTTCAACCCGCAGCCGTCGAGGTCTATGTCTCGAGGCTTCGATCAAAGTTGAAGCAAGGGTGTGTGCAACTTGAAATACAAACCGTGCGTGGAATTGGGTACCGTATGGTTGAAGGAGCAGGACTTTAAAAATGTTCCGATCTTTGAAGTTTCGACTCTTAATTGTGTTTGCTCTGGTGTTGGTATTTACTGCCGCTGCAGCATGGGCATTAGTTAGAGTGCAGGCTCAAAGGTTGGCGAGTAACTTACAAGATGAGAACTTAGCGGCCATGGCGTTTGGCTTCTTTTCATCTGTTACTGCTTCTGCAGGATCTTGGGTTACTCCTGAAGAAGTCGAGTCTTTTTTTCCGCGTGATTTAGATCAATACTATTACCGCCTGATAGGACCTCAAGGTGCTTATATTTCCGGATACAACTTTGTTCAGGTCCCAGTGCCTGAAGATGCAAAATCAGGCATTCCTTATTTTGCAGATTTTATGGATAACAGCGGAGAAAAATTCCGTGGCATCAGCCTGATCCTTTATTTAGATCAGCCAGACTATCCGGGCTGGGTAACACTGCAGGTTGCCCAATCAACCCGTGGTCAATTACGTCTAATTGATGAGCAAATGCGAGCATTTCGACTGGCCGCTATTGGAATTATTCTAATCGCTTTGGCCGCAGCAATCTTACTCCTTCTCGTTGCTTTTCGCCCCTTACAACAATTAACCAGATCCGTTGCTCAAAGGGGTCGCCATGATCTTTCTCCTATCCGCCAGGTAGTACCCGCGGAAGTTCAGCCACTAAAAGATCGGTTGAATGGATTGTTTACTGACGTTCAAGAAGCCCAACTTGCCAAAGATAGAGTGATTGGAAATGCCGCGCACCAACTTAGAACGCCGCTAACTGCAATTCGTTTAAACGCTAACCTGGCAGCTACCCAACCTGAACCCGCCTCCTATATTGATCAGATAGATAAAGAGGCTGAAAATGCTGCGCAATTAACTGAATCCTTGCTTAAGTTAGAGCATGTCACAGATCTAAGTCAGGGCGAAAATACAGACTCATCTGAAATATGTCAGGCCGTCTATCAAGATTGGGAACCCACCCTTAGGCGAAACGGCATCGAACCAGAATTTCAAACGCTTGGATCAAGAAAAATTCAAAGCTCTAGTGCACTCTTAGCTGAAGTGCTCAACAACCTCTTTGATAACGTAATTAAACATTCACAAGCAAACAGAATGAGACTAGTTTGCTCTCAAGATAGCATTGAATTTTCTGATAACGGGGTTGGGGTTGAAAAGGATGAATTAGAGTTTGTTGGCGAACGATTCTTTAAAGGTAAGTTAGGATCCAAACAGGGCCATGGCTTATGGATGGCAATCGCTAAAGAATTCTCCGCTAGGTTCGGTGCAAGTTTGGAACCAATTTATAAAACTGATGTGTTTTTAATTCTAATTGAATTCTAGCCGCGTATCTTTGTAGTATTGATGCCTTCAATCAACCCGAAGTTGAGGACATAAAGATCAGAACTAGGCAAGTACTTGCAGTACAAAATGAAGTGAAAAGGCTTATTGTCTTTCTGGAGCTAACTGCGTCCAACCCATGGTAAGAAAAGTGGTATACAAAATTGTATACAAGCAACTCATAAAACTCCTAAGTCCATGCCCAGTATAACTTTCCAAGGCTAGTTCGGCGGATCCTGGGTCCGCCACCGTCCAGCATAAAATTTTCTTAATACCTAGCTGACGCCTCACGAAGAATAAGTGGACTAAAGCCAGTGATTCTCTGCCCAAAATCGAAGTCTTCTAAGCTCATATGGGGTTTCCATTTACGCCAAAGCACAGGCTGAAACTCTCGCGCCAGTGCTGGGGCAGTTAGAATGTACCTCCGCTCAGTAAATACTTGCCAGACAAATTCGGGAGCAAGCTCCCCAAGCTCAATCTGATTTATTACAGTATACATATTCTGCCCACCGTAATCAGAAACGCTATCATAGTAATGAGGATCAGAGCGTTGGAATCGCTGCCAGCAGTCTTTGGGTATAGGGGTCTTTTGGCGTTCCAAAAATGTTTGCAACCGTGCCTGTTTCTTTAATTTCGCCATGTTGAAGAACGAGCACTCGGTCCGCAACCTGATACACAACGCTTAAATCGTGACTAATGAAGAGCATCGTCAAATTTTGGCTCTCCTTAATCTCTGATAAGAGATCAAGAACTTCAGCCTGGATAGAAACATCAAGGGCACTTACAGGTTCATCCGCAATTAACAAATCAGGTTCGCAGATTAAAGCGCGCGCAATTCCAATACGCTGCGCTTGTCCCCCAGAAAACTCATGGGGATAACGATTTCTTACCGAAGAAGGTAACCTCATCAAATCCATAAATTGTCCAACTTTTGCTTCTCGTTCGTCAGCTGTCATCTGAGGAAAGTGCACAAGAAGTGGCTCTTCAATGATTTGAAACACAGTCCGACGAGGTGACAGACTTGCAATTGGGTCTTGGAAAATCATTCCCAACCGCTTTCGACGAACCCGCATTTCGCCTTGATTTAAATTCATCAGATTTTCACCATCAAAAACAACATCTCCCTCGGAGGCTGTTACTAATCGTAAAATAGCGCGCACAAGCGTTGACTTGCCAGATCCACTCTCTCCTACGATAGCAAGGGTCTCACCGCTCTCCACAGCAAAACTAACTGATTTTACGGCGTGCAAAATACGTTTTTTCTGAAACAGTGGCGTAGGAAGATTAAAATTAACGCTTAAGCTAGAAACTTCCAGAAGGCTCACGCTGCCTCTCCCCTTGAACCATCGATACGAGGAATTGCCGCTAATAGACTCTGCGTATATGGGTGCTTGCTGCGATTAAGGATATCAGAAGTTACTCCAACCTCCTGGACTTCCCCTGCATACATAATCGCAACACGGTCGCATAATTTAGCAATTACAGCCAAGTCATGGGTTATGAAAACAACAGCCATGCCGAAGTCTCGCTGCAATTCTCGAAGTAAGTCCAAGATTTCCGCTTGAATGGTTACATCAAGGGCAGTTGTTGGCTCATCCGCAATTAGTACTCTAGGTTGATTGAGAAGCGCCATAGCAATCATTACGCGCTGACGCATCCCACCGGACAGCTCATGAGGAAACTGGTTAAACCTTGTCTCTGGCTCGGTTAGAGCAACGCGCTTTAGCATATCTAAGCAACGAAATTTAGCCTCGCTTTTGGAGAGTTCTGGTTGGTGTATTTGAATTGACTCTAGTAACTGAAGTCCAATTTTTAGATATGGATTTAAACTGGTCATTGGGTCCTGAAAAACCATAGCTAGCTCAGCACCTCGGACCTTATTTAGGTCTCTAACATTTAGATTTAGAAGATCACGACCACCGAAACTAATCTTACCACTGACGCGAGAGTTGTCAGCAAGCAAACCGAGAGGAGCCATCCAGGTTTGAGATTTCCCAGAACCACTTTCTCCGGCAATCCCAAGAATTTCTCCGGGGAAGAGTTCAAGAGACAGACCTTTTACTGCTTCCACATCTCCGTCAGGAGTAGAGAAAGTGATATGAAGGTTCTCAATACTAAGAATAGGCTTGTTCACGTTACCGATCCTTTGGGTCCACGGCATCGCGCAGTCCATCACCAACAAAGTTCAATGCAAGCAGCAATGTTACAAGAAAGAACCCTGGACCATAGGTGAACCATGGCTTTTGCTCAATGCGAGCGGCACCTTCAGAAATTAGAACACCCAATGATGTATTTGGCTCTTGGACACCTAATCCCAAATATCCCAGGAAGCTCTCCACGAGTATCACCTCTGGGATGATAAGGGTCATATATACAACGGCTAGACCTAATACGTTCGGTATTATGTGCCTCCTCAATATAGCCAGTGGAGGAACACCCATTGCGCGGGCAGCTTCAACGAATTCACTATTCCTCAAACTCAGCACCTGACCGCGTATCACCCGAGCCATTATTTGCCATTCGACTAACCCTATAATCGCAAACACAATAAAAATGTTGCGGCCAAAATATGCAAGCGCAATTACAGCAATTAAAGTCAGAGGATATGAGATTAGTAGATCTAATATGCGCATCATAATGGCATCAGTGCGCCCACCAGCGAGACCCGAAATGGCACCATAAAGAATGCCAACGGTTAGTGCGACAATGGCAGCAACCATCGCTACCATTAACGAGATACGCATCCCAAAAATTGTCCTAACAAAAATGTCTCGACCGTTTTGATCCGTACCAAAATAATGACGTGCTTCCCAGTTTGGTGGCTGACCACTATAAAAATTTCGATCCTGAAATGCTTTACCGTAACCAGTGTACCATTCGAAGAATGGGGCACAAACAGCCATAGTCAGCAGGATCCCAACTATCCAAAGCGCAATAATAGCATTCCGATTTCGCAGAAACCTCTGGATTGCCATTTGAGTAAGTGAACGAGACTGAAGCACCTCTGCGCTTTTGTTCAAGGCAGACTCGGTGGAAGTTGGACGAAGTAAGCTCACGAATTACTTCCACTTCGACGAATGCGAGGATCGAGCCATGAGTATGTAAGATCAACTAGAAAATTGAGAAAAATAATTGCTAAAAGAAGAATGACGGTTGTGCCCATCAACAATGAATAATCACGATCAGTTGCCGCTGTAACAAACTGTCGACCCAATCCTGGCAATGCAAACGCCTGCTCCACTATCAAAGAACCTGTAAGAATCGCTGCTGCAACGGGGCCCAAATATGTAACGACAGGAAGGATAGCTGGTTTAAAGACGTGCCTGAAAAGAATGATCCGGCCAGGCAGGCCCTTAGCGCGCGCGGTGCGTACATAATTAGAATTCAGCGCCTCAAGTGCACCCGCTCGCGTAAGGCGCACTATCCGGCCCAATATGGCTGTGCCTAAAACAATAGTCGGCAACACATAATGCATAATGCCACCGGGCCTCCCGCTTGGAATCCAGTTAAGGCCACTTCTTTTCTGACGACGCGTGAGCTCTATCCATTCAAGGGTATCGACAAATAGCCAGTGTAATAAATTATCTAAGCCGATTGCAAAAAGCAGAACAACCAAGGGTGCCATGACTAAATTTGGCACAACAGTTCCAAACATACCAACCGATACCATCGCAACGTCTGCTGCCTTGTCCTTATTATATGCAGCATAAAGGCCCATCGGAATACCCAGGCCTAGGGCGAAAAGTAGTGAGGGAATAGCATAGCGGAGTGTTGCTGGCACTCCTTCCCGGACATAATCATTCACATAGACTGAGCGTCTAACCATAGAGAGGCCGAAATCACCCCGCACAATTCCACATTTCCGGAAAGGACGTTCATCTTCGCGATCAACAAAAAAGCTTGTTAGCCACTCATCCCAGGGGCACCAGGCTTGGACGAGACTTTCGCCACTTCCGTCTTCAGCTTGCGAACCAACAGTAACCCGCTGAAGATCCTCTGGCAGGGAAAGCCAGTATACTTTGTCGAATTTACCCTGATCATTAATTTCTCTACCTGCCATGCCAAACAAATACGCATTGAACTGGGCCGGCATGGATAAATCCATGTCATAATAAGCGCGCAAATTTTCTAGAATACGGGCGGGAGGCGGTCGCTCACCATCAAACGGCCCGCCTGGAGCAAGACGCTGGGTCAAAAATACCGCAAGTAATGCGATGACCACCAGCAGCAGCATCTGCAAAAATCTTTGAAAGGCAAATCCCATAAAAAAAGGGGCCTCAGCATTGAGGCCCCCCAATCAAATCATCTTAGTCAGAGAGGGTAATCCAACGAGATGGGTGACGGTCATCGCCATTAGCAACATAACCCTCAACATAATCTGCTACTAGGTGCAATGAGTTGTAGTAGTAGATAGGCGCGAGAGCAGCTTCTTCCATCGCAATAGCCTCAGCAGCCTCTAATGTTGCAATCCGCTCTGCTCCAGATTGGAGATACGATGCATCCATCAATGCTTCAAACTCAGGGTTCATGTACTTACCGTAGTTGTAAGGCACACCCTCAGTCATAAGCGCCAATAGGTTTTCAGCATCCGCGTAATCCCAAATCCAACCAGCCCGGCCAACTTGGACATCCTGCGCCTGACGGGCGTCATAGTGCGAAGAGACATCGGAGTTGTAGAGCTCAACTTCGACACCAATTTCTGCCCACATGTCGGACACAGCGAGGGCTACGTTTTTATGCCCTTCGGATGTGTTATAGCTTAGAACAACACTTAATGGGTTATCAGCAGAATAACCTGCATCTTCCATAATCGACTTAGCTTTTGCAACACGCACACCGTAGGACATAAATGCCCAAGATGGTTGTTGAGGCGAGTAGCCTCCAGGTATTGAGGTTGGAACAAATGAGTACGCAGCATCAACGCCAGATGTATTCACATTCTCGGTGATAAAATCACGGTCAATTGCCATAGATAGTGCAGAACGTATCGCAGGATCATTGAAAGGCTCAATTGTGGTGTTGAACGCGTAGTAATAAGTACCTCCATATGGCGTAATCATCACTTCATTACCAAACTCGTCCCGCATGGCCGCGATATCGTCGGCAGGCACTGTTGAAGTAACATCAAGCTCACCCTCACGATAGAGGTTCAGCTCAGTATTCACGTCATCGATAGGATAGAAGTTAACCTGATCTAATGAAACGTTCGCAGCATCATAGAATGAATCATTCTTTAATACAGTTAGACGGTCTCCGATATTCCACTCAGAAACTTTAAACGCACCATTAACAACAATGTTCTCAGGACGCGCCCAATCTGCGCCATATTGCTCTACCGCATGCTTTGGTACAGGATACGCTGTATTGTGCGTAGTCTGAGCGATAAAATAAGGTGCAGGGTTAGCGAGTGTTACTTCTAGCGTGTTATCATCAACAGCTCTAACTCCCACGTCATCTGCGCTACCGTCACCACCATTAAAGGCTTCAGCACCATCAATTATGTGCATAAGATATGCGTATGAGGCGGCAGTCGCAGGATCTAGGATACGCTTAAATGCGAATTCGAAGTCATGCGCAGTTACAGGCGTCCCGTCGGACCAGCTATGGTTACGAATGTTGAAGGTATAAACCAGTCCATCGTCTGAAACGGTATGTCCCGTTGCCGCTCCTGGCAGCAACGAACCGTCCGCAGCCTCTGTGTAAAGGCCAACGAATTGGTCACGAGCAATTGAAGATTCCCAGGTCCCAGAAATAGCATGGGGATCAAGCGAACCAGGCTCTCCACCGTTACCCACGTTGAATACGTTTTGAGCAAGAGCCAAGCTTGAAGAGACAACAAACGTTGTCGCTAGAAGAGCTGATTTTAAGGTAATTTTGGTCATAAATATGACTCCTTCCTTGATTTAAGGTTAGGCGTCCAAAGCCCTATTTAGTGAAGTAGCCTTTCCCTCCCACGACCACCTCAGGGCCTTGAACGCTTAACAAACATCTGTGACAAACTGCCGCTGATGGCAAACCATATCTTAAAAAAAAATCAAAAAATTTTTGCCTCATGAAAACTCTATCTTAGAAGTGTCTTCTAAGTGGTTGAAAACTCCATCTTTTCCGTTTCCCCGGTTTATGGTTACAATACCACGACTGCCGATCTCTGCAGACGCAAAAGGTCCACCGTGACAGATCATACCTGGATCATTTGGATCATGATTGGGCTCTTTCTCCAAAATTTCGGCAGAAAAAATTTCTGCGTTATCCGAGGGTCTGTAGCCAAGAAAGCTAGCCTTGGAGTTATCGACAGGGGTCCGGTCATTATTTGAAACCCCGTAAATTATGCTAAAACCAACGGTGGGCGTATCGATGGCTCGCTCTACTAAATGCACCAAATCATCGTAAGATAGCCACGAACCAAGTGCACGAGCATTAGTAACTGGCCCACTGCAAGAAAGAATACGTAAATGAACCGACTCTAGGCCCCTCTTATCCCAATAAAGACTTCCGAGGTCTTCCGCAAAGCACTTCGCCAAACCGTAAAATGTATCAGGGCGATGCGGCACATCAGTGCCAATGAAATCACGCTTAAGGTGCATACCGACTGCATGAATTGAACTTGCGTATACTATCCGTCGCACACCGCTTCGATAAGCAGCCTCCCAGATATTATAAGCACCTACAATATTTGACTGTAAAATATCATCGAATGGCGCTTCATTTCCGATTGCTCCAAAATGAACAATCATATCCGCTCCCTCGCAGATACTCATCATAGACTCTAAGTGGCTTAGATCCGCTTGGACGAAGCTCTCCCCAGCATAAAGCTCCCCAACATCCGCATTAATATCCGTGGAGAGCAAATTATTGCAAAGCTTGGTCAGTGGTTTGCGCAGCTGCGCACCCAGCGCACCTGCTGCTCCTGTTAGAATTATCTTATCAAGTTTTTTCATAAGTAACTTTCCAGTGCGTATTTCATTTTTTCTAATCCCACTTCCAGCTTCTTGTCAGCTGCAGCAAGGGAAAGGCGAAAAAAAGGCTCTAGTCCATAAACATGGCCAGGTACTCCCGCCACACCAGCTTTTTCCAAAAAGAACTTGGCCGCATCTCCGCTTGTTTGAAACGGCAAATTACCAACATTTATCAATGCATAGAATGCCCCTGCTGGCTTTCTAAGGCTTATGCCTGTAATTCGATTAACACCCTCAAAAACTAAATCTCGTCTCACTTGATAAGCTGCGCGAGCGTCATTTACAAAGTCCTGTGGACCCTCCAAAGCAGCAACCGTGGCTGCCTGTGCTATAGAACATGCCCCGGAGGTAATTTGAGATTGGACCACCATCATAGCTTTAATTAGTGATCTCGGACCCGCGCCATAGCCAATTCTCCACCCAGTCATAGCGTAGGCCTTTGATGCTCCGTTGACGGTAAGAGTTCTTTCCTTGAGTTCTGGACACGCAGCGGCAAAACTATCATGGCGAACACCATCAAAGATAATGTGCTCGTATATCTCATCACTCATTACCCAAATCTTAGGACTATTCTCTAAAACTGGCACTAAATCCCTATAATTGTTAGCAGAATATACCGCACCCGTTGGGTTCCCAGGTGAATTTAGCAAAAGCCATCTTGTCTTCGATGTTATGGCTCGTTCCAAATCGTTAGGTTGCAGAACAAAACCGTCTTCCTCCCTAATATCTAACTTCACGGGTATGCCGCCTAGAACCCGGACTATAGAAGCATATGAGTCGAAATATGGAGCACAAAGTAGCACCTCATCGCCCGGCTCCAGTGTTGCCATTAGGCCGTTAAACAGCACTTGCTTCGCTCCATTTGCAATCAAGATCTGATCAATCCCATAGCTAAGATGATTTTCACGCTGAAACTTAGCAGACACAGCCTCCCGCAATGCAATTGTCCCAACTGTAGGTGGGTATCGTGTCTGGCCGTCGAGGGCTGCTTTATGCGCCGCGTCAACAATGTGAGGTGGTGTATCAAAATCTGGCTGACCAATACCCAGATCTATTATTTCTTTACCTTGAGCACGCAGCGAACGAACGGCGAGAGATATTTCCGCTGAGGCAGAGGCAGCAACCCCATTGAGACGACTGGCTAGTTGGATCATATGACGGCATCTTCCTTAAAAGGCTGAGCATTTTCTATACGTGCAAAAGATAAGGGACATAAATCAAGACTGCGATATTCACCATAGATGATCCACTCCGCGAGACCTCGTGCAATTGCGGGTGATTGCTGAAATCCATGTCCAGAGAAGCCGTTAGCGAATAGAAAATTCGTAACTTCGCTATGAGGCCCAACTATAGCATTCTGATCAAACGTATTAAATGCATAGTGACCTGCCCAAGAGCGCACTAGTTTAAGCGCTTCAAATTGGGGAATCCGGTGTGCAATAATTGGCCATACTTTACTCTCCCAGATGTCGTGGTCCATCTCAAAATCATCTGGATCCACTGCAGGGTCAACTTCTGGTTGGCACCCAGCAAGATAGAAATGCCCATCAGTTCGCATATGCACTCCAGAGGGATCAATCGTGAGCGGCAGATCACAACCAAGTGGCCGTTCTGCATCAAAAACAAAAGTAAAACGTTTGCGCGGCTCAACTGGTATTTTTATGCCTGCAAAACCAGCGGTTAATGCAGCCCTGGGACCAGATGCGTTTACGACGTGGCCACAGCGAATACCCTCACCCGTCTCGAGAATAACGGTCGATATTTTCTCATTTTCTAGCCCCATCGAGACCACTCGATTAGTGCAGAACTCAACTCCATTTTCGCGGGCGCCTCGGCGCCACCACTCAAAAAGCGTATTACCGTCGAAGTAACCTTCATCAATTAGATTATGATTCCCCGCAACTATGTCTGCCAAATTGTAGAACGGGTATTTCTCATGGATCTCTTCAGAGGTCATGTGCTGGGTACCCGCACCCATTTCTCTTTGTATTTTTTGGGCGTTTTTTAGTTTTTTCGCAAATTGCTGGTCCCCTGCCAAGTACATGTATCCAAATGAATTCAGTGTAATTTCTGGAACTCGCTCGTCGCCATCAAAATACTCTCGAAAGTTGCGAAGATAGTCTGCTGCAAATTGAGATATTTGAACATTAATTTTCTGACTAAATTGCTGTCGAATGCAAGAATTTGTGTGGGCGGTAGACGAAAATTCATAGGTAGGGTCCATCTCCACTACAAGGACTGAACCATCAAAATCTGGATTTGAGATCAAGAACCACGCAACAGCAGAGCCATACATGGCACCACCAATAATGATTACATCATAAGAAGGCTTTTCTGGAGCAGCAAAGTTGATCAAAAATCTGCCCCCGAAGACACAAGATCCATAACCTCCTCAATATTTTGATCACTGAGACCATAAACATTCTTTGCTGTTTCAACACTGATGTAGCCAAGAGCTAAATCACGCTTCACAGCGGCTAAGTCTCTGTCACTTGGATTGCCGTAACCTGCACCACCCGGAAAACCCAACTCTACAATCTTACCACGAGGGACGACCTGGCGACCTTTGCCTCGCATTGGCGTATCATCATCTTGGCGAACAAATGTGGGGGCACCCTCTCCGCCACCTTTACGGCCCATAGCCGGGTGATCCACGCGATCAAACATAGCACTAAAGTCAAATTCAAATGACTCAGGAACTCCAACACTCATGTATTGCCCAAGCCCTCCTCGGTATTTCCCTGAACCCCCGCTGTCGGGGCGTAGTTCCTTTCGGTGGATCAACACGGGGCCAGCTTGCTCTGTCGCTTCCACGGGCATTGTCATTACCCCAGATGGGAATGCCGTTGTGTTCATTCCATCTAGATTAGGTCGAGCACCGGAACCGCCAGAGTTGAAGGTCAGAACCTCAGATCGTTGGTCTTTTCCTGATGTAGAGCGAATAGAAACTTGGAAGTTACAAAGCGCCCCAGCACCCTCAGCTGGCACTAGATCAGGGAGAACTTGATCTAATGCGCCGTACACTACGTCCGGTATCATGTGGCCAATCACGTGTCGCAGCGCTACCGGGGCGGGATGAACGGCATTTAATATGCAGTTCTTTGGAGCACTAACCTTAAATGGCAAAAGAGAGGCCCAGTTGTTTGGAATTTCAGGTGCAATGGCACACTTTAACGCGTAACACGCGTATGCCTTAGTGTAGACCAAAGGCACATTTATGCCTTTTGGATCGAGCCCGCTTGTTCCTGTAAAATCACAAATCATCTGGTCACTCTCCACTGAGACTTTAACAGCCAGAGTGACAGGCGCATTGTATCCATCGATCTGCGCCTCGTGATGAGCCGCTCTCTCAGGAAGTTCTGAAATGGCAGCTAATGTTGCCTCTCTAGATCTCTCAAAAATATAAGTCGCAACGCCATCCAGATCCGAAAGCTTGAATTCAGCCATCATATCAAGAAGGCGGACTTGACCAATGTCATTGCAGGTTGCCAGAGCATAGACATCACCAACCAATTGATCTGGTTCTCTAACATTGGCGCGTATTAGCTGCACCAAAGTTTGGTTTACTTGACCGTTGTCAAGAAAACGCATCTGCGGAATATAGAGGCCTTCTTCATAAATTGAATTAGCATCGGGACCCCAACCGCGACCACCAATATCAACTATGTGCGCGGTAGATGCAAAAAAACCAACTAAATTAAATCCCGAAAATACTGGGGTCACAACTGTTATGTCATGCAGATGTCCTGTGCCTTCCCAAGGGTCGTTTGTAATGTAAACATCTCCCTCGACCATTGTTTCTACGCCAATGCGGTTCATGAAATGCTGCACTGCTTCAGCCATTGCATTCACATGCCCAGGGGTTCCTGTTACAGCCTGCGCGATCATTCTGCCTTGGTCATCGTAGACGCCCGCAGAGAGATCCCCTGCTTCACGAACAGAAGTTGAAAATGCGGTTCTGATCAGAGCCTGCGCTTGCTCCTCAACAATCGATATCAATCGATTCCACATAATTTGGTATTGTACCGGACTGCTCATGACTGACCCTCTTTTTCACTCATAAGCAATGTCCCATCCGATTGAGCGACGAGTTGCTTAGAGTTGGGTACAATCAGAGTGGTTTCAACCTCGTTAACCGCCGCAGGGCCCCGCACACCTTGACCTGGCGAAAGCTGCGCGCGCGATATCTCGCAACCGTTTAGAAAAGCGCCAACAGCAGGATCGAAAATCTCTCGGGATTTGTTATTGTCGACCAACCCCTGCATACCTGTTATTGAGACAAGAGCAGGTTTATGCGCTTTCGTACTGGCTTTGGCTGACCAAATAGTAATTTCCGCGCTCAAACCTTGAACAGTGCGAGAAAATAATTTCGAATAAGCTTCTTCAAACGCAATAAGAAATGCATGTGCTTGTGGCGCCGCAACCATAGAAGGGTCTAACTCAACCGGTATTTCCCAGCCTTGTCCCTCGTAACGCATAAATGCTCGATACTCGACATCTATCGATTCATTTGGCGTGCAAGTTTTAACAAAATTCTCGGCCTCAGAGGCTATATCTCTCAAGAGTCTTTGAACCAGCTGAGTGTCAAAATTATTAAGTGACATGTATGTTGTTCTGGTTGCTTCGAAACTAAACGGGGCTCTTAAAAAACCTATAGCTGAACCAACTCCGGCACCCTGCGGTACTAAACAATCTTTAATTCCAAGCTTCTCACACAGCCGCCCAGCATGGAGCGGTGCCGCACCTCCAAACGCAATCATGGTATATTCTGATAGGTCTTCACCATTCTCAACCGCATGCACTCGTGCAGCGTTAGCCATGTTTTCATCAACCACTTCGACTATACCGTGTGCAGCATCAACGGAGCTCATACCAAGCGCTGAGCCAATTCCTGATGCTAACGCGTTCTTTGAAGCCTCTAAATCCAGATCAATTTGGCCACCTGCAAAGCCAAGAGGTTTAAGTTTTCCTAGCATTAAATCTGCGTCAGTAACTGCTGGACTCTTGCCGCCTCGCCCATAACACGCTGGCCCTGGCTCCGAGCCGGCAGACTTGGGCCCAACACGAATTTGAGATAGCCGGTCAACATGGCCAAGTGACCCACCGCCGGCACCAATCTCCACCATATCGATCACTGGAATCGATATTGGCATTCCACTGCCCTTCTTAAAACCACTCGACCGTGCGACCTCAAAAACACGAGCTGTTTTGGGCGTTTGGTTTTTAATTAAGCAAATTTTAGCAGTAGTCCCGCCCATATCAAAAGATAGAACTTTATCTAAGGCAAAAGCGCCTGCAAGATGGGCTGCAAAAACTGCCCCTCCGGCTGGTCCAGACTCAACTAGGCGCACTGGAAAGTCTGCAGCATCAGTTAGACTCATCAAACCTCCGCCAGAGTGCATCAAAAAAATATCACCAGTCATTCCTCTAGCAGAAAGACTATCAGCTAAACGCGAGAGGTACGATTTCATTAATGGTTTGATATATGCGTTAGCCACAGTAGTGTTGAACCGCTCATACTCCCGCATTTGCGGACTCACCTCTGAAGATACTGAAAAGTGTACATTTGGTAATTTTACTGATAAGGCCTTTACCAATTGCTGCTCATGAACTGGGTTTGCATAAGCGTGCAAAAACCCAACAGCGATGGACTCATAACCGGCAGCTCGAAGATTTCTTGTAAGTTCGTCAATACTATCGAGCTCAAGAGGTTTTAAAATATTACCATTAGCGTCCATTCGTTCACTAATTGTATAACGGTGATTGCGAGCAAGCAGCGGAGCGGGCAGTTGAAGATTTAAATCATATTGCTCGAACCGAGACTCCGTTCTCATCTCTATTACATCACGGAAACCTTCGGTTGTAACAAAGGCAGTCTTAGCCCCTTCTCTTTCAATGAGCGCATTTGTTGCCAGTGTTGTACCATGAATCATCTGACGAATTTGATCCGGTGCGACGTTGGCTTGCTTACAAACCTGATCTAGGCCAGTTAGAATGGCATCTTCAGGAGCGCTATAAGTTGTAAGAATTTTTACGCTCTCAAATATTCCGGGACCTTCCAACACAACATCAGTGAAGGTGCCTCCAATATCTACGCCAAGGCGATAGTCTCTGCTCATAGAAATTCCCTAAGCAACAGGTGCATATAAGATAAAGCGTTTTTGTTTTCTTGGATCCCGCACATTAGATCAGCTCACTGTCCGTCAACTAGAAGCTCTAGTATGGCACCCGTCGCACTATGCAGGGCCCTGTCGAAGGCATCAACGAACTGATCAGTATTCTCAACTCTTTCTGAATGGAAGCCATAGGAAGCACCCAAAGCTACAAAGTCCGGATTCCAACACTCTGTGCCACTTATTCTACCCGGAAATGCTCTCTCCTGATGCATTCGAATTGTGCCATACCTACCATTATTGATAATTAAGATAATTGGGCACGCGCTGTGCTGACGTGCAGTAGCCAATTCCGCGCTGGTCATTTGAAAGTCACCATCACCCGCAAAACAAATCACTACCTTGGAGGGATCTGAAATTTTGGCTGCAACTGCAGCAGGAACTCCGTAGCCCATAGCGCCTGAAATTGGAGCAAGAAGCCGCTGCTTACGCCCATACTGAAACATTTTATTTGGCCAAAAAGCAAAGTTCCCTGCGCCGTTTGTTACGACCGAATCATTGGGGAGAACAGATTGTAAATGAGATGTGACTTCCACCATGTCGACCGGTCCTCGCGGCGGTAAATTTTTGAGA
>CAXQZM010000094.1:0-54035 GCA_964228455.1 Alphaproteobacteria bacterium | reverse complement strand
GGTCGTATAAAGTCCAAGAAACCTGAGCCGGCTCAACCTGCAAGACAGCAACCTAAAAAAGGAAATGAGCAGCGTCGTAAAGGCAGGCTCACTATTGCTGAAGCGCTAGCAGGTGATGAAGAAAGACAACGATCTATCGCCTCAGTTAAGCGGCGGCGTGAGAAAGAGAAGGCAAAGTCACGAGAGGCTTTAGAAGCAGGTCAGAAAATTGTCCGCGAAGTTATAATCCCAGAAACAATTACTGTAGCAGAATTAGCTAACCGCATGGCTGAACGGCAAGCGGATGTTATTAAATCTCTTATGAAAATGGGTATGATGGTTACCGCGGCGCAGTCTATTGACGCGGATACTGCCGAACTCGTTGTTGATGAGTTTGGACACAAGTTTGATCGAGTGTCAGAAGCTGACGTGGTCGAGGGACTCTTTGACGTCAAAGAAGATGAGAAAAATCTAGCCTCAAGGCCCCCAATAGTAACCATAATGGGTCACGTGGATCACGGTAAAACTTCGATTCTTGATCATTTCCGGAAATCTGATGTAGTTTCCAGTGAAGCTGGCGGGATCACTCAACATATTGGTGCATATCAAATAACAATGCCCTCTGGTAATAAGATTTCATTTCTAGACACACCAGGGCACGCGGCGTTTACAGAAATGCGCGCGCGGGGAGCAAATGTTACCGATTTAGTTATTATTGTTGTTGCCGCTGACGATGGGATAATGCCACAAACTAAAGAAGCAATAAATCATGCTAAAGCCTCAGGCGCACCAATTATTATCGCCATCAACAAGTGTGATACCGCGGGAGCAAACCCTGACAAAGTCGAAATGGACCTGTTACAAGAAAACATCCAGACCGAGAACATGGGAGGAGAGGTCCAAGCAGTGCACGTATCTGCTAAAACAGGGCAGAATATGAACACATTGGAAGAAGCGATCAATATTCAGGCTGAATTGCTAGAATTGAAGGCAGATCCGTCAGGAGTCGCAAAAGGCAACGTGGTAGAATCTAGACTAGAAACTGGCCGCGGTGTCGTCTCCACGCTGCTTATTGAGCGCGGTACCTTAACAAAAGGTGAAATTCTAGTTGCTGGGAAAGCTTGGGGTAAAGTACGCGCACTATTCGATGATCGAAACCAACAGTTAAAAGAGGCAACGCCAGCACAACCAGTTGAAATACTTGGGCTTTCAGAGGCTCCCGCTTCTGGTGAGCCATTTGTAGTGGTTGATACTGAGTCTCGCGCCCGTGAAATCGTCGAGTTTCAATTAACCAAGGAAAAGGAAGCTAAAGCCGCAAAGAATTCCGGGCGTTCACTTGAAGATATATTTTCTAACATATCGGCAGATAAGGCATCTGAGCTAGCGGTAATTCTCAAATCTGATGTTCATGGATCGGTTGAAGCTATTTCTACTGCACTTGAGAAGCTTGGGAATGAAGAAGTCAAAATCCGTATTCTCCACTCTGGCGTTGGCGCAATCACTGAGTCTGATGTTGTTTTGGCAAAAGCCTCAAAAGCACTTATCTTGGGATTTAACGTCAGGGCGAACCCACAAGCTAGAGATGCCGCGAAAAGAGAAAATATTGATATTCGTTACCACTCAATAATCTATGCTCTTATTGATGAGATGAGAGACGTCTTAAGTGGAATGCTGGAACCTGAACGAGTAGAAGACTTTATTGGTTACGCAGAAATACTGGAAGTATTCAACATAACGAAGGTCGGCAATATAGCAGGCTGCAAAATTACTGACGGTATCGTAAAACGTAACTGCGGCGTTAGGCTTCTCCGCGATAACATTGTCATACATGAAGGCACCCTTAAGACACTTAAGCGTTATAAAGATGAGGTTGCTGAAGTTCGCAATGGCTACGAATGTGGTATGGCGTTTGAAAATTATGAAGACCTAAAGGTTGGTGATCAAATCGAGTGCTTCACAGTTTCATTCAATTCTAGAAAACTAGATACCGAGTAGTTGTTACTCATCTATGATGATCAGTATTTTTAAATGATTGACCATTTTTTGTTGGTTCAGGTGTATCTAAGATAGGAGGTTAAAACCGTTGGCCTTAAGGCTTCAAGGATTTCACAAAATTAAGGGTCGCACTTACCGTAGTTGGACTGGCAGAATCATCGGTATCTAAGGTGTCCGCCATGGCCTGCACAATTGATGAGCCAACCACTGCAGCGTCAGCGTTTTGGTTTATGTCTTGAACTTGCTTTGCGCTCTTTACACCAAATCCTACCGCAACTGGCAAATCAGTATGTTCTCGCAGTCGACCAACCGCTATACCAATATCCGCCGACTGGGCAGAAGCTGTTCCTGTGATCCCCGTAATCGAGACATAATACACAAAACCACTAGTATTATTTAAGACCGTAGGCAGTCTAATTGCATCAGTCGTAGGTGTTGCGAGCCTTATAAAATTCAGGCCTACTTCCATCGCTGGAATACATAGCTCTTCATCTTCTTCAGGAGGCAGATCTACAACAATCAGGCCATCCACACCAGCGGCCAAGGCATCTGTCAGGAACTCATCAACTCCGTATTGATAAATTGGGTTATAATATCCCATCAAAACAATTGGTGTAGTGGTATCCCGCTCACGAAACTCTGAAACCAGTTCAAGCACGGCTTTGGTAGTAGTCCCAGCATTCAATGAACGGCTCGCAGCAAGCTGGATTGCAGGACCATCAGCCATTGGATCGGTAAATGGAAGGCCTAATTCAATTATATCGGCACCGGCAGCAGGGAGGCCTCGAAGGATTTGCAGTCCTGTTTCGTAATCAGGATCTCCCGCCATAATATAAGTTACAAGGCCAGGCTTCTTTTTCGCTCTTAAATTTGCGAAACATTTTTCAATACGAGTAGTCATTATTCTGCTATTCACTCCATGTGGAAGCCAAGCTTGTCAGCTACGTTAAAGACATCTTTATCTCCCCGGCCACATAAATTCATAACGAGGATATGATCTTTAGGGAGGCTTGGTGCAATTTTCCGCACGTGAGCAAGTGCATGGCTTGGCTCTAATGCGGGAATAATACCTTCCATTCTACAGCAGAACTGAAACGCCTCTAAAGCTGATTCATCACCCTCAGCGACATACTTAACCCGTCCTGTGTCTCTCAGCCACGCATGCTCAGGCCCAATGCCAGGATAATCTAGTCCAGCGCTAATTGAGTAACCTTCATTTATCTGGCCATCATCAGTCTGGAGTAAGTACGTTCTATTGCCGTGCAGAACTCCAGGCTTTCCCGCATTCAAACTTGCGCAATGATCTTCACCATGCAAGCCAAGACCGGCCGCTTCAACACCAATAATGTTGACCGAAGCATCATCTAGAAATGGATGAAACAGCCCAATAGCATTGGAGCCACCACCAAGGCATGCAACCAAAGTATCCGGCAGCCTCCCCTCAGCCTCGTCCATCTGCCAGCGCAGTTCCCTGCCAATTATAGATTGGAAATCACGAACCAGCATGGGGTAGGGATGAGGCCCCGCTGCTGTTCCAATAATGTAAAAAGTATTCTCAACATTTGTGACCCAGTCTCGGAGAGCTTCGTTCATCGCGTCCTTAAGCGTTCCTCTACCCGACGTGACAGGGATAATTTCAGCCCCCAACAACTTCATTCGAAAAACATTTGGCTTCTGACGTTCAATGTCCTCAGCGCCCATATACACAACACAAGGGAGCCCAAACAACGCGCAAACAGTGGCTGTAGCAACTCCGTGCTGACCTGCTCCAGTTTCTGCTATGATTCGGGTTTTACCCATTCGCTTCGCGAGGAGAATTTGACCAAGGCAGTTATTGATTTTGTGGGCACCAGTATGATTAAGCTCATCACGCTTAAAATAAATTTTAGCCCCGCCGAGCTCATTTGTTGTTCGCTCAGCAAAATAAAGAGGACTTGGCCTCCCGACATAGTTTTTTGCTAAGTCGTCAAACTCAGAGAGAAATTTGGGGTCATCCTTAAACTTGTTGTAAGCCTCTTCTAGTGCCAAGATATTAGGCATCAATGTTTCGGCCACAAAGCGGCCACCATAAATACCAAAAAGACCCCGTTCATTTGGACCAGTTCGAAGTGAGTTCGCAATTTCGTTCATATTTTCTCGCTAGCTTGCTTAACGTTTTGAATAAAGGCCCTAATCAATTTTGGATCTTTTTGTCCTTTAGCACGCTCTACGCCTGATGAAACATCAACAGCACAAGCACCACTGAGCTTTATTGCATCTGCTACATTCTCAGGGTTCAAACCTCCCGCCAACATCCAGACATTTTGCGCCTCCCAGCCACGTAAAATGGACCAGTCAAAAGATATACCATGCCCTCCTTCATTTAAACTTCCCCTGGGTGGCTTTGCATCTAGCAAGAGGCGCTCATATGGCATTTTGTCTGAAGGTAAATCAGTCCTTTTATCAACACCAAATGCATACCATGTCGGCAGACCTATGTTTGTCACAGAAGTGCCATGAGCCTGGAGAATATCTATACCAGATTGAGTCACATCTGAGAGTGGCAATGATCCGTCACCCTGCCACAGTCCAACAGCCTTAATCCCTGCGTGCTTGACCTTTTCTATCAAAGGTACTGCATCTTCAATTGAAATAAAACGCGGTGACCTTTCAACGAATACGAACCCAACATAGTCAGCGCCGGACTCAATACATGCATCAGCAATTATGGCAGAGGTAACGCCGCAAATCTTAACTTGGGTCACGACTAGGGGCTCCATAATTTTTAATTGCACTTGCGTAGAGCATGGCCCATACTGAAATAAATATTGAAAACAGAGCTAGTCTAAAAATCAGCAAACCTGGCAGTGCGATAGGAATAATCAATGCTGCTAGTAAAGCTAATCCAAATAAACTCGAAAGCCTCCAAGATACATGCCTCCATGTCGCGGCTAGACTTGGGGCTTCACAGCCTCCACTACGCCAAAAAAAGTAGGGGATAAGTCTTACCAGACAAGGAAAAACTAAAAGCAAACATGCACGATAGGTCCAATCCCGAACAAGTGCAATTTGTGCCTCTCGTGCCAAATCCTGACCGAAAAGAGGTATTTGGCCAGAAGCTATTTTACTCATAGCCTCACTCTCACTTAGACCGGCGCCATTATTGGAAATAGCAACTGTTGCTTCAAAACCTATCAAATTCGAGCCAATCAAAACAGCGAACCCTGTGGGAATGAGGGGAGCCATGAAAGTAAGGAAAAAGAGGGCGTACAAACGACCAAAATCACCCCATCCATGACGATGAAGTATTGGAAATCCCCATGACTGAAGGAACCCTGAGATCCCGGCTCCACCTCCACTTGAGCCGAGTTCATACAATCTGCCAGCTGCCATAAATAAATAGGACAAGAGAAGAGTGATGAGCATCGAGAGATAAAAAGGAAGCATGGCGCCCTGCCTTGGATTCTCAATATCGACTATGAAAATTACAGGGATCAAAATAGCAAATAAGCAAAACGTGACCAGGCAATAAGCAAATTTGGCGCGATGCGATAAAATCATTCTCACAGGGCTATACCAGAATAAGTTCCGTTTAGGACCGCGACTTAACGGCCACTTTCTCGGTGCCGGGACGCCAGCCCGTTCTAAGGCAAAAAGCGATAGAAATTGCTACTGTAAATGCCGCAAATCCAAAAACCCAAATAATGCTAGAAATTATACCTAACCAAATGCTTTTCGCCTCAAAGAAGTACCAGAGCGCTTGTAGTGAAGCAATGACACCTAATGCGGAACCAAGAGTAGTGACTTGAAGAAAAATCATTTTTATCCAAACGCCACTGGTCACTCGCCAAGAATCTGAAACAAGATAGTCATTGCCAACAGCAGTTGCAGGAAGAACAAAAATGAGACGCGATAAAATAAGATAAAACCCAATAGCACTCAAAAATTTTAGGAAATATGAAAAATGACTTGTAAGAGTCATCCATAAAGGCAAAAAATTTTGCGCAAAATCTCCACCAGCAGCCCAAGAAATTTCGAAGATAACAAAGACACAATAAGGCAAGAAAGCTAAACTTGCCAGTAAACATACACGCAAGTTAGCTCTAAAAAAAAGTGCTAATCCGGGGTTGCCTTTGATTGCCCATGGCGTCTCTCCAACGAGCATAAACCGATAAATTGCGAGCGTAAAATACCCAATTACAAAAAAATCTCCAAAAACAAGCTTGATTGCAGAAAAAAGCTCGAGTTGAATCAAATAAAGCCAAAAACCCTCCACGGTTGCAGAAGCTAGGTTTTGAGTGCTTAAAAAAGCTAAATTTACGAGAGCATGCAACAGTGAAAACAGCAAGCTGAAACCCAGAAGTGTTTTGCCATTGGACAGAAGAACAGAGCGAGTTTTGCGCAAAGTTACAGACAATGGCAAACTAGAAAAACTATCTTTTTCCTTTAGGGAACCGGATAAATTCCTGCCTTGCTTAGCGCTGATATTTTGATTTCGGGGATCGAGAAACAACGATTACCGTCCGTGAGCTATAAATTAATTCAATTAATCAGGCTCTATCGCTTTTAAATGATAGTGCCAATTAGATTTACTCACTTTTCGACTCATCCCCCGTTGTTTGTCGCAACGTCATCAGGCTATGCACTAATGATGAGCAAATATCCTATCCGAATTGCACCATCTATTCTTGCGTCTGATTGGTCCCGTGTTGGCCAAGAGGTTGAAGATCTTGCAAAAGCCGGCGCTGACTACATGCACTTGGACGTAATGGACGGTCACTTCGTCCCAAATATTAGCTTCGGACCCCAATTTATTAAATCAATTAGAGACCGAACAGCAAAACCCTTTGATACGCATTTAATGATCTCGCCGGCACAAAAGTATATTGAAGCTTTTGTCGAGGCTGGCTCACAAATAATAACTGTGCATGCAGAAGCCGAAACTGATATCCATTTAACCCTTAGAATAATCCGGGAAATGGGTTGCAAAGCGGGATTAGCAATAAACCCAAGTAGCCCTGTTGATATCATGCGGCCGTTATTGGGAGAGTTTGACCTGGGATTGATAATGACAGTTAATCCAGGGTTTGGTGGCCAAGCATTTATAAGCTCATGCTTAGAAAAAGTGAAAACACTCGCTCAATGGAGGTCAGATGCGGGAATAGATTTTGAGATTGAGGTCGATGGCGGCGTAGATGAGAAGTCCGCTCCAGCGTGCAAAGCAGCCGGAGCAAATGTTTTGGTAGCTGGTTCTGCCATCATACGTCAGGGGGCGGATAAATATGCTAGTGCTATTGCCAAGCTAAGGAGCTGATTCTCTGCTAACTTTACTTCGCACTCTAGTATTTCGTTTGCCGTTGAACCATAGGTTTTTCGGCCAGAGAGCCCGTGCATTCCCTTTAATTCAGCCAAAGAAACTCTGGGCCGGCGATGGGAGATCAGGCAATCGTCTAACGAAGGGCTTATTCACCTTTTCTGGGCATCAGGTAGATATGACTAAAAGCACCTGGTATCCGTCAGGAGTTGAATCAACGTGGCTTGACCGCTTGCACGGATTTAACTGGTTAGACGACCTCCGCGCCTCAAATGATACAAATGCAAAAAATACAGCTCGGGCACTCACTGCTCGATGGGTAGCAGACCATCGGAGATATCAATTAAAGTCGTGGCATCCGGTGGTCGTCGCTACAAGATTGACTCAGTGGATGGCACATTTTGATTTTCTTAGTTCGACCGCTGACCCTACTCTGCAGCGCATAGTTTTGCAGTCAGCGGCTCAACAATACGCATTTTTAAAACGCACGGTTCCCGGGAGGCTAAGTGGTAGTGAGTTAATAAGGTGTCTCAAAGCACTTATAATCGTAGGCCTATGTCTACCTGGTTCGGGGGTCGCGATAACTGTTGCGTTGAGAAATCTTGAAACCACTCTTTATAAGCAAGTAGGTGAAGACGGAAGTTATCAAGAGAGGAGTCCGCAAAGCCAAATGCGAGTGCTTCTTGACCTGCTGGATATCCGGGCCGCGCTAGTTTTAGGCGGCTCAGAAATACCAAATTGGCTTAACACTGCACTTTCCAGACTAGCGGGGTCTGCACGGCAGTTGCTGCAAGGTGACGGTCGACTTGCTCGTTTTCAGGGAGAGCCACTGTTGAGCTCAAAATTAATTCAAGACGCATTAGAACGGGCTGATGGTGGTAAAACCCCTGCAGCAGGAAAAATTGGCAATGCAGGCTTCCATCGATTTAAGGCGGGTCGAACTCTTTTGCTTGTTGACGCTGGAATCCCAAAGGGCAAGCCGGGCCCAAGTGGAATCCATGCTGGAACTTTAGCATTTGAATTATCTATTGGATCAGTGCGACTCGTTACCAATTGTGGTAATTTTGATGTGGGTTCCGAGTGGCAGCAGCTCCAAAGAACCACCGCCGCACACTCGACTTTAACCTGGGATAACAGGAACTCCTCAGACTTGTCTCCAGATGGGCAAATCGGCCGACATCCTACCCAGATTCAAAGCCGACAAATTGAGGATTCAAGCGGATATCACATATCTTTGAGCCATAATGGCTATGCTGATATAGGCGGTGGAACTCATTACAGAACTCTCTCTCTTCGTTATGATGGCCTTGTGTTGAGCGGTGAAGATAGGCTTGAAGGTAATGACCACGGAACACCTGTTGTAAGATTTCACCTTAATCCTGGCGTTTCCGCTGAAATTACTCAAACCCGCCGCACCGCACTGATAAGGCTGTCTGCTCGTGAACGTGGCTGGCGATTCGATGCCCAAGGTGCTCTTCTTCAAATAAGTGATTCTGTTGTAGCAAGTGAGGTCGGAGAACCTCTTAGATCTCAACAACTTATTTTATCGCCACAATATGAAGGGCTAGAACCCGAAGACTGCGCCATGAAGTGGCGTTTTTCCCAAGAAGGATCGACAAGATGAATATGCTCACCCCTAAGCGCGCATTGATTTCTGTTTCAGACAAAACAGGCGTTGCGGATTTCGCTAGAAATCTAGTTGATCGTGGCTTTGAGCTTGTATCGACCGGCGGCACATGTAAGTTTTTGAAAGATTCTGGTTTAGCGGTAACGGCAGTGGAGACACTTACTGGCTTTCCTGAGATACTAGATGGACGCGTCAAAACCCTGCATCCAATCATCCACGGTGGGTTATTAGGCGATCGTCGGCGAGCCGACCATCTTGAGACCATGAAACAGCATAATATCTCCGGGTTTAGTTTACTCGTACTAAACCTTTATCCATTCGCTAAAACTGTTGATTCTGGATCAGACTTTAATTCCTGTATTGAAAACATCGACATCGGGGGACCCGCGATGCTGAGAGCATCCGCTAAAAATCATGCAAATGTACTGCCGATTATAAGTCCTGATCAATTCCCCGAAGTCTTAAGAGCTTTGGATACGGATACCATAAATACACTGAGGAAACCTTTTGCAGCCCGTGCATTCGGGCACACAGCCGAATATGACAGGATGGTTAACAGCTGGCTTTCGGAAGAAAACGAAGTAGCCCTTCGGTATGGTGAAAATCCCCATCAAAAGGCGAAATTACTGAAAAATGCAGGCACTAAGTTGAATTGTGCAGCACATGCTAATCAGCTTCAAGGAAAGGAGCTATCTTATAACAACTATCTAGATGCCGATTCCGCCTGGGAACTTTGCCAAGATTTAGCTGGAATTAATGCCGTAATAGTCAAACACAACAACCCATGTGGAGCCGCTCGGGGAGAAAACTTGCTGCAAGCCTTCAAGGCAGCAAAAGCTTGCGACCCCGTCTCTGCATTTGGCGGTGTGATTGCACTATCGGCAGAACTAGATAAAGCTACTGCAGAAGCGATAAATAGCATGTTTGTAGAAGTAGTGCTTGCGCCTAGTATCAGCAAAGAGGCGAGGGCAGTGTTTTCTAAAAAGCCAAATGTCCGTTTACTTCTAGTGCCTTCAGGACCTCGACCCAATGCCCCTTGGTCTTATCGAACTCTTGGTGGGGCTACATTGCGACAAAGCTTTGATTATCGCACAGTAAATCGCGAAGATCTTCGCACTACAACGAAGCTTACACCGTCAGAATTTCAAATTGATGACCTCCTCTTCGCTTTCACCGTTGCCAAGCACACCAAATCCAATGCGATCATCTTAGCAAAAAATGGGCAAACATTGGGAATTGGGGCTGGGCAGATGAGCCGTGTTGATGCGGCGCGAATTGCCCAGTGGAAAGCACGTGACGCAGGATTAGATACAGCAGGATGTGTCGTAGCATCAGATGCATTCTTCCCGTTTGCTGATGGTCTGGAAGTTGCGATTGAATCTGGCGCAAGCGCTGTTGTACAACCTGGAGGGTCGATGCGAGATAATGAAGTAATTACAGCCGCCGATAAAGCGGGACTGGCTATGGTTTTTACAGGCATTCGCCATTTTAGGCATTAACCTGAAGTAAGAACTCAAAATCCAAAATATTCAGCAGTCTTTAAAAAATTTGGACTTAGTTTTCTATCGCTACCAGCGCGTTTTGTAGGCCTCTTAAAAGCCACTAAAGAAAAAGCCCGGCAAAAGCCGGGCTTGGGACCGTTTTAAGGAGGGAGGAGAATAGAGGTGGCCTAACCCTCTTAATCAAGGAGGTGTCTTGATACAAAAGAAGTAGGTTTGCAAATCTCTGGAAACTAGGTCTATTTATGCAAATCCGACATGCAAAACCTGCATATCACTCATATGCGGGTTTAACTTTGCAAATTATAGAAAGATACTAGCTCAAAAGTCCTCTTGGCTTACGTTGGATAGAAAGAAATCTCGAAAAGCAATGACCTTCTGAGAGTTACGCAATTCTTCGGGATAAGCATAAAAGATATCAATTTTTGGCGCTTCTACTTCAGGCATCACGCGGACCAGCTGAAGATCGTCAGTTATCAAATAATCAGGCAGACTAGCTATACCTGCACCTGTGGCAACTGCTCGTCGCAAAGCTATCAAATTATTAATTGTTAGAGCTGGGGTTCTTGGGCCAAGTCCCTCGCGACCAGCGCCGACTAGCCAATTTAGATTTGGAACTGGAGGACGAGTTTGGTTACCATAGCAAAGAATTTGGTGATCATCTAGGTCTCTAAGCGTTTGCGGAGTACCGTGCGTTTGGAGGTACTTCTCACTTGCATACAAGTGCACGTGAGCACTAAATAGGAAGCGTCGGATTAAATCTGGCTGTCTGGGTTCAGTTAGCCGAATAGCAACATCGGCTTCTCGCATTGAGAGGTCCAACGGAGTATCAGATAAAATCAGATCTAAATGTATACTGGGGTATAGGGTCAAAAACTTATCTACTAACGGCGCTACCACCGTCTCTCCCAGCGCTATAGTTGTGGTAACTTTTAAAACTCCCGTTGGCTTGCCTTTTGCTGCGTTAAGCTCCTCTTGGGCTTGAGTGACAGCGCCGTAAACTTCATGAGCAGCCCGGTATAATATTTCTCCTTGCTCGGTTAGAATAAGGCCTCTTGCGTGACGATGAAAAAGGCTAGCTTTTAGACTCTCTTCAAGTCCAGAAATTTGCCGCGAAATAGCAGATTGAGATAAGTGTAACGCCTCTCCTGCATGAGTAAACGACCCGGCTTTTGCCACCGCGTAAAAAATACGAATTTTATCCCAGTCCATATTAGTCCTCCTATCTCACTCAACTTACATACATACTTACTTACTTACTAAAAAATGACTAGGTTTTGATGCGAACAAGACTAAAGCACGAGAATGTTTCGTAACTTTATCTTGGGTTTTTGGGTTGGATTGCCCGTTTCAGCAGCTGTCGGCGTTTATGGCCTTGTAATGGGCATACAAGCTGCCACTCAAAATATCACCTGGCTAGAGCTAATGGTCAAATCCTTTGCCGTGTTTGCTGGAGCCTCTCAGATCGTCGTTGTGGAAGCATGGGGTAGCCCGATCTGGCTACTTCTAATTGCAACTGCTGCGATAAATCTAAGATACATAATGGTGGGGCTAACCTTAAGGCCAATTTTAAACAAATCTCCTTGGCCTCTTCGAATAATTGCGCTTTGGTACGCCGCAGATGAAAACTGGGCACTGACACTCGCTCGGAGAGCGAATAACCTTAGTACAGGAACAGGGTTTCTATTGGGTTCGGGGATGGCAGTACTCGCATGTTGGCAATTAGGTGGACAAATTGGTTTTTCTATTGGCGCCAATCTCCCAGATCCCACATCACTTATTAAAGCGTTTGGTTTTGACTTTGCTTTTCCTGCAATCTTTTTAGCTCTCGCCCTCTCATTTGTTAAATCCTCAATAGACTGGCTCCCCATGCTGGTCGCAGCATGCGCTGCGATCGGCTTCTCAGAGCTAATTCCTGAAGATACAGATTTTCAAAACTTTTATATCCTTGGAGGGACTTTAGCGGGCTGTATAATTGCGGCGCTATCGTTCGCAGATAAGCTCGATAAAACCATTGTAGAGGTAAATTAAGTGTTCTCGTCGTATGCTGCCTGGCTTATTCTAGGAATGACCACGATCACTTTTTTTGGTTTCCGTCTCGGTGGTTATCTTATAGGCAGGTTTCTGCCACGTCATGGGCGCTCAGGATATGTCTTGGACAGATTACCTGGACTTGTCCTAGTTTCTCTTCTCGCACCTACTTTGTGGGAGCTTGGTTGGATTGGTGCAACAAGCGGACTTATAGTTGGCCTTATTACTATTTTGACTGGTCGATCTCTATTGGCGATGCTCTTAGGTATGTGCGCGGTGGCTCTAAGCCGCTACTTAGGCTTGGTTTAGTCGACTGCGATACCACAAGTATAAACCTGAACTAATAATGATCAGCGCACCAAATAGGGTGTTCCATCCGGGAAGTCTGCCGTCAATTAAGTACTGAGCAAGCGCCATCCAGATTATTTGGGTATAGATTATTGGAGCAAGCACAGCGGCAGGAGCAAAACGATGCGCAGCTACATTTAGAAAATGCCCGCCGGTTCCGAATATGGCACCAACTGAAACGAAAATGAACCATTCCCAAATAGATGGTGGCAAAGGGCTATCCAATACAAAAAGAAAGGGGGAACAAATCACAGCACCGACTAATGTTGTGTAAAAAGCCTGAGTTCCAAGTGTATCCTGAGTGGTTCCATATCGTGTAATTATAGATAGCGCTGCTATTGCAAAAGCCGTCCCAATAGAGATAAACATTGCCCAGTGAAAAGTTGTATTACTAGGGTTAATTACGACCAACACACCTACAAAGCCCATCCCCACTGCAATAATACGATGAATTCCAACTTTTTCACCAAGAAAAAGCCACGCCATTATAGTCACCATAAAAGGTGCAGAGAACATAATTGTAATTGTTGTGGTTAAATCGAGGTAATAGACCGCCCAGAAATTAGTAAGAGTTGTTGAGGCCATGATCGCAGAACGAACTATGTGAAGCCATGGTGAAGAAGTCTGCCAAACCCTAGGTCCTGCCAATGCCGCGCCAATAACCATAGAGCTGATTTGACCAGTCAAAAAACGGAATGCTATCATATAAAATGGCAGAATTCCTAACGCTTGCATGAGCCATTTTGCGGATGCATCTGTTAGCGCGAAGCCAATATTTGCAAGCAAAAATAGAAATATTCCAAAAAGCAAAGGGTTGCGGAGCATGGTGTCCTTTGACCACGCCTAACAAATCTGTCCATGGAAAATTTGCAATGCTTGTGCGAAGGAAAAATGATGAACCCAAATCCCTTTATTGCGCTTATCACCAATTCTTCTAAAGCATCGATGCTACCAGTCGATGTAGGCGCTATATTATTAACGTGCGAAGCAGAAAATACAGCAGAAGAATGGCAGTGTCTCGCAGATGCAGCTGAAGTTCCGCTTATTAAAACACCATTAAACGCTCCAGGTGATAGCGATGGATATTGGACAACAGACGTCGCACTATTGAAAAGCCTCCGTAAAAGCACTCCCGATGCCCAGCTAGTAGGAATCGCACAAGATAAGCATAAGGCAATGTTATTGGCCGAGGCGGGCGCGGATTTAATACTATTTGCTGTATTTGACCCATCAAACACCATGCCTATCCTATTTCCTGGGCAATCTAGCCTGGCTCATTGGTGGTCGGGAATAGCCGAAACTCCTTGTGCTATCTTCTTAAGCAAGCCACCAGAAAAGTCAGAAAGCTATGGCGACGAGGGGATGCCGGAGTTTTATATGCTAGCCATTGAAGGTGATATGTAAAATAGGAAAAGAGACTGTATATATAGGGTGCGTTACTAAAAGCGCATGCGCTCATCAACAGGTAGGAAACCCATCATAACGCTGCGGAATCCCTCTACCGAACGCGGACCCTCGCTTAGAAATGTCTCTCTTAAGAGCCGCATCTGAGCTTGAGCCACATCTGCTTCAAGCTCTTCGCCTTTAGCTGTTAGCGTAAGCCAACGCTCCCGCCGATCCTGGTCTCCTTCTTGGCTTAAAACCAGGCCCTTTTCAATTAGCGCTTTAAGCACGCGCGCGAGCGATTGCTTGGTAATTTGGAGGATTTCTAAAAGCTCTTTAACTGTCATACTTGGGTGTCTTCCTATAAAGTAAAGCGCCCTGTGGTGGGCCCGACCCAAGCCCTTCTCAGCTAATATACCGTCAGCTTCGCCAGTAAATCGACGATAGGCAAAATACATTAATTCCATAACCTGACGGAGGTCTCCATCACGTAAGAAAAGCGGGTTTACCTGTCGCTTTATGTCAGCCATATTGACACATTAAGCGCAGGTCGTCAGAGAATGCAACAAATAACCTGCGATTCGATAAGGAATTAGGAGAGATATGGCCATGGGATTTGACACGCGCGGAGACAAACTCTGGATGAATGGGAAAATAATTGATTGGACCGACGCAAACGTCCACGTGCTTACCCATGGGCTGCACTATGGATCATCTGTGTTTGAAGGAACCCGTGCCTATGGCGGAAAAATGTTCAAACTATCAGAACACAATGAACGCCTCCTCAAGTCTGCTAAAATCCTAGGATTTGAAATACCCTACTCGTTAGATGAACTGAATGCCGCCTGCGAAGAAGCGGTTGAAGCTGAGGGGCACCCGACCTGCTACGTTCGACCTATTGCTTGGTGCGGATCCAATAAGATGGCAGTGGATCGGGATGGCATTGATGTGCATGTTGCTGTTGCCACCTGGGACATGGGCAATTACTTCGCAGATAAAATGCGTGGGCTCAAACTATGCATCGCCGATTGGCGACGGCCAGATCCAGTAACCGCACCTCACGATGCAAAGGCTGCTGGGTTGTACATGATATGTTCCATGTCAAAATCAGCTGCGCAAGCAAAAGGCTGCGACGACGCATTGATGTTAGACTGGCGTGGTCAAGTTGCTGAGGGTACTGGGGCAAACATATTTTTTATTCGAGATGGGGCGATCCATACGCCAACACCTGATTGCTTTTTGGATGGCATAACAAGAAGGACTGTAATTGGTTTAGCTAGGGATAAAGGGCTAGAGGTTATTGAGAGAGCGATAATGCCAGAGGAGCTTCCGACTTTCTCAGAAGTATTCTTTACCGGCACAGCTGCCGAGGTTACCCCGGTCAGACAAATCGAAGATATACAGTATCAAGTTGGACAAATTACACATGGATTGGCAGAAGATTATGACCGCTTAGTTAATGGGAAATAGTTCCTGACCAGGTGCCATAAATGAATGCGGCCAAGGTTCTAATGCGGAAAGTGAGAATATTTGCTTCCACGAGCAAATTTAACCAGATCGCTCGCCAAAAGTGAGCAACAGCAATGAATTTCAGCATGGCCCTCTATAAACTTTTGTATATCGAACTAATTACAAAATGAAACAAATTGGTAACAAACTGATCAAATACCATTGCTTTGACACAATAATAGGGTTGGCATTGATTGCGGCATCAGAGGATGGGATTTGTTTCTTAGCATTCGATAAGTGCGAAAATGCTCTTATTGATGAACTAAAATTAGAGTTTCCCCGCGCATTACTTGAGAGCAAGCCAAATTCTAAAATTTATGACTTTGCGAGACGTCTAGAAAATGCACTTAAAGGACACTGGGATGAACTAAGTCGCTTACCCCTTGATCCAGTGGGCACGCCCTTCCAGCTGAAGGTCTGGTCAGCCATTCAGCAGATACCAGTGGGCTCCGTTTCAACATATAAAAAGCTCGCCCATAAGATTGGCTTGGAAAATGCGCACAGGGCAGCGGCAAGAGGTTGTGCAGCAAATAAGATTGCTCTTTTGATCCCTTGCCATCGAGTTATTCGCAGTAACGGTACGCTTGGAGGTTACAGATGGGGCTTGAAGCGCAAAGAAGAACTGTTGAACCTAGAAGCTTGCTTGATCCCTAGCATCTAAAAGAGTATCTCTGCTCCCATGAACTGGCTGACTTCTTATGTCCGGAAACCTCTATCCAACCTCGTAAAGCGAGACACACCTGATGACCTGTGGGATAAGTGTGATTCTTGTGGGCAAATGCTTTATCTTAAGAATTTGGTCGACTCACAATACACTTGTCCAAACTGCAACGCGCATCGTGTTTGGCCTGTTTTAGATCGCTTATCATATCTTTACGATGCCGGGCAGTTCGTTCGCCTGCCCCTTCCTGCGGTGCCTCAAGATCCCTTAAAGTTTAAAGATAAAAAAGCTTACAGCTCGAGAATGAGAGAGAATTTAGCGAAGTCAAACATAAAAGAAGCACTAGTTTTAGCCGAAGGCACTATTGGTGGGCACAAAGTTGTTACCGCCGCATTCAACTTCGAATTTATGGGTGGTTCAATGGGTTTAGCTGTGGGCGAAGGCTTAATCTCAGCAGCCGAACAAGCTGTAGCTACAAGATCTACTCTACTTACCATCCCAGCCTCTGGTGGGGCAAGAATGCAGGAGGGTATCTTATCACTCATGCAATTACCAAGATCCATCTTGGCTATTGATATGGTTAAAGACGCTGGTCTGCCACATATTGTGCACCTTACACATCCTACAACTGGTGGCGTTACAGCATCCTTCGCAATGCTAGGTGATCTGCACGTAGCAGAACCCAAGGCCATTATTGGTTTCGCTGGAGCGCGCGTCATTAAGCAAACAATCGGTGAAGATTTACCCCATGGGTTCCAAACAGCAGAATATCTAGAAGATCATGGAATGGTCGATATGGTTATTTGCAGGCAAGATTTTCCACGCGAATTAGCCAAAATTATAGGTATGTTGCGACGTCCCAGAGCAGCTTAAAAGCTATACTATGGGCGTTTTGTTGTCTGAGGCGAGAGCCAAATTCGCTAGCCTAAACAAAGATTCTATCAATCTCGGATTAGATAGAATGAATATGGCACTAGAACGCTTAGGTCACCCAGAGAAAAGGCTTCGTGGGATCGTCCATATTTCGGGAACTAACGGAAAAGGAAGTACTGTTGCCGCATTAGAGACCGCAGGCCAAATGAACGGATATCGAGTACAATCTTTTACTTCTCCTTTTCTGTGGTCTTTCAACGAAAATGTGCGGTTAAATGGCATATTTGCTTCAGAGAATGAGTGTGCAAAAAAATTTGAACAAATTTGGCGAGAGTGCAAAGACATAGAGCCAACTTGGTTTGAGGCAGATACTCTGGTCGCATTCCTCCAGTTCGCTGAGTGGAACGCGGATATAACGATTATTGAATGTGGTATGGGTGAAATTAGCGATGCCACAGCAGCAGCACCAAAACCAGTAGCTGCAATTCTGACCAATGTTGGTAACGACCACGCGGAGTTCTTGGGTTCGAACCTAGATCGAGTAGCAGTTGAAAAAGCACGCATTTCCAAAGGATCACCACTTTATGTGCCAGCAGATTTTAAATTCAATGTTGGTTGTGTAAGGCGCGTTACTACTGGTCCCACCCATCCAAGCCTGGCATTAGCAAATGCCGTTATGAGCAAGCATTTTCACGCCTCCAAACATATTACTAGAATGCCAACAATACTAGGCCGTTGGCAACGAGACACGACAGATCCTTCAGTGATCTACGACGTCGGCCACAATGCGCATGCCGCAGAATTTTTAGCTGAAAAACTAGCAAAAGAAAAAGGGCCATATCGGCTTTGTCTTGGTATGCTAAAGCGAAAAAGCATAAGTGCCTTCATGATGCCATTTCAAAACTTAAATATCTTCGTCGATCCGGTGGACCTAGGTGAACAAGGCCATAGCACTGAATATATCGCAAGAACGGCCAGAGATCTTGAATTCTCACTCTATGATAAACAGGGCATTCACACTACGCTGATAACGGGTTCGCATCAAACAGTAGCACTGGCGAATCACCTCAGGCCGGCAGCTTGACTTTAACTTCCAGACCACCGTGTGTTGAATGACCTAATGTCAATGCACCACCATGACTACGCGCAATGTCGACACACACACTTAAACCAAGGCCTACACCTGCAGCATCCAGGTTACGCCCTTCATCAAGTCTCTGAAAGGGCTGCAAAACCCTCTCAAAATCTGCTGGTTCAATACCAGGTCCGTCATCAGAGACAATAAGGGTTGCAGAACGCGCTGTACCATGCACTTCAAGCCACACATTGTTTGCATGGCGCTGGGCATTCGAAAGTAAATTGGAAACAAGACGGGTCAGCGCTGTTTTTCTACCCTTGAGAGCAATAGGACTAAGAGGTTTGAGGTTAACTTTTAGATCAGGCCATTTACTTGGCTCTGCTGCCTGTTGAACAAGATCCGCTAGAATAATTAAGTGATCTTCTTCCGGAGCTGTGCCTTTAGCATAATCAAGATATCCCTCGAGCATTGCCTCCATTTCAAGAACATCTCCCTCCAACCCCTCTCTCTCAGGGCCTGGGTCCATCAGCGCTAGCTGTAATTTAAGCCGAGTAAGCGGAGTTCGTAAATCATGTGACACCCCAGACAACATGTTGGTTCGCTGATCGACCGCTAGCGTGATCCGCGCGCGCATATCTCTAAATGCCTGGATCGCTTGTCTGACCTCTATCGCCCCTTGAGCTCTGGTTTCTTGGTCTGCAGCCACACCACGTCCATAAGCCGCAGCTTCGCGAGCTAAATTTCGAATTGGCCTCACTTGGCCTCGCAAAAATTGATATGAGGGCAGTAGAAAAATGACCCCTGAGATCAAGATGAACAGGAGAAAGTTCAGCCCGGCATCTGAGAATAGTCTGCCACGATCTACTAAAAACCTATAATGGCGTGGCATCAAACCAGCTGTTTCTTGACTAATTGTAACAAGGACCTGGGTGCCGCCAAAGCTGCTATCAACGGTAAAAGCGCGGGTGGGATAAAGCGCAGCGAGCCTGCGACGTAACTGACGATCGAGGGTTGAGGTTACACGCTGTCGATCAAGCACCAAATCAACTTGCCCGGGAATAGACGCCGCGCGAATACCAAGATCTGAAAGAGCATTTAAATTTACAAACAGCTCTGTTCGCTCATCGCCATCTGCAGGTTCGCCGCTCAAAGTCTGTGTTTCATAGCCGTCAATAAGAAGCGCTAATTCATTAACAACGGCTTTAGTAAGTCGATCTGTGTGAGGTTGCCAATGTCCAAACCAAAAAGCGAGGATTAAAACTAGCTGCAAACCCATGAAAGGTATCAGAAGTAGAAGACCCGCGCGCGCTAAAAGACCGCGTGGCAAAATTCTGTATCGGAAGGCTGGCATCAAAGAAGCAAACGATACCCAACGCCGCGCACGGTAAGCAAATGCGCAGGTGCTTTAGCATCCATCTCAATTTTCCGGCGCAACCTTACAATATGGACATCAACTGCACGCTCAGAGTCACCAGATTTAGTTAGTTCGGCCAAATCCCACCTACTTACGGGTTGCCCTGTAGCTTCATATAAGGCACGCAAAATTTTGAGTTCAGCTGGCGGCAAAGACGATAAGTTACCATCCCTTCGGACTTGCCCACTCCGCAAATCAATTTCACATTTCGATAATCTTAAAGTGGAAGTCTCTGGATTATCGGACAATGTTGGGGGAGCGTAGCGACGTACAAGGGTCCGTAACCGGGCTTCCAACTCCCGAGGCTCAAACGGCTTTGTTAAAAAGTCTTCTGCACCTAGCTCAAGTCCTTGGATTTTATCTTCGACATCACCTTTAGCTGATAGAAGGAGAACAGGTGTAATTGGCTGTATTGGATCAACGGGTTGATTTCTCCACCATTTCAAAAAACTTAAGCCATCCTCACCTGGCATCATGATATCTAATACTATAGCATCGAAAGCTAGACCTTGTAGACGAGCGCGTGCCGCGGCTGCATTCTCTGCCATTGTCACTCGAAAATCTCGAGAGCCCAAAAAGCGCGCGAGTAAGTCTCGAAGACGTGCATCGTCATCTACAACCAGTATATGAGGCATATCAGGCATGATTCTTTTTCCTCTTTGTTAGAGAAAACTTCAAGCAACATCCAAAAAACTAAAACTTCTCGGATGTAAACACCCCAAAACCGACCCTAAGAAGGCACTAACCTCTGATATCAGCGCGTAAATTTGATGCAAGAAGGAAGGTTAGTAACGTCCCCAAACATGTCATAAATAGAATCGCTTAGTGGTTTTCGTCCCAGGGCCCTCCCTCTTTTGCCTGCTTCGCAAACTCCTGACGGGCAATTTCACGGTAGAAAAAATACAGCAGAATTGAAAGTATACTCAGTATTATTACAACCCATAACCCAGTCTCTTTTCTTGCATTGAGATTCATATCAGACGAGAAGGCTAACCACGCAACTACGTCCTCTGAGATAGCATCCTTTGTCTCTGGCTGCATTTGTAAAAGTAGTTGACGAACCGGCTCTGCTGCATCGTAAAACGGACGGTAACTGCTAGCCGTTTCACCCTCAGGTATCGCGTTATATGCATCCTGAAGAGATGGAACTAAATCCAAAATACGAGGCTGCAAGTCTTGGTTGGCAACTAACCAATAGGTGGCATTTTCTAATGCGGATGCATCCTGGGCCAGCTCTTCGGCTGTGAAATCCGTGCGGTGAAAATTCTCGAGATCAACTAAAGGAGACGCCATAGAAATAACCCCACCTGCCTTGAAGGGATTATAAAATTGACCTGCAGCCCATGAAGCAATTTCATGATAGTGGGCTTCAGCGCGATGAGCCCAAGCATTGTCCGCATTCACCAGCGCTGAGTAACCATCTTGCGCAGAAGCGTATTTTCCGTCATGCTCACTGTCTGTTTCATCCAGACGGTGGCTAATGCTCTGTACTAACGGTAACGCATTCCCCTCGGCGTCGTACTCCTGAAAATCGGTTCGGATATCCACAAAATTCCGAAGGACCCAATTGTTATCTTCCCCATACAAATAAAAATTATTTTTTTCAAACTTGCGCGTTACAGATTTAGTTTCTCCACTCTCGAACGTGGCAGTTATTGGCTCACCCATCTCTTTGAAAGAATCGGAACTCTCATTCGTTTCAACCCGAAGCGCTGGACCAAGGACAGCATCGTTCACTCGGTCGTAACCTAGAAGTAACGAGTATATGTAATTTGCACCTTGTTCCATCGTCTTGCCATTTGCCAAAACTGCATGAGACAGATCAGGTGCGCCCGACACACGGCTTACTGGCATGTTCTGTATCGAGTATGTTGAGGTATCAAATGTTTCGCCTCTGCCACGAAGATACTCAGCAATCATCGACTTAACCTCGCCCTCAGTGTAGCCGATTTTTTCAAGGTGCCAAAAACGCCGGAACTCCATCCCGTGGCATGCTGCGCACTTCGCCCAAAACACTTGAAACCCTCGCTGAACCTGCGAAATGTCGTGCTGCCCAGTAAGTCCAGAAAAGTGCCAAGGATGTTCAGGCTCCTTAGGCGTAGCTTTTTCTCCCTCGGACCAGCTAGTAGCCGAAGCTACAATCAATATCGCTGCAGCAGTAATTAAATTTTTAAACATATCATTGTACTCGCTTCAGGGTGACTTAACGCATAACTGGTTGCGCGATAGACGCAGGAAGCTGTCTCGGTTTTTCAAAGCGGGATAAAACCGGAAGCACGATTATAAAATGCGCGAAGAAATACCCAGTCAAAAGCAACCCAAAGGTAACCGTATCCAACGGTAAACGAATGGTCCACCAATCCACCAACGAGAATGCTGGGATGTAAACTTCAGAATATGATGCTGCTGTCTGCATTCCAACCTGCCCAAGCAGAATACAAACTAACACGAAAAGCCAAAAGAACCAGCGATAGATAGGTCGAAACTTAGTCGACCGGGCTGGGTTGCGATCTAATATCGGTAGAAAGAACGGGACTACCAAAGCTAGGCCCATAAATATCACCCCAAGCTCCTTAGAGGTAAGCAACACGTTGCCGAAGAGAACTAAATCTTGGGTGAACGAACGCAAAATAGCGAAGAGGTGCAAAAAGTACCATTCTGGAACAATATGTGTCGGCTCACCTCCAGTCTCATAGCCTTCCGGCTCGCCGAGAAGGAAGGGTAGGAAGAAGACAGCAAACATAAAAATTGTTAGAAAAACTGACAACCCAAATAAGTCTTTCACCGTGTAGTAGGGGTGAAACGAAATTGTATCTTCCGGCCCCTTCATGTCCACACCAAGCGGGTTATTGGAGCCAACTTGGAACAAGGCTAACAAGTGGAACATAACCATCCCTACAATAACGAAAGGTAGCAAGAAGTGGATTACGAAGAATCGCTTAATCGCAACGTCTGTCACGCCATTCGAGCCGAGAAGCCAAGCGCGAACATCTTCACCAATGAACGGAATTACAGTGAAAAAGTCAGTGATAACTTTAGCACCACCCACTGATAGTGTTGAATTAACTATCGTGTAACCCATGAATGCTGTGCCCATCATCAGCACGTATATGATGAGACCAATCCACCAAACGAACTCTCGCGGCCCCTTATAAGACCCATAATAGAGGCCTCGAAATATATGAAAGTACACTACAATAAAGAAGAATGACGCTCCCACCATGTGGATCTTTTGCATTACGTGATAACCTGGAACAGTATCCACACTTTCGCGGATGGACCTGTACGTATCTCCGGTGTCCAAAGGCATCGCCAGGAAAATCCCCGTAATTATCATAATTAGTAACATGACGCCGGATAGCGAACCAAAATTCCACCAATAAGAGAGGTTTTTCGGATAGGGATGTTCTTTTCCCAGCCATCTCAGCCCGCTAAAAATTGGTATCCGAGAATCCAGGTAATTAATTGTCGAGTTTTGGAACTTTGGTTCTTTAGCCATAATCTTAGTTTTAACCTTACGCCGCTTTACCAATTTCAATGCTCGTCGCCGCGCCATTTTCATCGAGCTTTATATTATATTTTGGAACCACTAGGTTCAGAACCGCTGGACCGACACGGACACGGCCGGAGTTGTCATATACTGAACCGTGACAGGGGCAGAAATAGCCCGCCTCAATGCCTCTTTCATCCACATTTCGTGCAAGTTTTAGTTCAACGTTCTGCTCTACAGGTGCACACCCCAAATGTGTACAGCGAGCTTCAACAACTAAATACTGTGGATCAATCACGCGATCTGAATCTAACTCAATGTCTTTGAAGCCTTTTGCACCAGTTCCCGCGGCTTCCATCTTCTCTAGAGTCCAGCTCTGGGCTATCGCAATCTCATCTTCGGTGCGGCGGCGGATATAATACAATTGACCCTGTAAATTGCGAACTTCAACCTGCTGACCAGGGGATAGACCATCTAGGGTCCGCTCTACCACTTCGCCCTTCTTGGTCTCTTCTGAGGGTTTGAATGTAGTTATCAATCCGACTCCCGCCATACCCAGGACACCGGCGCCCAGAACTGCGGATGACAGACCCAGAAAATCCCTGCGAGTAGTATCAAATTCTTGTTCAGTTTGTGACATGCGATTCCTCTACATCCCTATCGGTTGCGGCCATGAAGGCCCTGCATTGCGCGGCCTATACGGGCACCAATCCTCCGCGTCAAAGCCTTCAATGGCGCAGGAGCGATTCGAAAGATTGCATACGTGCATATGATAGGGCATGCAGGATGCTATGGACGTTGTGCTCTACCAGCCAGAAATACCCGACAACACCGCAGCCCTCATACGTTTAGGAGCATGTTTAGGGTATCGCCTACACTTGATAGAACCGTTGGGCTTTGCACTTGATACAAAGAAGATGCGTCGCATAGGCATGGACTATTCGAAACAAATCACACTCATTCGTCACCCTAGTTGGGATCATTTTCGAAACGAGCACCCCGATGCCAGGTTAATTTTAGCCACAACAAAAGCGCAAATTCCACATTGGCACCATCGATGGGCAAAGAATGATTTTTTGATTATGGGTCAAGAGAGTGCTGGCGTTCCAACAGATTTACATGAACAAGTTAACGTTCAAATTACGATCCCCATGGCCCAAAAAGTTCGCTCATTGAACCTTGCTTCCGCAGCTACACTCATTTGCGGGGAATGGCAGAGACAAATATCAGAAACAAATGGTATTTCTCTCTCATGAAAAGTTGGACAGACAGAAAAGAATGTGCGGCACTTTGGTTCAAAGCGCTTCGTGACCAAATCTGCGCAGAATTTGAAGCGATAGAAGAAGAACTGACCTATCCTCAAGCTCAGGTAAGACACCTTGAACCCGGTAGATTTATATTTACCCCCTGGGCGAGAAAAGATGGTGGTGGCGGAACAATCGGAAAAATGACGGGCCGAGTCTTTGAGAAGGTAGGGGTGAACATCTCTGTGGTCGAGGGTGTTTTTTCTGAGGATTTTGCAGCACAAATCCCAGGTACCAATGAAAAGAATCGTAATTTTTGGGCAGCTGGAATTTCTTTAGTCGCCCATATGCAGAATCCCCATGTTCCGGCCGTCCACATGAACACTCGCATGATCGTCACCACCAAGGGTTGGTTTGGGGGGGGCGCAGACCTGAATCCTATGCTTGAAAATAAGCAGAACAAATCGGATGTTCACGCAGCATTGCATGCCTGTTGCAACAGGCATGAAGTTGCAGATTATGAAGAAATAGCCAGAAAATGTGATGAATATTTCTTTTTGCCCCATAGAAACGAACCACGCGGTGACGGTGGGATCTTTTATGACTATCTAGATTCAAAAAACTGGGAGGCAGATTTTAAATTCACCCAAGATGTCGGTCAGACTTTCTTATCGATTTATCCATTCATCGTTCGGAGAGATCTGAAAAAGCAATGGACTCCAGAAGAGCGAAACATACAACTTCTTAAGCGGGGTCGTTATGTTGAATTCAATCTACTTCATGACCGAGGCACACTATTCGGATTGAAAACTGGTGGTAATATTGATGCTATTTTAATGTCGATGCCACCTGAAGCTAAATGGGAATAAAAAAAATACTTTGCATTAAAACCAAATCCTTTATTTATCTTTTCAACGTCGAAGGCTGGCTAACTCGAGGTGAATACAGGGTTTCATCTACCCGCAACCCTGCACAAAGCATAATCTTGCCCTAGTTATATGTTTGAGAGGAATTAATGGCTTATTTTTCTAATCGACCTACATTTAGCCTGTCAGAAGCGAAAGTAACACCAAAGGAGGCCTTCCTCAATCGGAGGAGCCTTTTAAGATCTGCCGCATTGGGTGGAGCAGGAGCTTTAATTTCTGCCGGAATCCCGGGTTATGCTCAAGCACAAGGAGCATCAGGAGACCCTACCACAGATCTCTACCCCACATTGCAGAACAAGACTTACAACTTTGTACGCGGGGCTCGAAAACTCTCAGATCGATTAGATGCCATCACCCACAACAATTTTTACGAATACGGAACAAATAAAAATATCTGGCAAAATGCCCAGCGGTTAGATCGGAGACCTTGGGCCGTGCAAGTTGACGGAATGGTGGCTAAGCCAAGGACTTTTGATATTGATGACCTTATACGAAGCTTTCCTTTAGAAGAACGGATCTATCGTCACCGGTGTGTGGAAACCTGGTCAATGATTGTGCCTTGGAATGGATTCACTCTAAGCAAGCTCCTAGAAATAGTAGAACCCTTAGGAAGCGCTCGGTTCGTAGCTTTTGAAACGGCTGAACTTTGGAACAAACGGAATATTTTATCATCTCAATTTCCTTGGCCTTACCGCGAAGGGCTAAGGCTAGATGAAGCTATGAACGACCTAACAATGTTAGCTACGGGCATTTACGGCGAACCAATGCCAAGCCAAAATGGAGCGCCTTTAAGGCTCGTCGTTCCATGGAAATATGGCTTCAAAAGCATTAAATCCATAGTCCGCATCACTCTAACTGACTCGCCTCCATCAACCTTCTGGTCGTCTGCAAATGGCAGTGAATACGGCTTCTGGGCAAACGTAAACCCCGAGGTGCCGCATCGAAGGTGGTCTCAGGCTTACGAGTGGGATATTTCTACAGGCCGCTCCGAGACCTTCGCTACCTTGCCTTGGAATGGATACGGTGAGTGGGTTGCAAATATGTACTCAGATTTAGATCCTGTATCAGACCGCCTATTCACCTAACGTCTACAGGTAAACCTTACTCTAGACCTGGACGGCGTAGTCCATAGAAAAGTACTGTTCTTTCTTTGTATTTGTTGATGACGGCTAAGTAGGCTATCCACCAGAAATGGTGAGACTACCTAGGAAGTGTGTTTATACTGGAAATTTCCCATAAGGCATCACGACATTTGATGTTGATGATCGGGCCCATGGCCGATTTAATTTGGTTAATTGCCAAAACCAATAGGCAGATAATATCAGAAAAATCTTGCTCCAAGACTAGCAAATAGTTCTTCAAAAGTTGGAAAGCTTGTAAGAATGCAATTCGAGTCATCAACGCTCATTCCGGCTTGGGTTACACCCCCCAAAATCAACGTTGCCATAGCCATACGGTGATCCAACTTGGTATGTACCTGCCCACCTCCTGGAATACTTGCTGTTCCGTGCCCGCCTCCTTGACCCTCCACCAATAGCCAATCATCTCCCGTTTGATGCGGAACGCCAGCGGCTTTAAGTATTGAAGCGGCGCCAGCAAGCCTGTCACTCTCCTTCACGCGAAGCTCGTCTAAGCCTAACATTTTGGTTTCTCCGTCCGCACAAGCGGCTGCCACAGACATTATAAGGTATTCATCTATCATTGAAGCAGCGCGATCTGCTGGAACGGTTACTCCTTTAAGGTTCGAATGTCGCACGCGAATATCTGCAACATCCTCACCTCCTGATACCCTTTTATCAAAATACTCTATGTCCGCACCCATATCTTGAAGCGTCAGCAACAAGCCCGTTCTAGTAGAATTTAAGCATACGTTCTCAATAGTAAGGTCTGACCCTGGTGTGATAGCCGCAGCAACTGCAAGAAATGCCGCCGAGCTTGGATCACCTGGCACAACAACCGTCTGGCCAATCAGCTCTGCGTTACCTGTAATAGTCGCACGGCAACCTTCACTTAGCACCTCAGCACCAAAAGCTCGGAGCATTCTCTCAGAATGATCCCGCGTTTCCTTAGGTTCAATTACTGTGGTCTTCCCTGGTGCATTCAGACCCGCAAGCAACAAACAAGACTTCACCTGTGCTGATGCAACAGGACTTTCGTATTCAATCGGTGCTAAACTGGTACCCTTAACAAGAAGCGGCAATCGGCCACCCGCAGACTCAGTGAAATCAGCCCCCATCATACGCAGAGGAATCGTAACGCGGTTCATCGGTCGGGTCTCTAAACTTGAGTCACCAACCAACTTTGCGTTGATTGGATTCGATGCAATCAATCCCATGAGCAAACGAGTCGACGTACCAGAATTGCCCATATCAAGAACAGAGCTGGGCTGGATTAAAGAGCCAACCCCCAACCCTCTAGCAATCCAAACCTCTCCTTCTTGTTGGATTGATGCGCCCATAGCGCTCATCGCTCGCCCAGTAGCTATAACATCTTCCCCTGTCAAAATGCCATGGATCCTTGTCTCACCCAAAGCGGTACCACCCAACATAAGGGCTCTATGAGAAATAGATTTATCGCCCGGTATGCGAACACGTCCCTTAAGCGCAGGAAATTTTTTTGTAGATAGCGGCCGAGGCGGTAGAGTAGACATATTCGCCCCTTTAATATCCTAGTTTCAAATGACAACGCTGCTATGTTAAACCATGATGGCTGTTGACGGCGGGCTAAGGTCGGGACTAAGGGCGGCCCAAGCGTTGAAAGGCGCATTTATCGCACCCAAGTATACGGGTAATTTTTTGGATACAGGAGCCGCTGCGCTCCGAATGAGAAGGGTGAGACCATGGCCAAAGCCAAGTTGGGTTCTAAACGCATCTGCCAAAATTGTGGCACGAAGTACTACGATTTTGATAAAGACCCCGTGACGTGCCCAAGCTGCAACACGGTTTTTGACCCTGAGGCATTTATGCGGGGTCGACGGTCACGCGCTGCTGTAGTTTTACCAGCTGCAGAAGTTCGACCAGAAACAGTCGAAATACAACCGCTCACAGAACTAACCGATGCTCCTGTTTTAGAACCTGTAGAGGGCGTAGATGAGCCAGAGCCAATGGATGCTGATCAAACTGACAATGCTGGCGAATCAGATGTCCCAGATGATCTTGATCTCGGTCCGGAATTTGAGGATAGTGACGACACCTCAGCTGCTGACGATGACAGCTTGCTTGACGATGACGAGCTTGGTGAGGATGACTTGCCGGCAGTCAGCGGTATTTCTGATGGTGGCAATGACAGCGAAGACTCATAGCGCAAAGTAGGGACCGATGGGTCGCTACGCACCAATGTTCTTGACATTCGCTCGATTGGCCAGCCCTCTAGCGATTGTCCCCCTGATTTTAAATGGTGGAGGCCTCTCTAACCTCTTTGCGGTTTTAATATTTTCCGTAGCCGCGTTGAGTGACTGGGCTGATGGTTTTATTGCGCGCAAGATGCACTTAGAGAGCAAATGGGGCAAAATATTAGACCCAATTGCAGATAAGTTATTATGCTTGCTGAGTCTTCTAGCGCTTACAGTTAATCGCGACGTTTCAGCGTTTTTTATAATCTTTTTGTTTTTGACCTTTGCCAGGGAACTTCTCATGTCTGCTCTGAGGGAAGGTTTAGCTGGCAAAGAAATCCCAGTTTCCGTGATGAGCAGAGCAAAAACCTTTGCAACATATATATCTATTGGATTTCTGATTATTGGTCATCAGCTCACGCTGCCAGGTATGGTGTCGTGGGGGCTATCATTAGTTCTAGGATACATAGCCATTGCAAAGAGACTAGTTGAGATCAGTAGAGCATGAAATCGCAAAGAGTCATCGGTATAGCCGGTTGGTCAGGTTCTGGTAAAACGACCCTTATAGAAAAGTTAATCATGCACCTCTCGAAAGAAGGTCGGCGAGTTGGGACCATTAAACATGCGCACCATGACTTCGACATCGATATCCCTGGTAAAGATTCTCACATTCATCGCACTGCTGGTGCAACGCAAGTTCTAGTTAGCTCATCGAACAGATGGGCATTAGTAACGGAACTGCGTGGCTCTGACGAACTCTCGTTTGAAAATGCCTTAAAACAGCTTACTCCTCACGACTTGGTATTAGTTGAGGGTTTCAAAGCTTCGAATTTTCCCAAACTAGAAATTTACCGGAAGGAACTAGGCAAGCCTCCCCTTTATGGGACTATTCCTGGCATAATTGCAGTTGCTAGTGATTGTTCTGTCGAATTGGATCCAAATACACCGCTAATTGACCTTAATGACTTTAATGCTATTTTACACTGGGTGAAGGCTTATTGTGCATGGTCCAGTTGAGTAGCGACTGCTTTGCCTTCGGAGGCAGCGTATTGAGCCTTTCACAGGCGCAAACAGCACTTCGGATTGCGGCAAAGCCTATCCTGGCACCCAGTGAACTTTGCAACCTCGATAAACTGGCCGGTCGAGTGCTTAGTAAAGATGTCTTTGCGTCTCGGGACGTCCCCCCTTTCAATAACTCGGCGGTGGACGGCTATGCTTTTGCTGCTGGATCAGATCTCAGTCGGGGAATTATCGGAACAGTATCAGCCGGCGATGAGATACCAGCGCAAACGCTGAGCAAAAATTCTGCCATGCGTATTCTCACAGGCGCGCCCCTTCCCTCTGGAGCAGATACTGTCATGATGGATGAGGATGCAATTATTGAAGATAATCAATTAGCCATGCATGCAAAGCTTGGCATCGGAAGTAATGTGCGACCTAAAGGCGAAGATATCACCAAAGACGAGAAGCTTTATCAGAAAGGACATTTGGTGACAGCTCTTGATGTGGCCCGACTTGCGGCTGGGGGAGTGAGAAATGCAGAGGTAATTAGGCCATTAAAGATCCATGTGATGTCCTCTGGAGATGAGATAATTAACGACCAAATTATCGATGCAAACCGCTGGATAATTAAAGCCGTTTTTCCTGAGAGCTGCTTTGAACTTAGCTATGGTGCAACAATCGCAGATGATCATGACTCCGCAGTAAGAGCACTTAAAGGCATAGATGCGGATATAGTTCTAACATCGGGGGGCGTATCTGTAGGCGAGCGAGATTTTGTGCGAGGTGCTATTGAGCACATTGGCAAGCTTGAGTTTTGGCGTGTTGGAATCAAACCAGGTCGTCCAGTTGCTTTTGGACGCTTAAATAAAAAGTGTGCTGTTTTCGGCCTCCCAGGTAATCCCGTTGCCTGTTTTGTGACTGCGTTGTTCTTAGCAAGACCCTTCGCACTCGCAATGCTTGATGCCCAAAGCACGATTGTAACGCTGAGCGCTCCTCTTGCTCAGGAATATAGAAAAAAAGGCAACCGCACAGAATTTTTACGTGTCATGATTGACGAGCACGGTAGCGCTCACCCTTATCACATAGCTGGTGCTGGAGTTATTAGTTCCATTGCGCAGGCACACGCACTAGCGATCCTGAGTGAGGAACTAACTCTGATTTCTGAAGGTAGCACTGTGCCAATACTGCCATTAAGAGGACTGGTAAAATGAAAACTAGTTTGAAGATCTTAACTTTTGCCTGGGTACGCACCCAAACTGGCGAACCAGAATTTACCATTGATACGGATGCTGCAAGTGTTGGAAAATTATTAGATGATCTTCTAGCTCATCGTGAAAATTGGGCATCCTTGTCATCTCGGCGCTCGGAAATCAGATGCGCGATTGATCAGTGTTTGGCAGAATTTGACAGCTCATTAAAGAATGCCAAGGAAGTTGCATTCTTTCCACCGATAACTGGTGGTTGATTTGGGTATATCGGTTCAGCGGCAGGATTTTGATGTCCTAAAGGAAATTAAAAAGCTTCAGGGCAATCGAATTGATATTGGATCATTATCAAGCTTCATTGGAATTGTGCGCGACGTGCCATTGATTATCGAGCACTATCCAGGCATGACTGAAAATACTCTATCTAACCTTCGAAAGTACGCAATCGACAGATTTAAACTGCTAGACGCGAGAATCATTCATAGATATGGGGCTCTCGAACCTGGTGATCAAATCGTTCTAGTCTTAGCAACATCTAACCACAGAAAGCCTGCTATCGAGGCGGTAGATTTCATGATGGACAACCTAAAAACTAAGGCCCCCTTCTGGAAAAAAGAAGGTGAAAGTTGGGTTAGTCAGCGCATCCAAGACTTAAATGCTACAAAAATGTGGGATCAAGATTAATCCGCGTTAAAGAAACACGAAATGAGTAAAACAAATATCGAGTTGGACAACTTAGCGCTGCCTACCGCATCAAGCGCACCGATCGATCTATTAAAGGATCCTATATGGAAGGCCTTGTTTTTTATGGCTTTGCCTGCAACAATTGGTTTCGTATTTAACACTTTGTACAATGTGATTGATCTGATTTATGCAAGATCATGGAATGGCCCTGAGGGCACATCGACTCAAGATGCATTGGGAGCAACATTCCCTCTATTTTTTCTACAGCTGGCATTTGGGATTGGATTATACCAAGGAGCGACAGCATTAATATCTAACGCATATGGACGAGGCGATAGCTTAGCTGCGCGAAACATTGCGATTCAAGCAACCACTTTCGGTTTTCTAATTGGATTAATAGTGGCTCTCGTTGGTGTAAGTTTGCTCTTTCCAGCACTAGCAACGGTTCAGGGCCTCGGTGGAACAGAGCTGAACTGGGCAAGTGGTTACATGGTAGCCATCTACTCCGGTGGACCACTTATAATAGCCAATTTTGCGCTTTTCGCTTTGTTATCAGGAGCGGGTAATAATTTGGCATTTGGGATTTCATTGAGTGCCGCTTTCTTTTTGAATATGATTTTTAACTATGTGTTTATGCATGTTTTTGGTTGGGGTTTAGTAGGTTTAGGAGTTGGCACCGTCTTATTACAGGGACCCTTAAACTTTCTCTATGTAGCATGGGAGGTTAAGCGACTAGGCGCTTTAAAGGGAGTCCGTTTGAAAGATTTCTGGCCACAGCGGGCACAAATGCTTGAAATAGGCAGACAAGCATTACCCGCATCCATATCGATGCTAATCGTTGCGGTGCATGTCCTATTAATCAATGGCTTTGCTAGTTCTTACCAACCCGGAACGCTCGGAGGTCTTAGTGCAGCAGCCAGGATTGAGCAGGTTATGTTACTGCCAATCATCGGCGTTGGAATTGGGGCTCTGGCAATTATCGGACAAAATTACGGCGCAGGTCAAATCGATAGGGTGCGAGCTACATTCTGGCTTACTAGTAGCGTGATTTTAGGCTTCACCGTGCTTGCCACCTTAGTTCTAACTCTTTTCCCCACTTCACTGGCAAACTTGGTCGCCACACCAGGGCGCGAAGCAGATGTGGCTTCAGACTATTTATTTTATATAGGCTTTGGCTCAATTTTTTTTGGCTTTTTATATGCTGCCACTTCATTCAAAACAGGAATGCGCCAACCCCTTTACTCGGCAGGCGCTAACTTAATGCGCCTAGTTGTGTTGCCGGTTGGCTTTATAGCTTTCTTTCAAACTCTCACGGATGAGTTTTTTGCGATTGCGTGGGGAAATCTTTTAGCTACTATACTGGCAGGCATAATAACTTACGCTTGGGTTGCGCGAAGTGTTTTCAACCTAAAAGACGATGGCTGAAGACAGATTCGCACTTATTGATTTAGGCTCAAACTCAGTCCGCTTAGTTTTATTTGACCGAGCGAAGCCTTTTGCAGCACCTTTAATAAATGAAAAATCAGTAGTAGAACTAGCGCGTGACTTAGAAGAAACGGGAAAGCTCTCTGCTGACCGCATGGAAGCGGCATTCGATGTTTTTCTTCACTTTAAATGGCTTCTTGATGGCTTGGGTGTAAGTGAAATCCATATACTCGCTACAGCGGCGGTTAGGGACGCAAAAAATGCGAAGGAACTAATCGAACCAATTGAGTCAATTATGCAATCCCGAGTTCGCATCCTGGCCGGGACAGAAGAAGCTAATTTCGCAGCAAAAGGCGTCCTCCTAACATGCCCCGGAGCCGAAGGTTTAGTCGCAGATTTAGGCGGTGGCTCTTTAGAATTAGCCAAGATAAAATCCGGTCTAATAGACTGCCAAACCAGTTTGCCTCTCGGTGTTCTGAGGCTGGAATCAATAGGGATAAATACAGCAAAACAATTATTGAAAGAAGCTTTCAAAAAAATTAATTGGCTCAAACAACTCGACGAAACCGATCAAGTATATCTGGTTGGTGGCACATGGCGCGCTTTAGCGACAGCTCACATGGTTCATAAAGCCTACCCCCTTAATGTTTTGCACCGTTACACAACCACAACTAAAACACTTCGCAATTACACAAAACAAATATTGGTCCGGTCAAGTCACCGTATCGATGCGATGGCAAGTGTACCGGTCGCCCGTAGGCAAAAATTGCCATGGGCTGCGTTAGTTGCCAATAAACTAGCTAAAGAGGTTTCGTGTCAGCGCGTTGTGTTCTCTCAAGGTGGCCTTCGAGAGGGGTACAGCGCACCATTACTTGGGCGAGAGCAAGAACTAAAACAGGATCAAGCGACACGTTACGATAAAGCTATTGCTGCATTAATTCCAGACGGAGGTAGATTTGGCCCTGCTGACCAGGCGCTATTTGAGTGGATGTCACCTCTGTTTGATAATGAAGACGAAGCTCTAAAAAATCGTCGACGCCAAGCATGCCAACTTTTTGATTTTGGCTGGGAGGCTCATCCTTCGTATCGAAATATTGATATTCCAAGTTCAGTGCTACATTCAGCTACCCTAACACAGGCACACCGCGACAGGGCATATCTAGGGCTCGTGTTATTGTTGCGCCATGGAGGTAACCCGACAAACCGCAAAGAGCATAAATGGCTTAAGTTAGTGAAGCTGTTGTCGAAAACTCAAGCACGACATGCTCATATTACAGGACGAGCATTGCGCCTAGCGTATAAAATATCACGAGGAATTGCACCTCTCGTAGGGTCCACAAGTCTAAAAGTAGAAAATTTGACTTTGCGTTTGAAAATTAACGAAGAAAAGCTTTGGACCACCCAGGACTTCTTCAAAGCTGCCCTGCGCAATCTTTCAGAAACCTTAGCGCTGGAGCATGAAATCATTCTTGTAGGAGATGATTCTTAATATTCACGTTAGTGTAACATCAGTATGATTAATACAAACTAAATTTCGGCGCTTAATCAAGCAAAGCAGCCAGACTGCCGTCCAATCATCGATGCTCCTGTGACCTGCCTCAGCAGGTGGGCGCCAGATACCAAGACCAGGATCAGGGCAGAGCCAGCTCCCTAAGAGAATTTATTGGCCCAGGGCATATGTGATATTGCGAACAGTCCAGCCAGGAACATATCTAAGACATCTTCGAGCTGTTTTAAACCTTATCTATAGCGACTTTGGTTTCTTTTTTTTTATAGCACTTCCGCGCCCTGAAAGACTTGGGTTTTTCATGAAAAAATCGTGCGCACTAAATTGTTTTGATTTTTTTGATTGCACGCGCTCGTAGTTACCATTTGCGAGCAATTTCCAGGTATTGACGTTATCCCGAACGCTTGCCGCCATCACCTGGTCAAGGATCTGCTCATGCACAGTTTCATTATTTATCGGCACTAGGGTCTCCACTCTGCCATTAAGATTTCTGGGCATCCAATCAGCCGAGGAGATGAATACTTTTGCCTGACGCGAAGGTAACTTCCGCCCGCCACCAAAACAAAAAATTCGACTGTGCTCTAGGAAACGCCCAACAACTGACTGTACGACGATATTTTCCGATAGTCCTGCTACTCCCGGGCGAAGACAACATATCCCTCTAACTATGGCACAAATTTTTACGCCCGCCTGACTAGCCCGATATAGATGGTCGATCATTCTTGGATCAACTAGTGAATTCATTTTTAACCAGATTTCAGCCGGCTCCCCTGAGCTAGCATGCGCTATCTCAGAATCGATATGAGCCGCTAAAGTTTCACGCAAATTCAGTGGGGCAGCAGCTAACGCCTCAAGTTGCCTCGGAACTGCATAAGAAGTCATGTAATTAAACAGTCTCCCGGCATCACGACATAAGGTTTCATCAGAAGTAAAGAATGATAGGTCGGTGTATACTTTCGCAGTCATGGGATGATAGTTCCCCGTGCCAAAATGGGCAAAAGTTTTTACGCCACCGTCAGCTTCTCTGCGGGCAACCAATGAAAGTTTGGCATGCGTTTTGAGATCTGCAAATCCAAAAACGACCTGCACCCCTGAACGTTCCAAATCACGTGCCCAACGCAAATTTGCTTCCTCATCGAAACGGGCCTTCAATTCAATTAACGCAGTAACTGACTTCCCTCTCTCAGCTGCCTCACAAAGGGCTCTCACGATTGGTGAATTATTAGATGTGCGATATAGTGTCTGCTTAATCGATAAGACTTCGGGGTCTCTGCTAGCCTGAGCGAGAAATTGAATTACGACATCAAAGCTTTCAAATGGGTGGTGAACAACAAAATCTTTAGCTTCAATTGCTGCAAAACAATCACCGTCAAAATCTCTCACCCTCTCGGGAAAACGCGGGTGAAATGGTTCAAATTTATATTGGGGAAGATCAGCAGCAGCAACTTCAAATAGTTGAGTAAAATCAACAAAAGCGCTGGCTACGCGGATACTTGCACCCTCATCTAAATTAAACTGATCGGTTAAAAATGTTTTCAGCTTAGCGCTTATAGCCTCATCTACCGTCAACTGTATTACTCTACCGCGTTGACGACGCTTTAAAGCTGACTCAAACGACCTGACCAAGTCGTCTGCTTCATCTTCCACTTCCAAGTCACCATCTCGTAATATTTGAAAAGCACCTGCATCAATGACCTCGAAGCCTGGGAAAACCTGATCGGCTTCTTGGAGGATAAGCTCGTAAATGTGGATGAACCTGCGGGGCTCGCCATCATTGTTCGGAAGCTCAATAAATTTTGGAAGTCCATCAGGAATTAAGAGCAAACCAGCCAGCACTCTTCCGTCGATACCGCGTCGCAAATCTAATGCCACGGCGTATGATTGATTGCGGATAAAAGGAAATGGATGAGTTGGATCAACCGCAATAGGAGTAAGTACAGGCAACAGCTCTTTTTCTAGGTAGTTGCGAAGCCACTCTTTATCTGCGGCATCCAAGTTTTCTCTAACTACAATCTCAAGCCCTATTCTTGGCAACTCTAATCTCAGTTCTTGCCACGCTAAAGTTTGATCTTGTGCGAGAGCCGCTAGACTTTGATCTATTTTTTTTAATTGAGCTGATGGCGATAAACCATCCGGCGATGTTCTATTATAGCCTGCGCGAACCTGAGCCCGCAAACCGGCAACACGAACAGAAATAAATTCTGCTAAATTCGAAGCCGCTATTGCCAAAAACCTCACTCTTTCGAGGACAGGATTTTCGACCCGCCGCGCCTCTGCAACCACTCGTGCATTAAAAGCGAGCCAGGATAGCTCTCGGTTCAAAAACCGCGCAGGTGATTTAGAATGCACTTCAGCCATAACAGCCGATATAATCCTTGAAACATCCAAAGGCGATGAAGGTTTTTAGGATTTCTAACGTTAGACGAGAACTGTGGCGAGCAAGTTGCAGGTTTAAAAAAACTACTCTCAACAAAATTTCGATGTTTTAAAATCATTTATTATCAGTAATTTAAGGTCATGAACCGATTAGCTTCGCTCGAACGAAACACCAATGAAACCCAAATTACTGTCTCGATAAATCTAGATGGATCGGGCAGTCGTACTTTAAAGACAGGGATTGGTTTCTTGGATCATATGCTAGACCAGCTGTCAAAGCACAGTCTAATTGATTTAGAAATTTTTGCAGAAGGCGATCTTCATATTGATGACCATCACACAGTCGAGGATGTCGCAATTACTCTTGGGCTTTGCCTGAAGGAGGCACTTAGAGATAAAGCGGGTATCAATAGATATGGACATTCATATGTTGCTATGGATGAATCACTGTCACGAGTAGCCTTAGACCTCTCAAATCGAGCTTTTTTGGCGTGGGATGTTGAATTTCCAACTCCAAAAATTGGAAGTTTTGATACAGAGCTTGTAAGAGAGTTTTTTCAAGCACTTAGCTCTGCTGGCGGCATTACTCTTCACGCTAATTCGTTAGCTGGCGAAAATTCACATCATATAGCTGAAAGCCTTTTCAAAGCGCTTGCAAAAGCCCTTCGTAGTGCTGTGGAACTTGATCCTCGAGCAAATGGATCTGTCCCAACAACCAAAGGCTCTTTGTAAGAGCATAAGTATTGGTGCGAAAAGCATCTAGATAAGTTGAGAGGACCTGCTTATGGGACCAGCCCATGTCTCTCACTTTGATCGACTACGGGTCAGGAAACATTCGGTCGGTTGCTAAGGCTCTTGAAGCAGCTAGCAACAAGCGAGTGCGCGTTACGGCCACCCCAGAAGATGTAGCCAGCGCTTCTCATTTGATACTGCCGGGTCAAGGTGCGTTTGGAAGGTGCCTGGCCGGCCTACAGGCTCACAAAGGCCTTCTAGAGGCGTTAAACCAAGCGGTTATTCATCATCGAGTGCCCTATCTAGGAATCTGCGTTGGAATGCAGCTTATGCTTGAGCGAGGTTTAGAAGATGGGGTATTCCCCGGATTTAGCTGGATCGAGGGCGAAGTGGATCGTCTTGAGACCAAAAACCTGTCCATTAAAATTCCTCATATGGGCTGGAACAACATTTCACTGCATCAGAACCATAGTGTACTTTGCGGATTAGATGGCAAAGATTTTTATTTCTGTCATTCATACGTCGCTCAAAAGATTCGTTCGCCGATAGCTTCAATGTCCCTTGAGACAGATGAGGTTGCGGCACTAGGTCGTGATAATATGCTAGGTGTTCAATTTCATCCGGAAAAGTCACAAGCTGCAGGCATAAAATTACTAGAGCAGTTCGCAAGGTGGATGCCATGACACCAGCCCCAGAAATCCAAGCCAATGTGAAATTAGAGATTGTACAAGAGCTTAGCACCTCAGATCTTGCTGATTTATGTTTGGCGACAGAAGATGCCATTAAGAGAGGTGGCGGTTTTGGCTGGTTGAAAACTCCCGCCCGGTCAAAGCTAGAAGCATATTGGAGAGGCTTCATGATGGTACCTGGACGTCATCTCTTGTTAGCTCGCCTTGATGGACTTATCGCAGGCGCATTGCAGCTTCATGAGGCTCCAAAAAACCTTGAGTCCCAAGCCAGTATAGGCAAAATACAGTCCGGATTTACGGCAAGTTGGGCTCGGGGGCACGGCATTGGTCAAGCATTGGTGCAATTAGCGATTAAGCATGCGAAATTTCTCAATTTAACCGCCATAAAATTAGACGTACGCGAGACTCAAACGTCGGCCATCACTATTTACCGCGCGCTTGGCTTTCATGAATGGGGCCGAATGCCACGATATGCGTTTATTGATGATGCGTGGGTCGCTGGTCTGTGCTTTTATTTGGACTTGATTGATGATGCTTCTTTACCCCGCAATTGATCTCAAGGACGGCAAAGTTGTCCGCCTGTTTAAAGGCGATTTAGACGCAACAACAATTTATGGGGATAACCCAGCACAAACTGCTCGATCTTGGTCAGATTATGGGTTTCCATGGCTGCACGTTGTGGATTTGAATGGAGCTGTAGCCGGACAACCCGTGAATGCTTCAGCAGTCAGTGAAATACTGGAAGAAGTTGGACGAGATATGAAGGTACAATTGGGCGGAGGCATTCGTAGCATTTCTCAAATCGAAGCCTGGTTATCGGCAGGGCTTTCGAGAGTTATTCTCGGCTCAATTGCCCTTTCTAATCCAAAGTTAGTTAAAGAAGCAGCCCGGGCTTTTCCTGGGCAGGTCGCAGTTGGTCTTGATGCTAGAGACGGCAGAGTAGCTACGGACGGATGGCTTAAAACCTCTGATATACTCGCTATCGATCTCGCAAAGATGTTCGAAGGAGCGGGAGTCGCCGCGCTAATATACACCGACATTAATCGAGATGGAGCTCTCACAGGCGTTAATATACCTGCCACTGCCGAATTAGCAGACGCTGTCTCCATTCCAGTAATTGCGTCCGGTGGTCTTAGGGATATTGGAGATTTGGTAACCCTAAAGAACCAACCTAGTCCAATAGCAGGCGTTATATCAGGCCGGGCTCTTTATGATGGCAGATTGGACCCTAAAGCTGCATTGGAGGCTCTTGCGTGACTCTAAAAACCCGAATCATACCATGCCTGGATGTGCATGAAGGTCGTGTTGTAAAAGGGGTCAACTTTGTTGATTTAGTCGATGCTGGAAACCCAGTTTCACAAGCTAAAATCTATGATTCAGCTGGGGCGGATGAATTATGTTTTTTGGATATTACTGCGAGTCACGAAAAACGACCGATCATTCTCGATGTTGTGAAAGAAACAGCAGAACATTGCTTTATGCCCTTAACAGTAGGTGGGGGAATTAGGGCAGTGTCAGATATCAGAAAGCTACTCGTCGCAGGAGCAGACAAGGTGTCCATAAATTCAGCAGCTGTTGACAACCCTGAACTTATTAATGACGCTGCTAGAGAATTTGGGAGTCAGGCGATAGTTGTTGCTGTTGACGCGAAATGGACCGGAGAGCGCTTTGAGGTGTTTGTAAAAGGCGGGCGCGAGAATACGCGTAAAGATGCGGTTGAATGGGCGAAAGAGATTGCACTTCGAGGTGCTGGAGAAATACTGCTTACGTCAATGGACCGCGATGGTACGAAAATTGGATATGACATTCCTCTGACTAAAGCCGTCTCGTCAGCCATATCTATACCAGTTATTGCTTCAGGAGGCGTTGGCGACCTGGATCACCTAGTTGCTGGAGTAACCCAAGGGGGTGCTGCCGCTGTTTTGGCTGCATCCATTTTCCACTTTGGCATCTTTACAATTGCAGATGCAAAGGCTCATATGGCGGCCAATGGTGTGGAAGTGAGGTTGTTGTGAGTGAACATACACTGGACAAAGTATATGAGCTAATTGTCGATCGAGTTTCTGCATTTGAAGCTGGGAAACCAGTTAGCAATTCCCGCACTCACAAGTTACTCAAAGCCGGCCGGGCTAAAATAGCCCAAAAGTTAGGAGAGGAAGCTGTTGAAGTAGTTATTGAAGCTGTGAACGGTGGTAAGCGAGAGCTTGTGGAGGAGAGCGCTGACATGCTTTTCTTTCTTCTCCTGTTGTGGGCAGAGCGAGGCGTAAAACCAAAAAAAGTTTGGCTGGAACTCAGCGAGCGATTAGGCCTCCCAGAGCATGAAGAAAGAGCAAGAAGGCGCCAAAATGATTCCCTACGATGAAAATAATGTTTTCGCAAAAATTCTCCGTGGTGAGATCCCCTGTAACGTAATTGATGAAAATGATGAGGCACTCGCGTTTGCAGATGTAAATCCGCAAGCTCCAAATCACGTGTTAATTATTCCAAAGGGGGCATATGTTTCGTTCGCAGACTTTAGCGAACGAGCAACTTCTACAGAAATTGTTAAATTAGTAAAACTAATCGGAAAAGTCGCGCGCGAACTTGGGCTTCAAGAGAGCGGTTATCGGTTATTAGCTAACCACGGTGAAGATGCGCATCAGGAAGTCCCACATTTTCACGTTCACTTGTGCGGCGGTCGCCCTCTAGGGGCACTTCTGTCAGCCAGAACCCCGTAAGTATTTGAGATCGTTCTAGATCCCGAACACAAACAACTTAATCAAAACTCCTCAACCAAGTTCTTGTATTTTCAACGGTAAACATCTAGTTGTGGGGATCGAAAGTTTGCACATCGTCTCAATGTTTCATCGACCATCTCAAAATACTCGACGACAACCATCGTCTGGCCGGTTCAACTATCGCCCTGAGGAATGGACAGGTCAGCCTGCAGGAGTTATCTTAAAAGCTTACAGAGAGGCATACGGAAAGTCGATTGATCAGGTAGCTACCGATTTGTGCATCCGCCGTGCCCATTTGCAAGCGATAGAAAAGGGTGAAATACAAGCTTTGCCGTTGGGAAGCTACGGTCTCGGGTTCGTCCGGTCTTATGCGACTTATCTAGGCCTACCGACAGACGATCTATTGCTGAAATTTCGGTCTCTGTCGAAGGCTAAAGCTCACATACGGAACGGGCCAATGTTCAAACCGTTAAATGGGGTAGGCACAGTTGCCTACTCCCCACGCTGGCCATCATTCGCAGTTCTCGTAATCGCAGCAATTCTTCTTGGTAGCTCCTACTTTGTTATGGCTGCTTACTCGTCAAAGACCAGTCCAAAACTGCTTACGGAACAAGAATTAACAGTTGGTGTTACGATCCTAAATGATGAGCCTTTTTTGGAGTTGGAGCAAAACATCGACGTGGTCTACAATTTTGAAAATCTGCCTGATGCGCCTAAACCAACGAATCAGAGCAATGAAGTTACCAATCTTACGGCGGACAGTGATCAAGTTGTGGTCTATGGTATTGCTATCCCAATGATGCGGCCTGATCAGCGGGGACTTACACCACTCCCTTTAGAAGCAGTAGATAAGGAACACCGAGTTATTATTTTAGCTACTGGCCTTGCATATATCACTTTAGCAGATGATCGTGACGGACAGGCCTTCCTCCGCGCTGAATACCAGCGTGGAGAACAATACAAAGTACCAGATGGGAAAACCGTAAGACTGATGACCGAGAATCTATCAGAGTTAGAACTGATACTAGACGGTGCGACATATCGAGTTGCTCCCGCCATTGCAGCGTTGAATGAACCCCTGGTCTTAGACCCAGATTCGCTACCCAACTCTAACCAGATATATCTGGTTGACGATGCGCTATAAGCCCTAGCTAGACATTCCTCTTTACAGAATCGACCCTATTCCCTAGGGGCCCGATGTCTAAGAAATGCTGCCAGGTGCTGGACAACTGTCCAGAGGTCTTTTGGGGGCAAGGAGAATATAATGAAACTTGTATCCGGGACTGCTAACCGACCCTTATCCGAGGGAATTTCAACACGCCTCGGTCTGCCTCTCACGCAGACAAACTTTCAGCGCTTTCGTGATGAAGAAATTTTCGTTGAAATTTTAGATAACGTTAGAGGACAGGATGTCTTTCTGATCCAACCCACTTCGTGTCCTGCTAACGATAATCTCATGGAGTTATTGGTTACCATCGACGCATTGAAAAGAGGCTCTGCAGAGCGAATTACGGCTGTGATTCCTTACTTTGGCTACGCCAGGCAAGACCGTAAGTCGACTCCTCGGTCGCCCATTACAGCCAAGTTAGTGGCGAACCTTATTGAAGGAGCCGGTGCTGATAGAGTCCTAACTATCGATTTACACGCGGCGCAAATCCAAGGTTTCTTTGATATCCCAACAGATAACCTCTTCGCTGGTCCTACACTTACATCCGATATCCGAAGTAATCTTGGTTCCGGTGAGAAAATCATGATCGTTTCTCCGGACGTTGGTGGAGTTGTTAGAGCTCGAGCTATTGCTAGCCGATTAGGCTGCGATCTTGCGATCGTAGACAAGAGAAGACCCAGGGCTGGGCAGTCCGAAGTAATGAACATAATCGGTGATGTAAGGGGCAAAGATTGTATTTTAATTGATGACATAGTGGATTCTGGTGGAACTTTGTGTAACGCTGCGCAGGCAATCATGGATGAAGGCGCGAGTTCAGTAAGCGCATATATATCCCATGGGGTCTTCTCAGACCCCGCATCAGAACTAATAGCCAACTCTGCTATTCGTGAACTTGTAATAACTGACTCGATTTTACCCACTGAAAACATAAAAGCGGTTAACAATATCCGTCATCTATCCGTTGCTCCGTTGTTGGGCGACGCGATCAAAAGAATCGGAAGCAATGAATCCGTTTCTGACCTATTTTCACATGAACCTAACGAACCCGAAAAGAAGTAAGGAGATCCCAATGTCTGAAGTTCGCACATTTAACACTGAATCAAAAGAAGGTTCTGGTAAAGGCCCAGCTCGTGCAATTCGACGCCAAGGCCGAGTACCAGCTGTTGTTTACGGCGATGGAGGGGAGCCCTCTATGGTATCAGTAGGGCCAGTTGAATTAATGAAAGGGCTTCGTGATCCAGGTTTTTTCTCCACTGTTATGAAGCTTAAAATCGATGGCAAGGACACAAAAGTACTTCCCCGTGCAGTGCAATTTGATCGAGTTTCCGATCAGCCTATTCATGTAGATTTCATGCGCGTTTCTGATAGTTCTAAGATTAAAGTCAAAGTCCCAGTAATTTTTGACAATGAACCTGCTTCTCCAGGAATGAAGCGTGGCGCTGTCTTAAACGTTGTGCGCAAAAATGTTGAAGTGGCGTGCCTTGCTAAGGATATCCCCTCTGCCTTTGCACTTGATCTCACAGGTAAAGATGTAAACGATGCCCTTAAATGGTCCGATGTTGAGGTCCCAGATTCAGTTGTCCCAACCATTCGAGGCCGCGATTTTGTGATTGCCACATTAACCGCGCCGTCCGCACTGAAGCGCGCGCAAATGGAGGCAGCCCGTGAGGCGGCCCGTAGTGGAGGCGGTACAGAAGAAGAAGAGCAAGAATAACTGATCCTAATTCTGGTATAGAAAAAGGAAGCCGAGGCTTCCTTTTTTTGTTAAAGTCATAAAATGAAAACGCACTTAATCGTTGGCCTCGGTAACCCCGGCAAAAAACATGAGCGCAATCGTCATAACATTGGTTTCATTGCACTTGACGAAATTAGAACCCAAAATATTGGATTTACACCCTGGAGAAAAGACTTCAGTGGGTTGGTCTCGCAGGGACAAATAGGAAGTCACAAAGTACTCTTACTCAAGCCTCAAACGTACATGAATAAATCAGGCGACAGTGTTCGTCAGGCGCTATCTTTTTTTAAATTACATGCATCTGACATGACAGTTTTCTATGATGAAATAGATCTTGCACCATCGAAATTACGAGTGAAAGTAGGAGGCGGAAACGGCGGACATAACGGTATTCGTTCGATTGAAACTCAATGGAAAGACAAGAACTTTCGACGCGTACGTATCGGGGTTGGGCATCCTGGCCATAAAGACCAGGTTGCCAAGTATGTCCTTCATGATTTTTCTAAGGACGATGACACGTGGATTTCCAAGCTACTACCAAGTTTAAGCATAGAGTTAGGCAGACTTCTAGACGGCGATGATCAAGGGTACGCAAGCCGCGTTGCACAAGTGTTAGTGCCTGCTACCAGAAAAGTTCCAACAGAGGACATTAGTGCATCAAAACCTCATCCAAATAACAAATCTTTTCAATCATCTAATGCTCTGGGGTTGGCTTTCCAGAAGATAAAATCTCTTACAAAAAGAGGACCGTAATGATCTTACCAATGTCAGACTGGATTGCTTTTGGGATCTACATCTTCATAATTATTGGATATTCTTGGCTTGTAGAAACCTCTCCCTGGGCACGCTATACTCTCTCCAGAGCCATGGCCACCACACGGCGAGCATGGTTCATCGCAGCAGCGAATAGGGAACTGCGCATGCCTGATGGTCAAATAATGATAATGCAGCAGAATGGAGCTGCCTACTTTGGATCTGCTTCTCTACTGGGTATTGGAGCTGGATTTACAGTCTTGACTGCCGCCGATGGTTTAGGTGCACTAGCAGTGTTTAGTGATGAAGGACTTGCACTAAAGGCGCTTCTTCTAATGTCGGCGTATGCCCTCGCGTTCTTCGAGTTTTCATGGGCATTTCGATTATTCAGTTATAATGCGATAGCCCTCGGAGCGCTAGGGCTTGTAAGTGAGGAGAGCACAAATGCTTCTGCTAAAAAAGCGGCTGCACTCAATGTTGTTGCAGGCCAGCACTTCAACAGAGCCATAAGACTTTTCCTATTTGCAATTCCGCTAATTCTTTGGCTCGTGAGCCTGTGGGCAATGCTTGGCGCGCTCCTTACACTGACACTAATTATGTTGCGCCGCCAATTTTTTACAAATGCGCAACTAGATGGACTTACTTTAGCTTGGAAAATTGATCAAAAAGGTTAGTGCACTGTTTCATAAATAAGGAAGCTATTCATGGGATTTAATTGTGGAATTGTTGGTTTGCCTAACGTTGGCAAATCAACCCTGTTTAACGCACTTACACAGACCCAAACTGCTCAAGCCGCAAACTACCCTTTCTGCACCATCGAACCTAACACAGGCAAGGTTGCGGTTCCTGACCCACGACTGGCCAATATTGCAACCTTAGCAAAATCAGTGAAGGTAGTTGCCACACAACTAGAGATCGTCGACATCGCAGGCCTGGTGAAAGGCGCAGCTCAAGGTGAAGGCCTTGGTAACCAGTTTCTTGCCAACATTCGAGAAACTGATGCGATTTTACAAGTAGTTCGGTGCTTCGAAGATGAAAATATTAAACACGTAGAAGACAACATTGACCCAATTCGCGATGCAGAGATTATAAATACAGAGTTAATGCTTGCCGATCTTGCCTCTCTTGAAAAAAGAGTGAAATCACTTGGGAAGAAGGTCGCTGTAAAAGATAAAGATGCGATGGTTTTAATGGATACCTTGGCACCGTGCTTAGAGGCTCTCCAGAATGGATTACCGGTTCGATCAGTCGACTTTAGTCGCGAACAACGAGCCATCTTGAAGCATCAAGCTCTGATTACAGCAAAGCCACTTCTATATGTGTGCAATGTAGGAGAGAGCGAGGTGGTGAGTGGGAATGCTTTCTCGGACTCGATAGATAATATGGCAGCAGCGCAAGGATCAAAAACAATTAGGATATCCGCATCTATCGAGGAAGAAATTGCCCAGATGGACGAGGAAGACCAGCAGGTGTTTTTAGCTGATTTAGGCCTTAAAGAAGCTGGGTTGAACCGATTGATTCGTGCGGGATACTCACTGCTTGATCTTACAACTTTTTTCACGGCAGGTCCAAAAGAAACCCGCGCCTGGACCGTACATAACGGTGCTACCGCTCCTAACGCAGCAGGTGTAATCCACACAGACTTTGAGCGTGGCTTCATCAGGGCAGAAACGATTACCTATAGCGACTTCCTAGAATTTAAGGGCGAAGCTGGTGCCAAGGATGCTGGAAAACAGCGTATTGAAGGAAAGGACTACGTCGTAAAAGATGGAGACATTTTTCATTTTCGTTTTAACGTTTAGAGCTATCCGTTTAAGTTAAACAAACCATTATATCCCGACATAAAAAGCATAAAATCATCGTTCTTACGGCCAAAACCCCAAAATCACCTCGCCTTATTATAAATGCTTTGCTAGCGCGCGGGACATGAAATTTACGCTTTCTTGGCTAAAAGACCATCTCGACACAGAGGCTGATGCTAACGCGATCGGCGAGAAACTCACTTCGATTGGATTAGAGTTAGAGGCACTTAATCTTGCTCCCAATCCAAGACATAAGTTCGAGCCATTCTTGGTCGCTGAAGTCATAAGTGCGGAGCCTCACCCAAATGCTGATAAGCTAAAAATCTGCAAAGTAAGCATCGGTACCAACGAGGAAATTGATGTAGTCTGTGGCGCCCCGAACGCCAAATCAGGCATAAAAGGTGTTTTTGCACCGGTTGGGACAGTGATTCCCGGAATCACGCTTGAGGATGGTAATAACTTGGTGCTGACCAAGGGTATGATACGAGGGGAGCCATCCAATGGTATGCTTACCTCGGAGCGTGAATTACTCATATCTGAAGAGCATGATGGGATTATTGAGCTGCCTAATGACGCCCCTGTTGGCGAACGTTATGCAGATTATTGCAACCTGTTACCTGAGTATAAAGATGTTGAAGACTGGGTTTTTGAAATTGGACTCACACCAAATAGAGGCGATGCAGCAGGGGTCCGAGGCATCGCGCGTGACCTAGCTGCAGCTGGTTTAGGCTCCCTAAAAGCTAATCGGCTAGGCTTCACAGGCGGTCGTGGAAATCCACGAATAAACGTGGAATTACAAACTAAAGATTGCCCAGTATTTGCATATCGGGTCATCAAAAATGTCAAAAACGGTCCAAGTCCTCAGTGGCTACAAGATCGCTTAAGCGCTATCGGGCAAAGGCCAATATCTGCTTTGGTTGATGTAACTAATCTAGTTAATTTAGACCTATGCAGGCCTACTCACGTTTTTGATCTACAGAAGTTACAAGGTGATAAACTAACTGTGCGCAAAGCACTTCAAGGGGAGGTATGCGAAGCCCTTAATGAGAAGAAGTACGAATTCTCCGATCATATGACAATTATCTCTGACTCCGTCGGCCCCGTCTCCATTGCAGGAATTATGGGGGGTATCGGCAGCTCGGTGCAAGATAGCACCACAGATATCCTCCTTGAAGCCGCATTGTGGGATTCTTCAGACATAGCTCGAACTGGACGCGTACTAGCCATAAACTCAGACGCTCGCTATCGGTTCGAACGCGGAACAGATCCAGCTGCACTGTTAAGTGATATAGACATTGCGACACAGTTAATTGTAGATTTTTGCGGCGGGGAGCCCTCAGAATTGGTTGTGACTGGCAAAATACCTACACCGCTAAAATCATTTGAGTTGCCCTCGAACTTCGTGATTAAGCGGAGTGGTCTTAAGGTGCCCGCCGACCAGCAAGCGAGCATCCTTAAAAAGCTAGGTTTCAAGGTTACTGGAACCGACCCAATGCAAGTGGAAGCGCCAACTTGGCGGTCCGATATAGAGCGAGTTGAAGACCTAACCGAGGAAATACTTAGAATCATCGGCTTTGATGCGATTCCTTCCATCTCATTGGCGAGGGATAGTGCCTTGCCAACGCAGTCAATCTCTGAACTCCAAGCAAAAACTGCCAGTTTGCGGAGAGCCCTAGCAGCTCAGGGGCTTAATGAAGCTTACCTTTGGTCGTTTACTAACTCAAAGACTGCTAAACATTTTGTATTGAGCCAAGATGCAAAAGTGCTTCCAAAAGAAGAGCTTTATTTGGCGAATCCAATCAGCTCTGAACTCGACGTAATGCGTCCATCGCTACTATGTAATTTATTGACCGCAGCAGAAAAAAATCAAAACCGTGGTTACAACAATGTGAAATTGTTTGAGGTTGGGCTTAGATTTGAGGGCGTTGGTGAGCAAGAACAGCTCTTGTCCTCAGCCGGTTTGCGCACTGGACAGTTTGGATTGAAATCATGGACTGGTGACAGTGCAGGCAAGACCGGCCGAGAGGTTGATGTTTTTGATGCCAAAGCAGACGCAATAGCAGCGCTTGGTGCGTTTGAAGCGCCCACAGCAAATTTGCAGACAAGCACAAAGGAGATCCCAACATACTATCATCCAGGGCGCAGTGGTTCGCTTGGACTAGGGAAAAATATAATTGCCTTCTTCGGAGAGCTCCATCCCGCAATACTTGATGAGCTTGATGTTAAAGGGCCTGCCGTAGCTTTTGAGCTGTTTTTAGATCGAGTGCCTTTATCAAAAAAGAAACGCGGACATGCAAAAAGACTCTATCAGCCTGCCTCACTCCAACTAGTAGAGAGAGACTATGCTTTTTTAGTAGATGATACCGTTGAGTCCGAAAAACTCATTCGTGCAGTCAAGGGAGCAGACAAATCGATTATCGCAGACGTAGTCCTTTTTGATGTGTACAACGGCAAAGGCATACCTAAAGGGAAAAAATCTCTAGCACTGACGGTTTATCTTCAACCAACCGCGCAAGCTTTTACCGATGATGATCTCGAAGCCATAAGCAACCGCGTAATAGCTCAGGCTTTGAAAGCAACTGGCGGAGAGCTGAGAGGATGAGTATTTCCCGTCGTACTATTTTCATAAAGCAACTGGAGTTCCAGGCTTTAATTGGCGTTTATGACTTTGAGAAAGTCTCATCATCTAGACTCCGTCTAAACCTCGAGCTTGTCGTGAATTTACCCAAGCATGGTGATGAGATCAAAAAAGTTGTGTCATATGAGGATGTACTTAAAGGGGTTGAAGCGCTGGCGCTCGATCATCATAGAGACCTTCTAGAAACTCTTGCAGAGGATATTGCTTTATTCTGCATGGAAGATAACCGTGTTCACTCTGTCGACCTAACAATTGATAAACCTGACATGTTTGCCCAAACTGAAAGTGTTGGCGTGCGTTTAAAAAAAGATCGCGATTAAAAAACTGGCAGGCCGCATATAGAAAGTCCCCGCTATTCAAACGATAGCAGCAAAATAAAAGAAACTATTCTTTTCTGTGCTGGACACTCTAAGTTAGTTGCATGGCACGCAAGGGCTTTCAAGAAACCGATTCCTCTATGGGAGGAAAGCGCGCGGCGCTGACCGACTACAAAGCAAACATAGATAGCAACCAAACTGAACCTCAAGCTGGACTTCAGTGGGAGGGGAAAAAGACTAGCTCCAATGAAGATCTCCCCCAATCCCTCGAGAGAGGGCTAAAAATACTTCAGGACCGTATCAAAGGACTAAAATCCCGTCCGGGTGTATACAGGATGTTAGATGTAGCAGGTAAGCCCCTGTATGTTGGTAAAGCAAAAAACCTCGCTCGACGGGTTGCGTCCTACACACAACTCTCTCGTTTGCCGACAAGGCTCATTCGTATGATCTCGGAAACCTGGGAATTAGAAGTAATCACAACTAAGACTGATGTTGAGGCTCTCCTTTTGGAGTCTAACCTAATCAAGAGGTATGCTCCCCGCTACAATATTTTACTGCGAGACGATAAATCGTTCCCCTACATACTGTTAACGTCGGATCACCATTTCGCGCATCTCAAAAAGCATCGTGGAGCGCATCGCCAACTAGGTAATTACTTCGGTCCGTTTGCAAGTGCCGGGTTAGTTAACCGAACAATTGATGCTTTGGAAAAAGCCTTTTTACTTCGAACATGCTCGGACCATACATTTTCTGGTCGTACCCGCCCATGCCTTAAGTATCAGATTAAACGCTGTTCCGCGCCATGCGTAGGTAAAATATCCAAGTCTGATTACAACGTACTAGTAAAAGAGGCCCAAAATTTTCTCGCTGGCAATAGCAGAAAAGTAGCTGATAAACTGTCATACAAGATGGCAAAGGCGTCTGAGGAATTAGATTTTGAACAAGCAGCACGACTCAGAGATCGTTTGAGAGCTCTATCTTCGATCCAAATGGCACAGGATGTCAACGTCCAGGGCATACTGCAAGATGCAGATGTGATCGCAATTTCTAATCTAGAAGGGCCTGCCTGTGTTCAAGTCTTCTTTTACAGAGCAGGTCGCAACTACGGGAACCGCGCATACTTTCCGCGACATGACAAACAAGAAGATTCTGCAACGATTCTGACAAGTTTTCTAGGCCAATTTTACGATGACAAAACCCCTCCTCCTTTAATTCTTTTATCTTCACCCATAGTAGACCAAGATTTAGTCGAACAAGCGCTAAGCCAAAAAGCATCTCAAAAAATTACAATCACTAATCCTAAACGCGGCAGAAAATACAACTTAGTCGAAGCAGCGTTAATTAATGCAAACGAAGCGCTGGAGCGCAAACAAGCAGAATCTGCCACTCAGTTAAAATTGCTAAATAGCCTCCAAGATATACTGAGGTTAGAGTACTTTCCGAACCGGATAGAAGTATACGATAATTCCCACACCCAAGGAACAGGTAGCATTGGGGCCATGGTTGTAGCTGGCCGAGACGGCTTCATAAAAAATGCCTATCGAAAATTTAATATTAAGGATCAAACTAACTTCGCTGATGACTTTGGTATGGTGAGGGAGGTTTTTATGCGCCGCTTTTCGCGTGCTCTAAAAGAGGACCCGAATCGCAGAAAAGGACAATGGCCAGAGCTTGTGATTATTGATGGGGGAAAAGGCCAGTTAAGTGCTGCGGAAGGGGCTCTAGAGCAACTTGGAATCAGGGATATACCGTTAGTTGCTGTCGCCAAAGGTCCCGAGAGAGATGCTGGCCGTGAAACCCTTTACTGCGGAGGACCCTTAGAAGAGCGACAAATAATGCTCCCTCCAAGAGATCCGGTTCTGTTCTTCATACAGAGATTACGTGACGAAGTTCATCGTTTTGCTATAGCCACTCATAGAGTTCGTAGATCCAAAAACATGATCAAGTCTGATCTTGACCTAATACCAGGTATAGGAACGAAAAGAAAAAAAGCTCTGTTACTACATTTTGGTTCAGCTAAATCGGTCGCTCAGGCTTCAATTGAAGACCTTCGCAAGGCACCGGGACTCAGCAATACATCTGCTCAATTAGTATATGATTGGTATCATTAAAAATGAAACATTCCTCCCACTAGCTACAAACAACTCGAAGAGATCCATCCAGGCTGTTGCTCCGTTCCGCCTTAACCTCTAAAGCGCGTAATATGGACCTTAGGTTGCACTTGTTTGTCCTTGGCGCGCTAATCAATGCGACTGCCGCGGCCATGTTAATCCCTTTCTTGTTTGATCTGTTCATGGGTTCCCAAGATTGGTGGGTGTTCTTGCTAAGTGCAGGCATAACCGCATTTGCTGGCACCCTAATTATGTTAGCAAGCACCGAGCGCGTGCCCACACTAAATCTTCGACAGGCACTTCTATTAACTGTGTTCATCTGGATTGCTATCGGATCTGTCGGGACAATACCATTCTTCATTGCACCTTTAAACCTAAGCATAGCATCCTCCTTCTTTGAGTCTATGTCTGGAATCACTACGACGGGCTCAACCACCCTTGTTGGTCTCGATCAAATCCAACCTGGAATCTTATTGTGGCGCGCCATGTTGCAATGGTTGGGAGGCGTTGGCATTGTTGTAATGGCATTATCGGTACTACCGGCTCTGCAGGTTGGCGGCATGCAGCTATTTCGCACTGAAGCCTTTGATCAATCTGAGAAAATGCTGCCTCGGGCTGGAGAAATTGCGGCGGCAGTTATGGCCGTCTATGGACTAATTACCTTTGGCGGCTTCATAATACTGTGGATTGCTGGTATGAGCCCATTTGATGCAGTCGCGCATTCAATGACCTCTATTGCAACGGGCGGCTTCTCTACCCACGATGCCTCGATCGGATACTTTAGTTCTGTGAAAATTGAGGCTGCCGTGGTGTTCTTGATGATACTCGGTTCGCTCCCATTTCTTATATTTTTTCGTCTAAAGTCAGGTGATTTCCTAGTTCTAATTCAAGATAGCCAAGTTCGGATTTTTTTTGCACTCCTTATAGGAGCCGTCGCCATGACGGTAATGGCATTGATATCTCGAGATGTGCTACCACTCAATCAAGCGGTTCGTGATGCTAGTTTCAATGTTGTCTCTATTTTAACTGGAACAGGCTACAGTACAACAAACTATGAGAATTGGGGAGCTTCGGCTGCCTTGATAATTTTCTTGATCATGTTCATTGGTGGCTGCGCTGGATCAACCACCTGCGGCATAAAAGTATTCCGGTTCCAGGTGTTGTTTGGTCATGCTCTTATTCAGCTTCGAACTATGCTTCAGCCGAACGGAGTTTTTAAACTAACTTATAATAGCCGCTCATTGCCTGAAACCGTGGTAGCCTCTGTTACTACTTTCTTCGTTCTTTTTGTATTCACCACGTTCATTCTTGCGGTTCTTCTAGGCGTGGCGGAACCGCGCTTTGATTTAAGCGGGGCGATGGTTTCTGCGGCAACCTCAGTTGCAAATGTGGGCCCGGCTCTTGGTGGCTTGATATTGCAAGATGGAAGTCTTTCTTCAGTCGGCCCAGCTGGCAGCTTTGCCGATGTAAACGATGCCGCAAAAACTCTTATGGCTCTCGGTATGCTGTTAGGAAGGTTGGAGCTGCTGACCGTAATTGCACTTTTCCTTCCAAGTCTTTGGCGGGATTAAGAGCTATCAGCTTTTCTAAACAAGACCAAAAGCCCGTTGAGCGACAGTTAGAGGCGAACTAGTGCGCTCACCCGGTTGCAACTCTACTGTGCTCGCAATAAAGCACCTAACAACGTAATGAACCTAGCCTGAAAAGGAACAATCGATGCCCCATACCCATCATCAAGACATGGCTAACGCTATTCGAATGCTCGCCGTTGATGCTGTGGCTGCAGCAAACTCCGGTCACTCCGGGATGCCTATGGGGTTTGCGGATGTCGCTACTGTTCTCTTTACCGATTTCCTGAGATTCAATGCGGCCGATACTAACTGGGCAGATCGAGATAGGTTTATCCTTTCTGCAGGTCATGGCTCTATGTTGATATACAGCTTATTGAACCTCACCGGGGTAAGTGGAGTAAGCCTGGAGCAGCTCAAAAATTTTCGTCAGCTCGGATCAAATACAGCGGGTCACCCCGAATTCGGTCACACACCAGGTGTGGAGACCACGACCGGGCCACTAGGCCAAGGAATTGCAAATGCTGTAGGATTTGCAATCGCAGAAGCCCAATTAGAAGCAGAATTTGGAAGTGATTTAGTTAATCATAACACCTATGTAATGGTTGGAGATGGCTGCTTAATGGAAGGTGTAAGCCAAGAAGCAATAACGCTGGCAGGCCACCTTAAGTTAAATAAGCTAATCGCGCTTTGGGATGACAATGGCATCACAATTGACGGCAGTACGGACCTATCTACCTCAGATGATCAGCGAAAACGCTTTGAAGCGGCAGGCTGGGACACCTTCACGTGCGATGGACATGACGCCGAGGATATTGCACGCGCGATAGCACAAGCAAAAGCTTCGCTCCGTCCAGCTATGGTCGCTTGTCGAACTACTATTGCTTTTGGCTCTAGTAAATTTGCAAATACCTCAAAGGGACAT
>CAXQZM010000093.1:0-14624 GCA_964228455.1 Alphaproteobacteria bacterium | reverse complement strand
ACAATAATGTACCGCCAACCCGCCTAGCCGCAACTGGATTTGGCGAACACCAGCCACTAGTTGATGAAAATACCCTTGAAGCTTACGCAAAAAACCGTCGTATCGAAATAAGGCTGACGTCGCGTTAGAGTAACCTCTTACTTAAAAGTATTCACTACCTAATGGGGACTAGATAAGCTCTTAGCCAGCAAAGTAATTGGCAGTGTGTGCTAAAAGCATATGACTAAGAAGAGTTCTTTCTAAGGCTCGGTAGAGCTTTGACTTGTCTTCTATATTCGATAAAATTTAAGAACCTGAGATGGCAAGGGTTGACTAGATTTAATGCCAGCCCCAAACGCCAAAGGATGATGATCTCCACCATATCAAGGGATCACTTTAAATTTTCTATTTGCTACAGATTGTCTCGCCCAATCGACGACTACAAATCTAGCCTTATTTGAACTGTGGGAGGTATCTTTTATGGGTATATTATATTCATTCTTTAAAGTTTTTAAACCTGCTTGGGATAGTGTCATGTCAATTGAGCATTCACCCTTAAGCAACTTGCCTGCGTCTACCGCGCATATGGTGTTTCAAGCTCTAGCATTTATGTGGAGCGGCATATTTGGACTAATGCTTGGAAGCGTTTATGTTTTTGGGGTAAGCGCAATATTACATGCGCTAATCATTCTGGGATTTGGAATAACGTTCATCATATTTCGTCGTGCCGAGAAAACTCCGGAAAGCTTTACCAATTTTGGTAATAAGGATCACAAGAATTAGATCGCACTCAACGGTTAGCCAGGATAGTTGCCAACCTTCCCTAGGTGGGTAGGTTAGCAACTTCCAGAAACGGAATTGGTAGGCCTGGCAGGATTCGAACCTGCGACAACTCGGTTATGAGCCGAGGGTTCTAACCACTGAACTACAGGCCCGTCGCTATTGCAACGCTCGCCCCTTAACGACCCATCTCATAAACTGCAATGCTTAGTCTTCTAGACGCTGAGCAATTTGATTAAGAGAATCCTGACCCCAAAAATCTTCACCCCGAACTTCATACCAAGGCACTCCAAATATACCCGCATCAATCGCCTCCTGGGTATGCACCTCTCTAAGCCCGGCCATCTCATCACTATGAGCGGAGTCCCGTAATCGGACCATATCATATCCAGCTTTAGCGCCAACCTTCATTAAGGTATTTAGATCGGAGATATCACCATTGTCCTCCCAGACAATTTTATGAAAAGCTAAAATCATTGGTCTTGGATCATTCGCTTCGGTGATTACGGCATTTACGATTGCTGCAGCTAAGCTGTCATCCGCAGGAAAGTATTTAGGCTGTAAATTCATACGAACTTTTTGCCGTATGCGTTTCCAACGCTGAAGTTCCAATAATCTATACGCCTGCCTGGATGGATGTCTCTTAGAGGGCGGCAAGCCACCTGTAGCTAAAAAGACATCTCCAACCGAAACTACGCGGTAAGTTACAGGTACCCTTTTTTTATCTAGGAGTCTGAAAAATGTTTCCGCGCCTAAATATGAAAAAGGTGATATTAACGAAAACGTGTAACGTATTGGCGCCGGCACTACTTACCCACTCGATTATTTAAGATTTGGCACGAACGGCTTGCTGTAATCGCCTTTCTCAACAAACCGTTGAAGTTGTGGCGTTATTTCGTCAATCTGATCATTAGTATAGGACTCAAGGTCAAGAGCTGGACCCATACTCATTTTGAATCTCTGCCCTTTTTTATTTATCAACTCATAGAACAAACAAATATCCCGGAGCTCTTCAGAGAGAATCGAAAAGAAATAGAAAAGGAGCGAGTTATAGGATCGAATGGTTATAGGTATTACGGGATAATTATATCGGCGCGCCATTTTGATCGCGCTAGATTTCCACGGACGCTCTCGAAAACGAAGCTGACGCCAATTCATGAATGACATCCGACCAGAAGGGAAGAAAATTAATGTTCGCCCCGCATCAAAACACTTCTTTGTCCAATATAAGGTTTCCCGCATTTTTTCTTGGGTTTGCTTATGCTCCACTAGCTCAACTGGTACTATGAAATCATAAGCGCCTTTGGTGACCCTATGAGTATCACGATTACCATAGACCATTAAATCACTGCGCAAGGGTCCTATCCACTTCCAGAGCGCTACTCCATCGGCAATGCCAGTTGGATGATTTACAATAATTATGGCGGGGGAACCCTCCGGGGGCATATTCTCCAAGCCCTCACCATCAATTTCTAAAGCAAGTTTATCCTGGCAATACTGCATAACCTGCGCGCCAGATTTATACTTTATATCGTCAGCCATTACCCTAGCTTGCTGATACTTGAGTATCGGGTCCAAGATGCGCCGAACCCAACGAAGAAGGGCTGGACGCTCGTGTATTTTGGGCGCTCGCTCCTCAAGAAGAGTATCAACGATGTGTTTATCCATGACCCTTCCCTACGCGCATTTAAGCCAAGGGGCAATTACGGGCTTTCACTCGACCAAAAAAAATGAACAAACTATTCTATTGGAACTGCCTCCCTGAATATGCTTGAAGGCATATCCTATAAACTTAACTTTCAAATAATATGGAATCTCAGATAGAGCATGAGCGAGAAAACTAAAAACCTACCACAATCTCAAAAGTCAGTTTTAGAACTGGGGCCAGTGGGCATTTTTCTGGTGATCCTCTATGCAGGTCGCTTGTTCGGGTTAGATGAATCAGCTGACCGGTTCTTCTGGGCTACATGTGCTATGCTCCCACTTGCAATGGCCTCACTAGCCTATATTTGGTGGAAAGAGAGCGAAACACCCTGGCTACTTTTAGTATCAACGTTATTATTGGTTGGGTTTGGCAGCCTGACAATTGCAACTGGTGGAGATGCAGTATGGCTAAAGATAAAGCTAACTGCCGTCAGCCTTATTTATGCTTCGGCTCTTGGCATAACGTGGCTCGTTGGCTTTCCCATTCTGAAAAAATTATTTGGTAACAATCTTGTAGCGAGCGATAAACAGTGGCTTCGCGCAGCAATGCTAATGGCACTTGGCTCTCTTATTTCTGCGGCACTTAATGAAGCTTTATGGATTGCACTATCACCTGATGCGTGGGCCTTTGCTGGGAAAGTAGGCCTAGCCGTGTTGAACATGGCATTTACGATGTACGCTCTGTTTCCAATCATTTCTGATAATGCTAAAAATACGAATGATTAAATGACCGCACCGATTGTCATTGATATTTTCTCTGATCCTATATGCCCCTGGTGTTATATAGGGTTAAAGCGCCTCGACCTTGCGCTAGATGAAACGGATAGGACTACCCGAATGAGGTGGAGGTGCTTCATGCTTAATCCAGAAATGCCTCACAAGGGGATGGACCGGCGTGAATACCTTGAGCGCAAATTTGGAGGGAAAGAAGGTGCCGATAGAGTTTATGGAGCTATAAAAATCGCAGCCAAAGATTTAGGTATTGCGATTGACTTTGATAAGATCACACAAACACCGTCAACAGTTCTTGCACACATAGCGCTTAGAGAGTCCCAAGTATTCGATTGCGATATCGAGAAGGTAGATATTTTTGCTCGAAGTCTTTTTGCCGCCTATTTTGAAAAGGGCTTGGACCTAGGCCAGAGAGACCAAATCATTGATATTTGGCAATCTTCAGGTTTTGATCCAACTAGGCTTGAAAGGGCAATCGATGAGGGTCATCACAAAGCAGAAATATTTGACGAGCATAGAGCCGCTCGAGATCGCGGCATTACTGGAGTACCTTTTTTCATTGTAAATGGAACTTATGCGTTATCCGGCGCCCAAGATAAAGCTGCCCTTAATCGGGTTTTTGATTTGTTAAACCAGAAAGCCGCTTAAATGAAAAAAAAGAAGTACAGCACTCAAACACGACTTGTGCACGATGCAACAGGACACCGGCAGCCTGGCTTAGGCCTTGGGACAGTAAATCCGCCGATATATAGAGGCTCAACCCTCCTTTACGATGACTTCTCTCAAATCGCCGAGTGGAACGAAAGGCGAAAAAGATCAGGGGAGGTAGGTTATGGCATCATGGGAAGCGATACTACCATGGCTCTTGAGGAAATTTTAGCAGAATTAGATGGTGGAAGTCATGCTGTAGCCACATCTTCTGGCTTATCGGCTGTATCTCTTGCTTTAACAGCCTGTCTAGAGTCCGGAGACCATTTGCTTATTGCCGATAATGTTTACGGACCTGCGCGCCTCTTTGCAGACGGATTCCTGAAAAAGTATGGTGTCGAGACAACTTTTTTTGATCCGTTAGATTTAGGGACCACAGAAAGAATGATTCAAAGTAACACTAAGGTGATTTACTTTGAGACCCCCGGATCTCTCACATTCGAAATGCCAGACGCTAGGGGCCTCTACTCTCTGGCTAGAAAGCATAAGATAATCAGCATTGTTGATACAACCTGGCCAACATCATTATATTACCCCGCAGTAAAAGAAGGCGCTGACATTTCACTTGCCGCTGGGACTAAATATTACGCGGGGCACTCTGATGCTTTTTTTGGTATAGTTATTGGAAACGAAAAAGTTGGTCCAATGCTGCGTCATCAATCAACATTGATGGGCAATCACGTGGGCCCAGATGATGTTTATTTGGCCTTGAGAGGACTAAGAACCTTGAAAGTCAGGCTCGATGCTATTTCTAAAAGTGCCGTCAAGGTCGCCAAATATTTAGAAAAGCATCCTAAGATCATGTCGGTCCGTCATCCAGCTCTTCCCAAATCCCCTGGCCATGAGCACTGGAAAGAACAATTCACTGGCTCAACTGGGCTTTTCGGAGCGTTCTTAAGCCCAAAATTCACTCGCGCGGCCTCAGAACGTATGGTCGAGAGTCTTGAGCTTTTCGGGATAGGTTATTCATGGGGCGGTTTTGAGAGTCTGGCGGTGTTGTATGATCTGCCAGCATACCGCTCGGCTCCGGACTGGAATAAAGCATTCAAAGACTTCGGGCCGCTTCTCCGATTGCAGATTGGACTAGAGGAGCCTGATGAACTAATCTCTGACCTAAATAAAGCTTTGGAAGCCTTGTCATGAATTTTGATAAAATTAGATTTAACGATGACGGCCTAGTGCCAGCGATTGCGCAATGCGCGGAAACGAAAGAAGTTTTAATGATGGCATGGATGTCCGCCGAGAGCCTACGAATAACTCTTGAGACTAAGCGCGTAACTTATTGGTCTCGCTCGAGGGAAAAGCTATGGGAAAAGGGCTCCACATCAGGACATACACAGAATTTAATTTCCGCCAAAGCAGACTGCGACGGCGACACCCTTCTTCTCCAAGTGAGCCAGATTGGAGCGGCCTGCCACTTGGGAACACGAACCTGTTTTGATAACTCAGGCAGTCTATCATGAAGCTCATCTTTCTTGATGGATCAGGCCGTAAAGGCTCGTATAATCGAAAACTCCTAGAAGCCTATGAGCAACTAGTGCGCGCCACAGGTTTAGATTTTGAAGCGGTGTATATTAGTCCCGGGACCCATCCAGTTCCTAATGTTACAACAGGTGGAACACTACCAGCGAAGATCGAAAATTATTGCAATGAAGTTCGTGACCTGGCCATGCAAGCACACGGGTTTGTTATTGCGAGCCCCGAATATAACGGTGGACCGACCGGCGGGCTCAAAAACCTGATTGATTGGATGACACAGCCGAATGGTGAGCATCCGAAAGGCAACCCCTTTGATATGCGCCCAGCAGTTCTTCTCGCGGCTTCACCTGGAGCACTAGGCGGCATAAAAGGACTGCAGGTTATGCGACTAATTATGGGTCACTTAAGATCCCTTTTGATGCCTGAACAGATTGCTCTGGGTAACTGCAAGACAGCGTTCGATGACGAAGGCAGGTTATTACCCGGGTTGGCAGAGGACCTTGCTAAGAAATCAGCAGAGCAGTTAGCACAAACACTTCTCTCCTAAATGCCCCCTTTTGAGCGGACATTACTTGAAGTGCCCACGGGTTATATGGCTTGTTGGCGCAGCCCCCAGAACGCAGGAAAACCACCCCTACTAATGGGACACGGCAATGGTATGAGCGCGCTTTGTCAAGTGGAGTTCATGTCACTTTTGTCCGATCGCTTCGATGTATATGGCCTTGATTTTAGAGGTCATGGCGCAACAGCAGACCGACTTCCAATCCCCGACCTACCAAAAGATCCATGGAAGTTTTATCAGGACGATCTAAACTTCGTGATACGTCAGCACTTCAATGGGCGGGTTGCATATGCGGGCCATTCCTTGGGCGGAGTAACTGCTCTTCGTATAGCAGAACAAAACCCTGATATGTTTTCACACCTAATTGCAATCGACCCTGCTATATTACCAACCTCACTTGCCCTTATCTACCCTTTGGTCAAACGATCCAATTGGCTATCGCGTCGAAATAAGCTTTATCTCGGCGCGTTACGACGTCGAGCCCACTGGCCAGATAATGCTGCTGCAGTTCAATATTTTACTGGCCGAAAAGCATTTTCAACTTGGCCAAAAAGTGCGATCATCGCCTATGTAAATTCGTGTTTAAGTAAAGATGAAACAGGTGAATTAGCGCTTAAATGCCCTCGGGAATGGGAAGCGAGGACATTTAGGTATGTTGCAAGTGAAGTTGCATGGCTATTAAGAAAAGTATCCTGCAAGACTCTCATCGTTCGAGCCGATAGTGGCAGTATATTTCCAAAAAAACTCCACTTAGGACCAGAGATGACGTCACAGACCGTTTCTGGCACACACTTTGTCCATTTAGAAAAGCCAAAAGAGATTGCTAATTTAGTACTGCAGTTCGTCGGAAAAGGCTTAGCATAAATAAATCAATTATTTGATAGGGATATGGTCGGGGCGAGAGGATTCGAACCTCCGGCCTCTGGCACCCAAAGCCAGCGCTCCACCAGACTGAGCTACGCCCCGAACAAGGAGGCCCCTAGACCCCTCCCCGCATTTCTACAAGAACCAAAAGCACTCCGTTCAAAAACTATTTTAAATAATTTTTTAAAAGAAAGAAATTTTATCACACCCTTCGGCTTATCCCACCGCTCCGCTAATTTTTATAATTAATCACACACTTACTTTGTTGATGGCGACAACACGATACGATGCGGCATAACAATTTGTTTTTGTTCATCAGATAACTGTCTCATTAGCTGCTCAGAGGGGCGATATTCGTGACGAAAAAAGCCCCAGCTGGGTCCATACCGGTAGACTGCAATGCGACGTTGCCCCTCATTCACTCTAGCGGCTGAGCCATGCATAATCGCATCAACAAAAAGCAATGCATCACCTGCCTTCATATGCACTTCAATTGCACCGGTAACTCCATCTACTGAGGTTGGAGTATCAGAAATTGCCGCGTGATCATATTCTGGGTGAGGTATGTTTGACTTATGGCTTCCAGGTATCAGCATCGTGGCACCATCACCCGGCCCGATATCTCGAAATGCAATTAAGATATTGACCTGACCGCAATGAAATTGTCCATTATGGTAGCGAAACTGACAGCGGGTCACTCGCTTATCACCACCAGAGTGTAGTCCGATAGCCTGACCTTTCTCTCTTATATTTGCAAAGTTTTCATCGATGAAAACAGGCCCATGGTGACTGTCAAAATTAGGCTCATCGGTTCCTATGAAGTGAGTTACTTTGGAAATCCAAGATGGGTGATCAATTAGTCGCTGGAATGCCGGGCCTGATTCATAGATCTGTTGTAAATTTAGGCCTTCATGAGCGCCCGTAAAGTTATGGCCATGAACATGCCCAAACCACTCACCGGCTTTACAATTTTGCAGCGTATCTAAAATAAGATCACAATCAGACACTTCCTGTCGAGAAAGCGCATTTCGAATTACTATGAAGCCATTAAGATCAAAGAGATACCGCTCCATATCAGTGAGCGTTGTTTGAGTGTTCACCAATTCGTACATCTCCTAATTAAGCCTATGCGCACTTATCTACTGAGGACTTTTTAGAAGCTTATTCCGTGGAAACCAATTATTTAAGAACTTGAGATGTCAGCCGAACGTGCGTTGCCTATGATACCCTAACTGAGGTGCTTGAAGACGCCTCATCTCCACGAGAGGTAATACGCTTGTGGAGCCGCTTTATGCATTCACTGGCTGTTTTTTCAAAAAGTGCTGGAAAAATTGCATGAACAACGGCTGCAAACGCTGCAAATGCAAGGATGCCAGCAAAGGACAAAGCTACACCGAAATGCTCAAGATAGGTCTCGCCTACGGAGGAAGGGTGTTGGGTGAAAAACGCCTTTAGCTTGAGCTTCATTGATGCTTATCCTCTGCTGGTAAATGATGTTTAACTCACTAAGGGCAAAGATATTTCCCAAATTTCTGGATAATTAAGATATTTTTGGTATATATTTCCCAATGAAATCTCATAAAATAGACAAATCAGATCGCCGAATACTTATTGAGATACAAAAGGACTGTGCATTATCAATAGAAACTCTAGCGGAGCGGGTTTACCTATCTCGTAATGCTTGTTGGCGACGAATCAAACGGCTGGACGAAAGCGGGTATATTAAAAAGCGCGCAGCATTGCTTGATGCGAAAAAGTTAGGTCTCAGTTTGTCAGTAATTGTGTTGGTGAAAACAAACCAGCATGATAAATCGTGGTTAGAAAATTTTAGAGATGCGGTTCAAGCCATGCCTGAAATCATGGGCGCCCACAGGATGACCGGAGAGTTAGACTACATGCTTCAAATTAGGGTGACGGATATGGAGGCTTATGATAGCTTTTACCGAAGACTAATTGATCTTGTTCCAATTGCAGACGTATCTGCAAGCTTTGTGATGGAAGATCTAAAGGAAACAACGGAGCTTCCGCTTTAACGCATAATCACCGATGCGTTGATGGTACGCCCTACAGGGTTCGAACCTGTGACCTACTGATTAAAAGTCAGTTGCTCTACCAGCTGAGCTAAGGGCGCACTAACATGAACAAAAATATTGTTTGCTCATAAAAGGAAGCCCGCCCCTAAACTGGCGAATTCGCCGCGTCAACCACTCGATCGGCATATGCCAAAGAAACCTGCCCATCGTATTGTCGCACCTTTCGATCCTCTCGTTCGACGGTAACTCCTTCGATCGAAGCCAATGCGTTAGACAAAGGCTTATCAACTTTGATTTGTTGTCCAAGCGCTAATGTAACATGTGTGCTAGGGTCTATGTCACAGACTAAATATACGTGACCCTGTCCCGGACCAGCTTGGCTTAATATAGACTGAATTGCAGCAAGGGACTGCGTGTCTGAAAAATATATTTTTATATGGCTTAGGCTTTGGTCCAACACCTCTTCTAGTGGCAAAATATGATTAGCAACCAACCTGACACCCTTATCTGCTTGATCTTCAACTGAAACATCTATCACTACTGCCTCACCCGTTTTCAATTGGTCTCGCGTACGAGCCAGCAGATCAGAAAAGATCATCACCTCTATTGCCCCAGATGCGTCTGATACCCCGAGAAAAGCAAACTTAGCTCCCTTTGCTGAGCGTCGCTCTTGTTGACTGGAAATTACACCAGCAATTTTGACCGCACCTTTTGGTCTAGTAAGCGGATCAAGAATATTGCCAATTTGTTGAGCGCCTAGTCGCTCTAACTCTTTTTGTCGATGACTCAGCGGATGATCGCTCAGGAAGAAACCAATAGCGTCTAGTTCGTGCTGAAGACGCTCTTCTGTGTGCCACATAGGTGCAGACGGAATCTCAAGCGGCATGTCTAGCCCAACCGATCCTTCGGCAAACAAGCTCTCCTGTGCCGATCTCAGATCTGCAGCCTCGGCTTGACCGAAAGAAAGTATGTGCTCCAAAGAATAATAAACCTCGGCGCGATTTGGGTGCAAACTATCAAGCGCGCCGGCTAAAATAAGTTGCTCAAGCTGCTTCTTGTTCAGGAAAGGTGCTGCTCTCACCGCAAAGTCGCGCATACTTTTAAATAGGCCATTAGCATCCCGCTCAGACACCATAGCCTCCATAGATGCCTCACCAACTCCCTTGATTGCAGCAAGCCCATATCGGATCACTTTATCAGTTTCGACTTTAAACAAGGCATCGGATAAATTAACATCAGGAGGCGATAGGATTAAGCCAACCGTCTTTAAATCGGCGGCAAAAACTGCCAACTTATCAGTGTTTGACATCTCATAGTTGAGGTTTGAGGCAAAAAATTCTGCTGGGAAATGATAGCGCGCATAGGCTGTCTGATAGGCGATCAGCGCATAACAAGCTGAATGGGCTTTATTGAACCCATAACCCGCGAAACTAGCGATTTGGTCAAAAATTGAATTTGCAAGAGATGGGTCGATATTTGAGTGCTCCTTAGAGCCCACGACAAAAGTCTCACGCTGCTTATCCATCTCTTTTTTTATCTTCTTACCCATTGCTTTTCGTAAGAAGTCCGCAGCCCCGAGTGTATAACCAGCAAGCACTTGAGCAGCTTTAAGCACTTGCTCTTGGTAGATCATGATCCCGTAAGTCTCTGAAACCACATCTTCAAGCTTTGGATGAAGATACTCAATGCGTTCGCGGCCATGCTTGCGAGAGACAAAGCTAGGAATGTTCTCCATTGGGCCAGGGCGATAGAGCGCAACGAGTGCAATTATGTCCGTAAACCGATCAGGCTGAAGGTCAGAAATCACGGCCTGCATACCTGTGCTCTCCAACTGAAAAACCCCTACAGTTTTGCAAGAACAGATCATTTCATAAACCCCTGTCTCGTTCAGAGGAATATCATTAAAATTAACCTGCTTATTTCGCGCACCTGCAAATTTTTCAATTTGATGGAGAATAGACAGTGTTTTCAATCCAAGAAAATCAAATTTAACAAGACCTGCCTGCTCAACCCATTTCATATCGAATTGAGTAGCTGGCATATCTGCCCGAGGGTCTTGGTATAAGGGAACTAACTCTGTGACCGGTCGATCTGCTATTACTACTCCCGCGGCGTGGGTCCCGGCGCTTCGATGCAACCCCTCGATCTGTTGCGCAATTTGGAATAACTGCTTAACCTCTGTATTTTCGTCGATCTCTCGTCTTAGCTGAATCTCCCCAGAAATTGCCTCGCTCAAGGTTACTGGATTAGCAGGATTATTCGGCACCATTTTGCAGAGCCGGTCGACCTGACCAAATGGCATTGCTAGGACACGGCCAGCATCTCTAAGAGCCGCTCGTGCTTTTAAAGATCCATAGGTGATTATTTGCGCCACTCGATCAGCGCCATACTTATCGCGCACATATGCTATAACTTCTTCCCGTCGGTCTTGGCAAAAATCGATATCGAAATCTGGCATTGATATACGCTCAGGATTCAAGAAGCGCTCAAACAGCAAACCATAAGGAATTGGATCGAGTGTTGTTATCTTAAGCGAGTAAGCCACTAAAGACGCGGCTCCAGAACCTCGGCCAGGACCAACTGGAATACCATTCTTTTTTGACCAATCGATGAAGTCAGCAACTATAAGAAAATAGCCTGAAAACCCCATCTTGGTGATTACACCCAACTCAAATTCTAATCTATCTTCATACACTTTCCGAAGAGCATCGCGATCCTCGTCCTGCGGCCAAGCTTTTAAAACATCTTCCCATTGCTCATCAAAACCTGCTTTAACCTGATTGGTAAGTGTATGGATCTCTTCTTCAGACGAACCCATGGAAGGAAGGATAGGATCACGCTTAGGCGGCGCATAAGCACAGCGTTTAGCAATAACAACGCTATTATTCAAAGCCTCCGGCACATCACTAAACAACCGCCCCATTTCCTCCGGTGATTTTAGATAGTGATGCGCCGTAAGCGTTTTACGGTTTTCATCATGAACGGTAGTCCCTTGCCCAATGCACATTAAAGCTTCATGCGCTTTAAACTGTGTAGCATCTAAAAAATGCGCCGCGTTGGTAGCCACCAGAGGAATGCCTCTTTCATACGCAACCTCAAAAAGCTTTGGCTCCAGGTCTCTCTGCTGGGGCAAACCATGGCGTTGCAGCTCAATGTATAGCCTCCCTGGAAACCTCTCTTGCAGCCAGTCTAGATGCTCGCTAGCTACGTTGGCTTGCCCTTGACTGAGCGATTTACCGAGACTGCTTTCCAGACTCCCAGTTAGTGCAATAAGCCCTTGCGTGCGTTTACTTAGCGCGGATAGTGATAGGATCGGATCACCGCCGTTTGCTTCTAAAAACCCTTGGCTCACAATGGACATTAAGTTTTCGAAGCCAACATCGTTTTGTGCGAGCAACAGAAGCTCATCATCATCTGCACCAAGAGACTGAGGGCCGAGTATAGACTTGAAGCGAAGAACTGACCCATGAATTGGCTGCACTCCAAAATCACCCATGGTAGATGCAAATTCAAGCGCTCCGAATAAATTACTTTTATCAGTCAACGCAATTGCTGGTTGCTTTCCTTCTACAGCCCAATCCCCAATAGACTTAATCCTTAAGGTCGATTGAGTCAGAGAATAGGAAGAATGCACCCTGAGATGAATAAATGATGGTGCTACCATCTGTATCTTATGTGCGCGGATCCTTGTGTAAAGCTAGCTCAGACCTCGAATTGAATCCCAGTTAAATGCATGCTTAAGCACTGGCCACGTTAAGTGAAAATCCACTGCTGCTTTGACGCGCTTTGCATTCCAAGCAAACAAGAAAAAATATACACTCAAAGAAAACCCAACAAAATCCGGAGCAAGCAACAGAGAAGCGACTGTCAACAAAGTCAAAATTCCGATAACTCTGAATTCTGGGCTCTGGCTTATAACTTTAACGACCGTAGGGCTCTGATTAGCCATACTCTGATACATTCCGCCTATTCCTTTTAGGTATGACTGAGGCACCCTTACAGTATCCCACCTGTTTTTGACGGGAGGCTGGGATAGGTCAATTGCTTCACCGACAAAGTTTTTATGAAGCCGAGCCACCTGGCCCCAGTCTATGGTCTGCCTCGCAAAAATCCAGGCAGGTGCATTTGAAACGAACAGATGCATATCAGCTAAGAGTAATCCGCCGAAAAGAATAGCTGCAGTCATGGTAGACTGAGTATCATCAAGACCCAAATAACGTGAGATAAAAAAAGCTACCCCGACTGCGAATGGTATTGCGCTGGCCCGCCAATAAGCAACTTGAGTGATACGTGGCTGCCTACCCTTATTCCTATAAATCGCGAGCAAGCTAAGCTCTCTCCTTATCAATCTTAATTGATAAAAGTTAAGATCACGACTCATGAATTGCTCCATTCTCAAGCCGGACAATCCTGTCCATTCGGGATCCTAAATCTAAATTATGTGTTGCAATCAGTGCTGCCATCCCTTCTTCTCGCGTAATGGATAGGAGCAGTTTAAAAACCGTCTCAGCTGTCTCAGGATCTAAGTTTCCAGTGGGCTCATCCGCCAGCAGTAAGTTCGGCCTATTGGCCAACCCACGTGCGATTGCAACGCGCTGCTGCTCACCACCAGATAACCTGGCCGGCCGGTGATCAAATCGATTTTGAAGTCCCACTCGGGCAAGAAGGTCTCTGGCACGTTTTCTAGCATCCGTGAACGAAACGCCCGCCACCCGCTGAGGAATCATGACATTTTCTAGAGCAGAAAATTCCCTCAAGAGGTGATGAAATTGATATACAAAGCCAATGGAGTGTCTTCTCATGAGTGTGCGAGAGTAGTCATCTAATAGTTGAACCCTTTGTGAATTAATCTCCAATGTCCCGCTGCTAGGAACTTCCAATAATCCTGCAATTTGAAGAAGGGTTGATTTTCCAGAGCCGGAGGGTCCAATAAGGCTTACAATTTCCCCGGAACGTATCGCTAGGTTGACCCCTCTCAAGACATCGATCTGTTTAGCTCCAGTCTGAAAAGATTTCATCAAATTCTGCAACTTCAAAGCTACTGAATTAGCAGAATTTAACGCCTGTCCAGAGTTCGCACCGCCGGGATTAGTGATAATCTGTTCAGCCATGTGAAAAAGCCTCTATAGGTGACGTAGAAGCTACCAACCAGGCAGGGAAAATAGACGCCACTGCAGTCATAAAGATACAGAGTGAAAAAGCCACAGCCACGTCCTTTAACAAAATAATAGGAGGACTATTTGAAAAAAAACTTAGCCCGGGTACGCCGAGCGCAGAAATAAAGGGGAAATTCAGAGCGAAAACTAGCCCTGAGATAGTCCCAAACGATGCGCCTATAAAACCAACCAGAAAGCCAGATAAGAAGAAAATTCTGATAATACTAAATCGAGAAAACCCCGTTGAGCGCATCACCCCGATACTTCGCCGTTGAGCATTAGTAAGCATAAGTTGACTGGCAAAGATATTAAATGCAGAAACAAGGAGTATTAGTCCAAGAGTGACCAGCATCACTAATCTGAGGACCTCTAGAAAAGCAGAAATACCCTCCCGATTCTCCCGCCGTGATTGCACTTCGAATTCACCGAACAACTCCGTCAAGTCGCCAACCATGCGGCCTACCTCTGATGGGTCTTTAAGATAAATCTCCACTGAGCTCACACGGCCTATCTCGTTTAAAAATAATTGAGCGGCTTTTATGCTTGTATAAAAATCATCTCTTATTGTTCCAGGATACGTGCCCACAACTTCAAAACCCTGAGATGATGGAAGCGAGCCAATAGGAG
>CAXQZM010000092.1:0-3798 GCA_964228455.1 Alphaproteobacteria bacterium | reverse complement strand
TGGAAGACTTGCAAAAAATTTCATAACTTTCTCCTATCGGATGGGGTTGTGTACTGTTACTAATTTTGTTCCGTCCGGAAACGTGGCCTCGACTTGTACTTCAGGGATCATTTCTGGAATGCCGTCCATACAATCTTTTCGAGTTAAAATGGTCCCGCCGTACTGCATCATTTCTGCTACGCTGCGTCCATCACGAGCACCTTCAACTACAGCATCGCAAATGAGTGCAATCGCTTCAGGATGATTAAGCTTCACGCCTCGTAGCAAGCGTTTACGTGCCACTTCTGCAGCCATAGATATTAGTAGCTTGTCTTTTTCTTTGGGACTGAGTTGCATTAGAGCCTCCAAGTTCTAGGGATGTCGGATTTTGTTATTTCTTTTATGATCGGGATGAGCATTTGCCGAAGTTTCATGCCGTCGGGAGCGATCAATCTCGACACCATAAGGCGATCGCTTAGCAAACTAGCGCCTGACGTTGAGTTTAAGATTGGTAGAATTTTAGGTAGGACAGCACCTGCGGCTCGCGACGAATATATCACCAATGCTGTCGCCCGTGCACCAGCCATGACGGCTGGGCGGTTCAAGATGTTGGATATGTCTCCGGTAAATTTGGTGGCGTCTTGGAAAGCAAGTGATCCATCTAAAGATAGAGTGATTCTGTCTATTAAGCTTCCACAAATTTGATCTTCGCCCATAGCGATACGGCCAAAAAGCGTGGGTTCAACTATCAGTACGCTGGCACTGGAGTCTGCATTGACAACCAGACTCCGATCCAGATAACCCCCATCGTAAAATAAAGTTTCCTGCGGCAGCCAATAAATTGATGATTTGTCCCGAACCGTGATACTATTCTTTATAACTCCACTAGTCTTATTCAGAGACCTGTAAATACGCTCAAAGCCTTGCGTTGTAACACAGAGGTGCGCGCTATCACGTGTTTCGAAGTGACCTGTCAATCTATCCCCGCCGGTGATTCCACCAGATGTATTAATACAGATTGCTTCAGCGCCATTTTGTTTTCGAGCGAAGAGTGCTTTTGATGCGCCTTCTTGATACAGATTTTGTAATTGGCTCGTGCCCCCAAAGCGTAAATCAAGCACCCCAATCGTACGGGGCTGTGTTTCAGAGGCTGCTTCAACTAAGTCTTTCATCTAAGTTATCTCGCTAAACGTTGGCGATTACCAAAACCTAAGATGGCCTGATTCACAGTATGAGGAACAAAATTCGAGCGCTTAATTAAGCCAATTAGACTAAAATTTAATCATATAGATAATAAATGATTAAAAAATGAGCATAAATATCTGTTATCGGAGTAAATCGTACTGAAATCTCTGAAGGAAAAGAAACGATTGAGCCAGTTTAAGGCCCATGATTCATTTATGCGGACACCGTAGTAGCGTGGGACTTGTATGAACCAAAATATCGATCTTGAACTTGTTAGCTTGACGAAGCGTTATGGTGCGACTGTCGCGGTTGATGAGATTAGTTACCATTTTGATGCAGGAACGTATGCCTGCTTATTGGGGCCTTCAGGGTGTGGTAAATCGTCCACTTTGCGAATGATCGCTGGACATGAAACTGTGTCTGACGGCGCCATTACGCTAGGGGGCCGGAACATTTCTTTATTGCCGCCTGCTAAACGTGGCACAGCTATGATGTTTCAGAACTATGCATTGTTCCCACATCTTTCTGTCTTGGACAACGTCGCTTTCAGCCTCACGATGAGAGGAGTTGATAAGGCCATGCGCCGCGCCCGAGCAAATGAGCTTTTGGAACTTGTTGACATGACAGCGATGGCGGACCGCCTGCCCGCACAGCTGTCTGGGGGGCAGCAACAGCGCGCGGCTTTAGCGCGGGCATTGATTACAAAACCGGATATTTTACTCCTAGATGAACCTTTGTCGGCGCTCGATCCGTTCTTGCGTATTCGGATGCGCGCGGAATTGAAAAAATTACAGCGAGAATTGGGGATTACCTTTCTGCATGTCACTCATGGTCAGGATGAAGCTTTGGCGTTGGCAGATGAGATCGTCGTAATGAACGATGCAAAGATTGAACAAGCGGGTAAGACGCGGCTCGTTTTTGACGCGCCCAAGACGGCGTTTGTTGCCCGGTTTCTAGGATCTCATAATGTGGTAGCGATGCCTGAGGGTATGGTTGCTGTACGGTCTGATGCACTGAAAGTAACAAATGACAAATCTGCCAAACTTCCTGGCACAATCACAAATATTGAATATCAGGGAACGCACGTTGCCCTGACTGCGTCCGTCCAAGGCGGCCAAGAGGTCACGGCGGTGCTATCTGATAAGAATTTCTTCGGCAACCCGAAGGAGTTGGGCCAGGCAATAGGCCTGGACTGGGAGGCCTCGGCGGCACATGCCCTGGCTAAATAATGACACACTAAATCAAAAAGGAAAAACTATGACTACAATTTCAAAAGTACGGTATTCACGTCGCTCGATATTAAAGTCAGGTGGCGCGGCAGTGGCGGCCGCCGCGCTTCCGGCTCCAATGGTATGGGGACAAGAGACTAAAAACATCACCTTGCGTCAGTTTTGCACCGGTGTATCGAACTTGAATGATGTCGCGCTTAAAGTCAAAGAAGACTTGGGATTCACCCTCGAAATGACTGCATTGGATACCGATAGTGTAACGCAGCGAGCCGCGACGCAACCAAATAGCTTTGATATAGCAGATATCGAATATTTTATTTGTAAAAAGGTCTGGGCTGCTGGAAATCTTCAGGCGATGGATACCTCTAAGATTGCCCAGTACGATAACATTGCGGGTACTTTCCGGAGTGGCCTTTTAACACCTGAAAGCACAATCGCTCAAGGGACAGCACCGCACACAGGAGGGTTCACCACTGGCGTCGACGGCACAAAGTTCGTTCAGGAAGAATCAGGTTGGATGACTCTTATACCGACGATTTACAATGCTGATACATTAGGTATTCGCCCTGACTTGATCGGTCGCCCAATCAAAAACTGGTCCGAGCTTTTGAACCCAGAGTTCAAAGGCACGGCCTCAATTCTAGATATTTCGTCCATCGGAATTATGGATATGGCGCTCGTTGTTGAGTCCATGGGCGAATACACCTATCCAGACAAGGGCAACATGACCCGTGAAGAGATCGACCTAACCCTGGGCATCTTCACCGAGGCCAAGCAAAACGGCCAGTTCCGCGCTTTCTGGAAATCTTTTGACGACTCTGTGAACCTCATGGCGTTGGGCGAGGTTGTAATTCAGTCGATGTGGTCGCCTGCGATTACGGCTGTGCGGTCGCAGGGTAGTCCGTGCGTTTATCAGCCGCTTGAAGAAGGTTACCGGTCATGGGGAGGCGGGCTTGGCTTGTCTGCAGCTCTCTCTGGAATTGAGCTGGATGCAGCCTATGAATACATCAACTGGTATCTCTCCGGCTGGGTTGGCGGCTATCTGATGCGTCAGGGGTATTACTCAGCTGTTCCAAGTACATCCAAACAATTTATGTACTAAGACGAGTGGGGTTACTGGTACGAAGGAAAAGCTTCTAAGGGCGATATCGTTTCTCCGACGGGTGCAAAACTCGCGGGCCCAGGGGAGGTGCGCGATGGTGGCTCCTTCCTAGATCGCATGGGTTCCGTGGTTTGTTGGAACTCTGTTATGGATGAGAACCAATATATGGTCCGTAAATGGAACGAGTTCATCGCAGCTTAATTTAGTTTTCTGCCCGACGGCAGTAACATATCGGGGGGCATACTGCCCCCCACACTAACTGAGAGTATTTCTGGCAAGATGAAGAATTCGAACTTAACTGGC
>CAXQZM010000091.1:0-5756 GCA_964228455.1 Alphaproteobacteria bacterium | reverse complement strand
CAGATCCGCACCTGGTGTCAAGGACCCTTCAATAACCAACAGCAGAACGTCATCTATAAAGGTTTCTCCACTGAGTATGAACTCCTGAATGACTTCATCAACTGGTGGATGATTGAGGATAATACTCCTGAGGTCATCACTTTATTGCTGGGCGCTGGTGTGGACGTACACACAACTGACATGGAAGGAAGCTCGCCACTACACTATGCTGCATTGCTCAACAAAAACCCCAAAATCTTGACGGTATTGCTGAACGCTGGTGCAGATGTTAACGCGAGGGACTTAGTCGGAAACACACCACTTCACTATGCTGTATCAAGCCACAACAACCCCGATGTACTGACCGCTTTGCTAGAGGCTGGCGCAGACGTAAATGCCAAGGATAGCGCATTGTCCCTAACACCGCTTCATGTAGCGATATGGGAGAACAACAACCCCGAAACCATATCTGTCTTGCTAGAAGCTGGTGCAGACGTAAACGCGAGGGGTATAGATGAATGGACACCACTTCACTTTGGTACAATCAACGCGAACCCGGATGTCCTGACTGATTTATTTGTCGCTGGTGCAGACGTAAATGCCACCAATAAAAATGGAAATACGCCGCTTCATGAAGCTGCTGAGACGGCCAATAGCCCCGAAATAATCATTCTTCTGCTCGGAGCTGGAGCTGATAAAACAGCCATTAACAAAGCCGGCAAAACTCCCTTCGACCTCATTGGAGAGAACGAGGTACTGGCTGGTACAGATGCTCAATGGGCATTGATTGAAGCAAGGGATAAGTAAGTTGTTAGTTTAAGCTGAGACGAGCAGCTGTACCGATAAAGTCTGAATAGTGATCTTGATATGGTACAAACTCCCCGCAACTTTTTGAGGAAACAGGGTAGAGAGCCATGGAAATCACAGGCGAAATCATTGAGTGCTTACCGGTTAAGTCAGGACAGTCAGCAAAGGGCGAGTGGCGGAAGCAAGAGTATGTTTTGCAAAGTGATGGCCAGTACCCCAAGAAGATTTGCTTTATGGTTTGGGGGGAGAAAGTTGAACAGTTTGCCATCCGGCAAGGCGAGGTGCTGCAAGTTTCCATAGACTTAGAAAGTAGAGAGTATAACGGGCGTTGGTACACTGACGTGAAGGCCTGGAGGGTATCCAGAGATGGCTCTGCTGCAGGAACATCTTACGAAACTGAACGTCGGGATGATCGTTATGATCCAACGAGAAGCGATACTTCTCTGACAAATGGTGAGATCCCGTTCTGAGTAGCTGACGACGGATAACCCGTTTCAACAGCGAATGCCCGCAAGCGACGATGCCCTAAATGTCATTCGCCCTTAAACACCAACGTCGTCCACGGGCATGAGCAGTGTGCTGTCTGGTAAGTCGAACATCTTTGTTGTGCTGCTCCGGGGATACCTGTGAGACAGACCACTACCGGAGTGTTGGGTCCAAAAGTTGGGGAAGCCCAATCCTTCTGAGGCCAAGAGGTGGCACTTCATAACGTTCGATCTAGGTTTTTCGAGAGTATTGAGGATGCCGTGGACGACCTCACCGCCTTTATAGAGGCTGGCTGGTCAACCTCCGCGGTCATTTCGTCGAGATCTGTTCGTGTGATGGGCCGTCGGACTATCGACGGACAGGAAGCGACGCCGCACTAGGCAAGCCGGTCTATTACAAAAGCCGCCAAATTGGTATTGAAGCGATTAAGCAGAACTATAAAGCAGATCTGCTTACTTTGGCTCAGCGACCAAAGAACCTAATGGCGCCGCATAACCGTTGGAACAAGAAACTTGCAATAATAAGTAGAGATGTTTGCCTAGGGTGCAAGAAGGTCACTTGCGCAACATAATGATGATTGACGTTTGAGCTTATGAGGCCAAACAGGGTCAACCATTAAGGGACGGTTTATCCCGAATTAAGGCCAGCTTTGGAAAACAAGCTGACCTCAATTAGAATGGTGATATAAATAAGCCCGATAAGATCACTCAGAGCCTGGCATTGGGTAATCACCAATTTTTCGCGCAGCATTCAACGCTTTATCTACATCCATAGTTGGAAGAATGACCAGTTCGTCCCAACCTCCAGATTGCATCATGATAGCGTGAATACCCGAAGCTGTCTCATAACAGTCAACCTCAGCATCAGCGATTACATCCCATGCCCCTTGCAAATAATCTACCGTTCCCAGTTTTGCACCTGCCTTTGCCAGCATTTCGTGAACAGCTTTGACGCGCGCATCATAGCTGCTTTCCATCATACCAGCGCGGCCTTTTTCGCTATACGCGCCTAAAAAGAACACTTTCATCTGTCTCTCCCTAATTAAATTTTATGCCCGGCTATCAAAAACCAATTCAGGTAGCGATGGAGGCGGCGAACTGACATCTAGGCCATGAACGTCTTGCGCAAACTCGGCGAACTCGGGTGGCATTGTTGACATAATTTGCGCCCAACTTGCAGTTGGATCGTCGCCTTCCATCGTAATTATCAAAAAATCGCCAGCGGGCGTACGCTGCAGAAATGTTCTCTCATGTACGCCAGCTGCTTCTCTTGAGTTTGCGAAGTTGGGGGTAGCTTGCACCTGATCCATCATGGCTTGCCACTTTTCCATTTTGCCTGGCAAAATTGGCATGCACATAGCTATAATCGCCATTCTAATATACCTCGTTGTCTAGCTTGCTTAGTGGGCATGTTTCCATGGGCCAAAGTCTTTTCCGCCCTCTACGATTTCATAAAGAACACATGGCTCATCACCATTGACCCACCCATCGTGCCCAGGAGCAAAATAGTAGGCATCTCCAGCCCCCACTGTAATTTCTGAACCATCATCGTGAGTGCAGGTCATGCTTCCTGAAATTACGACGCCGACGTGTCCAGCTTGGCAGCTATCACCTCCTACCGTTGGCTTAATGCAAGTTGACCATTTCCATCCTGGCTGAAGGACCAATTTAGAAGCATTAACATTGCCTAGCTTCACAACTTCAACGCGTGCATTTGGTGGGTTTTTTACTTCATCTGCTTCAGAAAAATTTTTCGCATATAAATTAGACATTTATTTTTCCCTGTTTTGTTATTGCCGCCAGCCCACGTGCATGAAGAAATCACCGTACAGTGGCGGCCTTCTCGACTTTGCAAAGCGCTCTCAGTCAACGACAGGAAAAAGCATCACTTTCCAAGACAGGCGCTCCAACACACCCGCAATCGCTCCGCTGTCTGTCGTATTTCGGAGGGCGATTAAAATACGCTTCAACAGCCCTTAGAAAATTATTGAATGCCGCAGCTTCTAGCTAAATGGTTGCTGATAATGCGCGCGAACGGAATGTATCTTATGATAATGATTGGGCTATTGCGTATCTGGCAGATCTTGTAAGAATAACTATGCTTGAGGATTACAAAGAGGGCGCGTCGATCTTTAGCCACGTGAGATGTACTTCTCTTACAACTCGGTTGAAGGTTGTTTTTGCTTTGTCTGACGTCAGCGCCTATGGGTCCAAATAGCGGTATTTGATAAGAGAGTATTCTTGGCTCATCGTAACCACTGAGGAGTGGACGATCAGAAAGGCAGCTCTGATAGCTAGGCAGTCGTGACTGTATTCACACAGACTGTTCAGGGAAAAATATTCCCACTTGGCAGAGTTTGCAGAGCGACGGCGCATTCGAGATCTTTATATGCTGTGCAAACTCCAAGATCGATGAGTGCAGGCAAAAGGGAATACGCTTTGAGAACCCATTTAAGTCATTTTTTTAAGTTATAGTGGTGCCGGGGACGGAATCGAACCACCGACACGAGGATTTTCAATCCATAAAATTTGATGATATGCGAAAGTGCATTTGTGTTGTGACTGCACAAATGTAACTAACGCTCGTTCGCTCACGAGCCCACTGTTCCAAACCAACCAGTGGACCACTCAGGTGGGGGATGAGCATGAGTAACTCTGGGTTAACCGAGCTCGGCAATACTCTTCGCATGCGTCTCGGGAGATTCGAAACCTGCCAGGACGATAAGCAAATATATTACCTGTGCAGCTAGGTAATCACCAAAACAAAAGAATGCGAACCTAATTCATCCGTAATCGAATGAAAGGATACCTCACGATGGCTGATCCATACATTTCAGAATTCAAAGCAGCAAATGAGTCTAGCGTTAGTGACTCAGCTAAGGATTTTATTGAAATTGTCGTGGATACGGGTACGGACGTGAGCGATCTTTTTGTTATCGTCTACAAAGGCGGAGCAAAAGATTTTAGGTTTCAATTCTCACTATCAGGCAAAACGCCCACGCAATCCATTGCGGGGAAAGACGTATATCTTATTGATAATCAGACAGATGGCTTTGCAATGCTTGCCGGTGACGGCGTAGCACTCGTCAAAGTAAATAATACTGCGTCTTATCCCCTTCAGACTACTGATATTGATGTTATATATCAGGCTATAACTGATGGGGATGGATTTACCGGCAGTGGGGACGGTCTGGATGGCGTAATATTTCAAGATGTGACTCCAGGTGCAGTACAGGCTGTCCCCAGCACTGAAGCCACAGAGACACTAGATGGCGGGCAAACTTATTCAATAAATTCTTCATATACGCCTGGTGCGATATTATGCTTTAAATCAGGGACATTTATTAGTACCGTTGAGGGTGAAGTTACTGTAGATAAATTAGAATTATCTGATCAAGTACTTACTATGGATGACGGGTATCAACCCCTACGTTGGGTTGGATCTGTTACGCTCGATCCCGCCTATCTAGAGTTGAATCCCAGACTTAAGCCTATCTGCATCCGCGCTGGCGCCCTGGGCGATGGTTTTCCAGCTCAAGATGTGATAGTCTCTCCGCAGCATAGGGTTTTAGTGCGATCAAGAATTGCCGAAAGGATGTTTGGCAACTTAGAGGTACTGGTCCCCGCTAAAAAACTACTCTCCTTGAGTGGTGTGGATATTCAACACGATAACCCTAGCGGGGTTCGGTATTTTCACCTGATGTTTGATAAGCACCAGATAGTTTATTCAAATGGATCACCAACAGAAACCTTGTTTACTGGTCATATGGCACTGAAATCTCTATCTTCAGAGAGCCGTTTAGAAATTCAAACGCTATTCCCTGAAATTTGCAATATTGGGTATCTTCCAAAGCCTGCTCGGCCAATGCTTGAGAGTAAAAAATTAGTAAGAGAACTTGTACTACGTCATCAGAAAAACTCTAAACCAATGTTTGCCTAGAAATAGAGATAAGCGATGAAGTTGGTACTATTTGTGAAAGCACTTTTTTTCTATCAGGAAGAATTTCCGCAGAATTCGTTTGAATGAATTTGAATAGCTTCATACAGCCTGTCTTTGCTTTCCGGCAGACCTTTTGAACAAATCGGGTGAAAAGTGTTCTTCCTCTTTCCCCCTATTGGCTTACCAGCTGAGCTCTATGGTTGATACCTGGAGTTTCTTTAGATCAGTAAAACCAAACCTTGAAGTGTCTAGCCCCCATTTTCAGTACCAGTGATTTGGGGTTTCTCTAGTAAGGTTTCGGGTATTGGCGGACGCATGTTCAGTGCATGATGCGGGCGGGTTTTGTTGTATTGTCTGAGCCATGCATTGATGGCGACCTGGGCTTGCTTTGTGGTGTGGAACCACTCCGCATTCAAAACTTCCCGACACAGTGTTCCATTGAAGCGTTCGTTGTAGCCATTTTCCCAGGGTGATCCTGGGAAAATCTGCATCGGTTGGATGCCGACCCTTCGGAGCCATTCCTGAAGCGGTGTAGCGCTGAACTC
>CAXQZM010000090.1:0-14000 GCA_964228455.1 Alphaproteobacteria bacterium | reverse complement strand
GATTCTTAGCCTGGCTCGGGTTGTTTGCCGTCGGCACTTTGCTGCTGAACCAGCTTCTAAAACTTCAACCAGCCGATCCAATACTTTGCCTTAAAATGTTCAAGTCCAACGTTTTGATAGGCCAAGTCTGGTGTCTTTTCCTAATCTTAGCTCTCATCTTTTAAAACGACAGCTTGAGCAACCATTAGGCCATCTGTGGTGTAGGTCATAGCAGGGTTGCCATAAAGCTGGTAACCGTCAGCTAAGGCATTTGATACTCTATCACAGAACTCATGACTATTCTGGCCCGTCAACAATCGATATCGGCGTTTTTTTAAAGGAGCATCAAATTTTGGTGTCAAAGTCTCGATACGATATCGAACTGCAGCATCATCTACAGAAGCCCAAGCTAATTCGGACCATTTGCTCTTGGCTGCCTCATAATTGTCAAAAGGACCGAACCGCTCGGGTGCACCATCAAATTTATCAAATCCACCGTCCCGATAGGAGCCTCCCATAACCCAAAAAGATGGCCTAATATCATTTTCGGCAAGCTTTTCTTCTTCGATATGATACTGCGCCAGCGCATCGTCTACTGTAGACCAAGCAAGCGCCTGCCATGCTTTATTAGCCTGGTCATATGTCTCAAATGGACCCTGTCGCACTGCGGACGAACCCGGCGCCAAATCTTGAAACGTTGTATCCTGATAAACCCCACCGATAACCCAAAATTGCCTCATGCAGTGCTCCTTTAATATAATGCTTAACTAAGTTTTCTCATGAGAGTTGTATCCAAATGCGGATAAATAACTTATGTCAACCGTTGACCCTGATGCATCTCAGCCCTAAGGGCGCTTTCTCACCTCCTTACCTCGAGCCCTTTAGGGACTAAACATAAAATGACACTCGACGAATTTCTGCCGCCAAGTGCGATTCTTACTCATATTCGGGCAGGATCAAAAAAGCAGCTTCTTACAGAGATAGCCAAATCAGTAGGGCAGTCTGTAGGCATAGAAGAGCGACCTATTTGTCAAGCATTGGCAGAGCGTGAACGTCTTGGGTCAACCGGGATAGGTGAAGGTATAGCGCTGCCTCATGCGAAGGTAGCGGGGCTAGATAAGCTAACCGTAACTTTTGCTCGCCTTGCACAACCTGTTGACTTCGACGCCGCTGATGATGAACCAGTGGATCTGATAGCAGCTCTGCTTATGCCAGAAGATGAGGACCAACAGGGCGAGTATCTCAAGGTTTTGTCTAAAATTTCTCGCCGACTTAAAAACCCTGAGCTGCGACAAAAAATTAGGGGTGCTCAGTCGCAATCTGCTATTTTTGCCCTTCTAACTGGGGAACCAGACCAGCAAGCCGCTGCTTGAGGCCCAGACAGCAAAAACATAGATAAGGCAGCCCAGCTGCCAGGGCGTCCCCAACCATAGAAGAATCCGGAAGATGGCAAAGGCAATCCATGAACGCCACCCCTGACTTCTATACCTATTACTTCCAGGGAAGCTTAATACCGACGCACCTAGTATGACTGGAAGCCCAAAGATCAGTAAGACGATTCGAATGCTAAGGAGTTGAGGCAACCCAGGTGCGATCAATATATACGCGATAACTGACAGAAATGACGATAGAAAAAAAACACGCCAGGCTGTGCCGCGCCTAAGCTTATCTCTTGTGGAGAGACTATCGTGTAACGTGGACCTCTGAAACATCTGGTGACCCTGCATTAAACAAGCAACTCAATCAAACGTTTTAGAAATCTATAAGGTATTTATGTGAGGGAGTTTACCACGCACTGCCGTAGATTTCTTACTCGTGCATTAGATCCTGGGGAACCTCTACCTTACCTTCGATATACGTTTTTAATCGTGTTAGAGCTCGCTGCTCGAGCTGTCGAACCCGCTCCTTTGAAACACCGAACCGGATCCCTAGCTCTTCTAGGGTCAGGCCTTCGTGGGTCAGGCGCCGTTCTTTGATTATTATTTGCTCCCGTTCACCTAGGATCTCAAGCGCGTCATCTATCCAACCTCGCCGGGCTTTACCATCTAAAGAAATTAATGCTGCATCGGACGGTTCCGGCCGGTCGTCGGCTAGCAAGTCTTGCTGCTCCAAATCCGAATCATCTTTCACTGTAGTATTCAAAGATTCATACGCTAAAGATAACCTTTGTTCCATTGAACGAACTTCATCCACCGTAACCTCTAAAGTTTTGGCAATTTGCTCACGACCCTCAGCATTGATCGGTTCGCCTGTTTCCTCTTCAATTTTTGACCGTAGTCGACGCAGATTAAAAAAAAGGGATTTCTGGCTCGCCGTCGTGCCGGTCCTCACGATTGACCAATTTCTAAGGACGAAGTCTTGCATTGATGAACGGATCCACCAGTTAGCGTAGGTAGAAAATCTTAGATCTCGTTCGGGCTCAAACCTATTGGCGGCGTGAAGTAAGCCCATCATTCCTTCTTGTATCAAATCCGCCGAGGGGAGTCCGTAGTTGCGAAACTTTGATGCCGTGGAGATAACCAGCCTGCTGTAGGCGCCCATGAGTTCGTGTAGAGACTTTTCGTCGTTTTCGTCTCTCCAAGCAATCGCCAGAGTTTGCTCTTTTTCTTTCGATAAAAGAGGAACTGCCATCGATCTTCTGACAAACTCCTGGTTTGCCTTTGTGATGGGATCTAATTCGCTCATAATTACCTCTCATTGTGCCTAAATGTTTTGCACGAAGAAGAGCGTAGTGAAAAATCACAAACGTGAGAAGAAATGAGACGGAATGCCGCAGTGTGGAATGAGCGTCCGTTTTAGACTCTGATTTTAACCTTCTATGAGCTGAACTCGTATTCAAATAGGGGAGTTCCTTTCGAACTAAAACAACGCAAACTTAAGTACCCACCTCGGCCACAGCCTCCATCAAATGCAAAACGACCGGGACCAATCACCTCAGTAGAACCAGACGGTACCAGCCCGCTAATGACCTGAGTGAAATTTTGGTAAGGTTTGGATAAGCGAAAATAATCTGGATGCCCAAACCAGAAAGCATCCGTTTGCATAGATAAGGTTCTCGCAGGGTCCAAACCTCCATGCACGAATAAAAGGTGCCCTTGTTTACTCAATGCAGCTCGCCGACAAGAAGAAAAATAAGAGGCATTTGATACATTAGCGTGCAACTCATGATGAAAAGCATTTGTAAAATGAGCTAATGGAGCAGCACCGGCTGCTATCGCCTCATGAGCTTCATTGATTTCGCAACCAAGCTGATCCAAAAGTTTATCAAATTGATAAGTGTCGACCATCCAGTCCAAGACATCTGCAGGGCTGGGGGCCATGTGCAAAGTATAAAACTTATCAATCAGGACCTCTTGGATACCTCGCAGCCATACAACTTGGCTGGAATTCACGAGCCCCTTCTCATGTGAACCCGCAACCTCATCTCCTAGCCAATGTTTAAAACTGTTGAGCGTATCCATTACCCGCAGAGATTGCCCACCCTGTCCAATTTGCGAACCGAGTAAAATTATGTGGTCTCCGGGTTGGTAGTAGTCTGATAATAGGTCCAAAGCCTGCTCTAGTGGTTGAATGCGACCATGCGCAGGAGAAATCGCCCAGAATCTAAAACCTTCATTTAGGCGAGCTATTCGGCTTTTATTCTCCTGTGACACATGACCCTCCAATACTTAGGTCGCTTCTGCTTCACCCTCATTTAGGTCTTCAGTAACATTATCGCTACCTTTAGGCCGCAGGATATCCATAATTTGGCCGTTAGCCTCTAACTCATCACTGCCCCGAACTGCTGCCAACTCCCGCGTGAACCGCGCAAGGGCATTTTCATAAATTTGTCTTTCTGAAAATGATTGCTCAGGCTGCTCTGAATTTCGATGAAGATCACGAACAACTTCCGCAATCTGTATGGGATCGCCTGAATTTATTTTTGCTTCATATTCCTGTGCGCGCCTCGACCACATGGTCCGTTTAACCCGAGGCTTTCCTTTCAAAATATTCATCGCATCATCAATCATGCTTCCTGAGGATAGTTTGCGTAAGCCTGACGACGGAAGTTTGAAGGTTGGCACCCGAAGCGTCATTCGCTCAGAATCGAAGCGAACTACGATAAGTTCAACATCTACCCCGCCAATGTCCTCATTTTCAATGCCAAGTACCTTTCCAACGCCGTGTGTAGGGTAGACGACGAAATCGCCTTCATTAAAATCAAATTCAGACATGAAATTCCTTTAGTTGTGCGAGAGTTATGTTCCAGGCGAAGAGGAAAAGTGTGCCTCAAGTTTGTTTGGCACCCCTTCCCAATCACCGGCGTCCGCCGGTGGGTCCTTACGTTCGGTGATTACTGGCCATTTACCAGACCAGTTTTGGTTGAATTCGACCCATTTTTCACCTTGACTATCAGTGTCAGGCAATATGGCCTCTGCTGGACACTCTGGTTCACAAACACCGCAATCAATGCATTCCTCAGGGTTTATCACAAGCATGTTCTCACCCTCGTAAAAGCAATCAACGGGGCAGACCTCAACGCAATCTGTGTATTTGCACTTTATGCAAGCATCCGTGACAACGTATGTCATGCAGGACTTTCTGAATTTACTGGGGACGAATAATTTGCGGTCACATACAGAAAAGGTGTGATCGATACAAGGGGCTAGGATAGCGCTTCAATCGCTCGCCTTTTGGCTGCTTCGCTAATGTAATTTTCCACCCCTAATGCAGCTGGAATTTTTCGCATGAAGGCAAACTCTTCTGAATCCAGATTACCATCCGCAAAAGCCAGCCTCCATAATGTCTCAACTACGACAACGAGCTCTTCATGATCAAGCGAGTCACGTAATTTCTTAGTATATCCATAAGTTTCAACAGACCGGGCTTGATGCTCGCTAGCAGCCTCAACGAGCTCTTCGACTTCCGAAATAGTCAGGTCGAAATGATAGGTCAAATCCAGTGAGAGTCGCTCCTGTTCCAGAGTATCAAAATTATCATCTGAATTGGCAAGCTCAAGAGCCAAGCATGTTAGTGCAAAGGCCTCCGGGCCATACTTCACCTCTGCGGAGTGCAAATTATGATTTTTTTTGGGGGTCCACCACGCCATTTTATTTTCCTTTCACGCAGAGACAAATTGACTAGATATTCGGTTTTACAAGCCCTTAAGTATTTCTATCTTTCGACGATCCCGCTTTGTTGGTCGGCCAGCGCCCTCCTCCCTTTTCTCAAACATGGGAAGCCTGGGTTCAATTTGTTTCTGGACTTGGGGGCTAAGGTCCTCATAGAGGTTTTGCGCTTCGCTGAACGGGCCACGACGGCTTCCTATCGCCGCTACTCTAATTATTCTCACAACTCCCTCTTTGTTGAAAGTCAAAACGTCTCCAATCTTGACCGCATGATGTGCCTTCGAAATGCGAACCTGATTAACTCGTATACCAGCTTGAACAATCTTGCCTGCCAATGTGCGTGTTTTAAAAAAGCGGGCATACCAAAGCCACTTATCAACCCGCAGACTTTCGATCATGTTACCTTTTTAAAGCTGCAAGTGCAGCAAAGGGGCTGTCGGGATTAATATCATCAGTTTTTGTAGTTTGTTTATTTGCATTATGAGAGTGTACTTTGTTCTTAGTCTTAGGCAGCTTTCCTTCTGTCCGCTGTTTAGTATTTCGCTTACCAAAATTACGACGATAAAAGTTATCAGAGATCTCCGAGCCCTCGGGTCGCTCCGTGGGAGTGTACCCGCAAGCACTCAAAATTATTTCCAACGCAGCCCCCTGCAATTTGAGGGGTTCTCCAATGTCTGAGGGCATCACAAAAGCTCCATTCGCACCATTTTTAAATAACGCATATAACTTTCCCTCTAACCTATCCAAGCCATCGGCCCTAACGTAGGTTGGGGCTTGGCCCTTGGGGCCAAAGGCCAAAAATCCAAATTGGCGTAGATATGACTGCACACCTTTAAATGCCTTAAAATCACTCAGGGATGCTTGATCAAACTCTGGCAATGGCATGATTTCATCAGTTGAATTGAACAAAGACCACAACAGCCCACGTAGGTTCCAAATTTTTGAATTAAATACAGACCTAACAAATATAGCTCGTCGCGTAACTTGAATTTTTAGCTCGGACATTAGCGCTTTATCAGTTTCAGTAAGGCTATCCATAACGCCTTTATCTGGGCGCATTATAAGTCCGCCATCTTCCCACATTTGATAAGCCAGTCCCTTTAGTGATCCGGTCATGCGCGGATCTTTAAGAACATAAAAAGGTGCTAACCGATTCTTTAGAAAGGCTTTCAACCATGGAGCAAGACGGATAGCTATACGTTCTTTTTGCGCGCCATCGAGAAAATCATTGGCGTCAATGCTTATTTCTGGAGCCCACAGGCTAGCACCCCTACTTAAAGAGCCTACTCGGGCCTCACGCCATAGCAAGGCCCCTGCCTCGTCCAATCTGTATGCACCATCATTGTCGTTCTCTAATTGTAAAAGACGATTCTGAATTTCTGGTCCCAGACCCCGCCGCGCCGCTGTCAAAAGCGCCGCTTTATCTCCGTCAGATCCCGATAAATCAGGCGTGAATGTAAGCCCTTTTAGAGCTCCAACAGGGGTTCCTTCGACAAGTACTTCGCCTTTTTCACCAATTTCACACATGAGCGGGCCTTCGCCTTTAAGTTTTTGTACCAAAAATGCTGCGCGGCGGTCCACGAATCGCTGCGTCAGCCTCTTATGAAGTGCATCTGACAATTTGTCATCAACAGCTCTTGCTCGATTGGCCCATGTATCAGCTTGCGCAACCCAGTCTCCCCGATGGGTAATGTATGTCCATGTTCGAATTGCAGCGATACGATTCACCAAGGTATCGATATCCCCATCATCTTTATTCAGGAGTTCGATCTGCTCTTCCACTAGAGTTGTAGGCAAATGTCCCTCTTTAACCAAAGATATAAACAAGGATTGCTGTAGCGCATGATGCTGATCTGTAAGAGACTTGCGAAAGTCAGGAATTTGACAAACGTCCCAAAGCATTCTTACAGCAGCTGGTGAACGGCATAACCCAAGCACCGCATCTTCTTTTACTAATGCATCCAAAGCCAACTGATCATCAGCCACTCGAAGACGCCGAAGATTTGGATCATTAGGGATAGTTTCCAGAGAGCGTCGCAGAGCATCTAAATTATCAAAACTAAGATTTGGGTTCCTCCAATTTAAGTGCCTTAGTGGAGGATAGTTATGATTTTCCACCATTGACACGAGGGTTTCCTCAATCCCCCCAACTTCGGGGGTTGTGGAGAAAGTACCATCGCGAGTGTGCCTTCCTGCTCGCCCTGCAATCTGGCCTACTTCATCAGCGCGAAGAGGACGTGGGTGTCTCCCATCAAATTTTCGCAGCTTTGCAAATGTTACATGCTCGAGGTCAAGGTTCAGCCCCATGCCGATTGCATCTGTTCCAACCAGATAGTCAACTTCTCCTGTTTGATACATCTCTACCTGAGCATTTCTAGTACGAGGACTTAGCGCGCCCAAGACTACCGCGCACCCACCGCGGTGAACCCGTAAATATTCTGCAGTCTCATACACTTGAGAAGCACTAAACACGATAACAGCAGAGCGACGTGGTATCCTACTGAGTTTTTTAGGTGCTACATAAGAGAGAGTTGAGAAACGTGGAGCTGTTCTAATTTCAACATCGGGCAATAGCTGCTTTAAAAGCGGTGCGATGGTTGCTGCGCCTAAAAACATGGTTTCTTCTTTGCCGCGCATGTAAAGCAAGCGATCTGTGAAGACGTGTCCTCTTTCAGGGTCTGCCGCTAACTGAATTTCGTCAATGGCAACGAATTCTGCACCCATATCTAAAGGCATGGATTCTACAGTGCACATGTAATACTGAGCTCGGGTGGGAATAATCTTCTCCTCACCCGTAATGAGAGCGACCTTATCTTTACCCTTTAACCTGACAGCCTTCTCATAATTCTCTCTAGCTAACAGCCTGAGTGGAAAGCCCATAACCCCACTTTGATGCGCCAACAACCGTTCAATGGCGGCATATGTTTTGCCAGTGTTCGTAGGACCGAGTAGGGCTGTAACCTGTGACATGGCAGTAATTAGAAGTTCTAATATAAGTTAGAAGATTTCAATCAGAAGGCTTCTCAAAATGATCACACCAAAAATCAAAACCATCGGCGACAAATCAAAGCCGCCGAAGAAAGGCAAGACTCGGCGTAGTGGCCGCAATAACGGATCATAAATTCGCGCAAGTTGACTCCATAGTTGTCGCGCAGGTTGGTTGCTCCGAGGTATAATCTCGAACTGAATTAGTACTTGAACTAAAATGAAGGCGATCAGCCCCCAAATCGTTACATTACCTATTAGAAAAATAAGCCAATCTATCGAGTTTCCTAAAAGTCCCATTAGGTTTCCTATCGAATGAAATTTGGTCGAAAACTTAACCGAGGTCTATCTCCAACTCTTACTAAATGCCGATTCAAGTGGGCATTTACCAGCCCAAAGAAGAAAAAAATTATTAACGTAAGAACAACAAAAACCGCCATTGCTGGCAAATAGGCTGCGAAAGGATTGAAAGACTTCTCCATGATATCATTCGCGGTAACGAGCACATCTTTGTAATTCGCCCCCCCTGGCCGAGTGGTGACTGGGATAGACGCATAAACAAGTGCCGTAGACAAAAAGAGAAATATTGCTTCATTTGTATAAGCAGGCCAAGCAATGCGGAGCATAGTTGGCCACGTAATGCGCCAGAATTTTTTTCGCGCACTAAATCCGAAAGCATCTGCAGCCTCTATATCACCCCTAGGGACAGCCCGCAAAGCGTTAGCAAAAATTATAGCTGAATAAGCTGCGGTATTTAACAACAAAACAACGGGTGCAAGAACAAGCGCATCAAGCAAAAAATCATATGGTCGGTCAAAACTACCTGGCGGGCGATACCCTGGCCATCCGGTGGCTCGAACAGCATAGTAAAATAAATAAAGTTGAATGAAGAGTGGCGAGCCTCGAAAAACATACACAAATCCACTCGACATACGCTGAGTAAGTTTATTATCGCCCGTTAGACCAATTGCTAAAAAAATAGCAAATATGAAACCTAACGGAAGCGATAGGCCTGCATAGTATAAATTTATGCGGGCTGCCCAGAAATAATCTAAAAAAATCTCGATCATACAGCTACCATTCCGCGCCCAATACGCTTCCTGCCAATGGCAAACCCTCGCTCCGAAACAAAAGTTAAACCTATATAAAATATAAACAGTATGGCGAAATAATATACAGTCCAATCGCCATGGATGTAACCAACTGCTGCTCTGTTTTGCGGAGGGCCCAGCTGCGCTGTAGCCCACCAGACAGCCTCTTGAATTCCCAAGAGTGAAAGTAGCGAAGTAGCCTTAATTATTAACATCCAAATGTTTGCAAGTCCTCCCCAGGCATATACCCACATTTGAGGAACATGAAATCGCCAGAACACCTGTCGATCACTAAAACCAAAAGCGTGGGCTGTCTCCAATTGAGCGAGAGGAACAGCGTCCATCGCACCTCGAATGACGTTGGCAGCGAAGGCGCCAAAAACAATTCCAAAAGATAAGCAAGCTACGCCCAGGTTATACGCATACGCGAAAGTTGAATTAGGTGACCCAATGAAATTGGATGACTCACACCCAACAAAATTTATACCATCAAATAAAAGCGTGTCATGCTCACACAGCAGCCACGTTCGAATGATCTTTATCACCAAACTCATCGCCAAAGGAAAAAATACAAAGAATAAGACGTCTGGAATGCCCCGGACCATATTAATGTAGAGCTTTCCAAGCGATGATGAAATTATGTTTTTTGATCGAGCAGCACTAGCGCCGGCGATACCAAAAATAAGCGCTATCACTCCACCTAATACAGTGACCAGCGGGATTAGCAAAAATGAGCGATAAAACGCCTGATGCTTTCCGCCAGCAATGTAGATGAAGAATTCTTGCCACTCCTGAGACCATAGGCCCAAGAACCAATCAAACATATGAAGTGCCAATCACAATTAACTCCGCTGGCAATATTTGAGAGAAAGTCCTGAATTTTGAAACGATATATGAACACAAAATCCGATCGCTTGCACCCACCTCATAAGTCCAACCAGAAAAATGCGTATCAGGGAATTTTTAGTAAATAATCCCAACAAACTAACCGCTCAAAAAAACGAGGGCGGGAAATAGGTTCCCGCCCTTAAATTATTAGTTTGCGTAGAAAGGGCCAGTTTCAAAATACTTCATGATGAGTGAATCAAGAGTACCATCAGCCTTAACCGAATCAATAGCCGCGTTCATTGATGCTTTAAGCTCAGCATCAGTCTCACGGATACCCATGCCAACACCGCCTCCAATCATTACATCGGGGCCAACAAAGAAAATGCTCTCTCCATCCACAAAAGGAGCTAAATAGCCACCATCAGCAAGAACCAAATCGACTACACCCGCGCTTAGGTCAGCCATAGACTCATCCGCGGTAGAATATTCTTTAATTGTAACCGCATCGCCAAGGTTCTCCGCAACCCAGGCTGCTTGAATTGTAGATGCTTGAACCCCAACAGTTGCCCCTGAAGGATCAACATCAGCACCCATATCGGCAGTTGCAGCCCATTTGGATGGATCGGGAGGGTAATAATCTTGAGTGAAGTCAATCAATTCATCACGCTCAGCAGTTATAGACATGCCTGCAATTATTGTATCGTAGTTACCTGCAACAAGGTTCGGAATAATTGAATCCCACTCATTAACAACCCACTCACACTCAATACCGGCGCGAGCACATAGCTCATTGCCTAGTTCAATTTCAAAACCAGCGAGCTCACCTGCGTCGTTGATGAAGTTCCAAGGTGCGTAGGCACCTTCCGTTCCCATTTTTACCGTGTCTGCAGAAGCAAAAGACGCAGCAAGCAGCGCAGTTGCGCTGATTAATACTTTTTTCATAATGGATATCCTTATTGTTTTTAGGCTGACAATCCAGCTTGGTTTAGCGCTCTGGAGCCCCATAACGCCTACCCCCCTTATGACGGATTGATAAATTGCTGCAAGCGCTGAGATTTCGGATTATCAAAAAGTTTATTTGGTGTGCCCTGCTCTTCAATGACGCCTTCATGCAAAAAGACAACCTCATCAGACACTTCTCTTGCAAAATTCATATCATGAGTCACAAGCAACATGGTGCGCCCTTCGCTCGCCAGCTCTCTGATCACCTTGAGAACCTCCACCTCAAGCTCAGGATCTAAGGCAGAAGTGGGCTCATCAAATAAAAGAGCTAGAGGTTCTACGGCAAGTGCGCGGGCAATTGCAGCTCGCTGTTGCTGTCCACCAGATAGCTCAGAGGGAAATGAATTACCCTTATCACCTATGCCAACTTTCGCCAAAAGATCGTGAGCTCGATCCTCTGCTGATTGAGGGTCGGTGCCCAACACATGCACAGGGGCTTCAGTGATATTTTGAAGAATAGTTCGATGCGCCCAAAGGTTAAATGATTGAAAAACCATTCCCAAACGAGCGCGGATTGCCCTAACCTGGTCAGGAGAAGATGGCTCCCTATTTTGGCCCTCTCCCTTAAATTCCACGGTTTCTCCATCGATAATTATTTCGCCGGCCTGTGGTATTTCAAGTAAATTAGTGCAGCGTAGTAAAGTAGATTTCCCAGAACCTGATGATCCAATAATTGATATAACCTGCCCTCTAGAAGCACTTAAATCGACACCTCTCAGCACGAAATTTTCACCAAAGGATTTCTCGATACCCTTCAACGAAATGACATTGGAATCAGTATTCATTAGTATGCTTTATCGGGATTGATGGCTTGTTGACAGAGTAAAGGGCAATAAAACTAGACAAGCCGGCGAAAAAATAAGCCCAAATGACCAAATAAGATCTGCTCTATCTGCAACTGCAAGGAAAAAAAATAAAGCCGACAAGCTGATAAAAAATAGACTTCCTGCTCCAAACTTTCCTCTTGAAGAAAGAGACAGGGCACTCGCCATGAGTCTTATTACTGTAATCGGGATGAGGAGTCCTAACAGAGAAAGTAATGGGAAAGCTCCCCCTACTCCTACTGCCCAAAGTCCTGCGAATACTATACTCAGCGGCAATATAAACGCAAAGATATCTTGAACCCCTTGAGATAAAATAATGGGCAGGTATGAGCGTTGTGCTGTCAAAAATTTCTGATCAAATGTTCCGTCTTCAATATCACTATCCCATAGATTTGCTGCATTCTGCGCAAAAAGAGAGAACAAGAGAAGCCAGAACACTACACCGAAGATGTCACCCTTCAGCAAGCTGTCGACCCCGTCCATTGACCCTGACAAAACAATAAGAGCTAGAGTACCTAAAAATAATAGTAAAACGGGAGGTAACCAGTAAATTCTGAGGTCAATCATAACGCACGCTCCCGCCTTCGAGGCGAACACGCCTTCCACCAACAGAGCCAGTGTGCACGCTGCAAAGCACCGCTCCACCCCGCGATGCATGATTAGCTATTTCCTCAGCAAGTCTAGCTTCTTGCCGTTGATCTAAATTTGCTAGAGGCTCATCAAATAGCCATAAATCTGCATCTGATCTGCAACGTGCGGCTAATGCTAATCGCTTTTTTTGACCCGCTGAGAGATATTTTGCAGGGGTATCAACGAACTGAGCTAGTTCCCAGTTATTGACCTGCGCATTCGATAAATAATCTCTTACTTTATGGAATGGTTTGATAGCGAGCTCATGCCCTAAGAAGCTTATTAACGCGCTGTCATCTCGAAAAACATCGCCAGAATAGGGCTTAAGCAAACCGGCAGCAGCGCGCAAAAAACTAGTTTTCCCAGAGCCATTAGCTCCCTCCAATTGCCAGATTTCTCCGCGCTCAATAGAAAAGCTTACGTCCTGCACTAAAACGCGAAGGCCTCGGACGAGGGTAACGTTTGAGAAACGTATCAATGGCATAGTAGGTGCCTGGACAGGTTAACCTTTTTTCGCAACCCCTTTGATGCAATTTATAACAGATAATTATCTAGAGCACGCAGGGGAAAATTCAAAAACTGACGACAGGTTTCTATTGGGGATTGAAGGAGGGCCGAAACCTGTCGCCAAGACGCACGCAAATGTACTGTCCGGAATTGGAATCCACTCAAATCAAGGTAAAACGAGGGATAAAAAGAGGCAAAGGAATGGCATTTGCTCACATTCGTGTGTTGTTTCTCCACTTATGTCCTGGGAATCCCCCGCACTTACCCTTATTGCTTTTCTTATGTGTGGAATTGTTGGAATAGCTCTTCGCGAGGGCTCAGCCGCCCTTAATCTTTACGAAGCCCTGTTAATGTTGCAGCATCGTGGGCAAGATGCAGCTGGCATGGTCACTCTTGATCAGGGTAAATTCCACGAGCGTAAAAAAAATGGATTAGTATCGGATGTATTTGCCGAGCGACATTTTGAGAAACTGAAAGGCCCGATAGGAATTGGACATGTCAGATACCCGACTGCTGGGACACAATCTGCGAGAGAAGCTCAACCTTTCTTCACTAATGCGCCATTTGGGATTTTTATGGTGCATAACGGGAACCTTACCAACACAGATGATCTGCGAACTTTAGCTCAAACACGTCAGAGAAGGCACTTTCGAACAAGCTCAGATACGGAGGTACTGCTCGCTTTGATGGCCGATGAAATACAACTTTTCTATACGTCAAACCCATTAGCCAAAAAACAGGATGCAATCTTCAGTGGATTGAGAGCCCTCATGGAAAAAGCTAAGGGATCATACTCTTCACTAGCACTAATTGATAAAGTTGGGCTCGTAGCTTTTCGTGACCCTTTTGGTGTGCGTCCCTTATGTCTTGGACAGCGCAAAACTGCAGAGGGCAATGTGGAATACTCAGTTGCCTCTGAATCAATTGCATTTGAGGCGCTAGGCTATACCTTGTTGAGAGATGTGGCCCCCGGTGAGGCCATTTTAATTGATCGGGAAGGCGAACTTCACACCCAACAGTTAGTAGCAGGTAAGTTGAAGCCGTGC
>CAXQZM010000089.1:0-9495 GCA_964228455.1 Alphaproteobacteria bacterium | reverse complement strand
CGGCTTATAGAATACTAAATAAGTTATTTGGATCAACTAAGGAGACTTAATTAGCTACGAGCTAATTAGCTCTTGGCAAATGGCTAATGGGTCCATCGGAGAACACGTTCAGCCGAGAAATTTTCTGAGTAAGATTTGGGTTTAACTCTTGATGTTTTGTAACTCGTCTCAATGACTTCAACCATTAATCCAGCATCAGCTGCGTAGGATAAGCCTTCTTCCTTGGAATTAAATTCCAAGCGAACTTGTGTCATCGTTTCGTCAGTTGCCGTCCAACCCATCAAAGGCTCTATCATGCGTGAAGATGTCGGCGCAAATTCGAGGACCCAGCTAGATGTATTCGCTTTTCCTTGCTGCATCGCAGTTCGCGCAGGTTGGTAAAGTCGTGCAATACTCATTTAGTTCTCCTAAGTTTCCAAATTCAAGCAGATGTATTTGAGTTCAGTGAACTCTTCTAGTCCGTGTCGTGATCCTTCGCGACCGAGCCCTGATTCTTTTATACCGCCAAATGGGGCAGACTCTGTGGATATTAATCCAGTATTGACGCCTACCATGCCATACTCCAATGCTTCGGCAACTTTAAAGATACGGCTGACGTCTTTAGAGTAAAAGTATGATGCAAGACCGAATTCGGTGTCATTAGCCTGCATAATTACATCATCATCGGTTTCAAATTTGAATAAGGGTGCAACAGGTCCAAAGGTCTCTTCATTTGTAACGATCATATCTCGGGTTACATCCGTAAGTACCGTGGGCTCATAAAATGTGCCGCCTAGTTCATGTGGTTTACCACCTAAAATCACCTTCGCGCCTTTTTTCTCCGCGTCTTTGACGTGCTCTTCGACCTTATCCATCGCGGCATCGTCAATTAGAGGTCCAAAGATGACGCCTTCATCCATTCCGTTCCCAACTTTCATGGTGGAAATGCGTTTCGAGAGTTTCTCTGCAAACTCGTCGTATACTGAGCTTTGAACATATATGCGGTTAGCGCATACGCATGTTTGACCATTATTTCTGTATTTTGAGATGATAGCCCCTTCAACCGCAGCATCTATATTCGCGTCTTCAAAAACAATGAATGGAGCGTTTCCACCAAGCTCTAGACCTAATTTCTTAATCGTAGATGCAGACTGACGATAAAGAAGTTTGCCCACTTCCGTTGAACCAGTGAATGACACCTTTTTGACAATGTCAGACTTAGTCATGACCTCACCAATCTCACGCGAATTACCGGTAATTACCGAAAATATCCCAGCAGGTACTCCCGCTTCTTCCGCAAGAACAGCAAGCGCCAAAGCCGAGTATGGTGTTTGATTGGCAGGTTTAACAACGAAAGAGCAACCTGCGGCAAGTGCCGGGCCCGCTTTTCGTGTTATCATCGCATTTGGGAAGTTCCACGGCGTAATTGCAGCAACTGTACCAATAGGCTGGCGCTGCACAATTATGCGAGTACCTGGCGTATGACCAGGGATAGTTTCCCCATACAAACGCTTAGCTTCCTCTGAAAACCATTCAATAAATGAAGCACCGTATGCAATTTCACCTTTAGCTTCTAAGAGAGGCTTTCCCATCTCTAAAGTGAGGAGCTCTCCCAAAAAGTCTTGGTTAAGCATTATGAGGTTATACCATTTCCTCAATACTGATGCACGATCTTTCGCTGTCCGGGCCGCCCATGCATGTCGCGAAATTTCCGCTGCTTCTAGTGCCCGTTGCGCTTCTGCAGCGCCCATTTCTGGAACCGTTCCAATAGGCTTGCCGGTCGCTGGATTTGTGACTTCAACTGTGGCGCCAACGGCCGATGATACCCACTCGCCATTAATGAACGCCTGTTGTCGAAAGAGCTTGCTGTTAAGAACTGACATGGTTTTCGCGATTAAGGTTCTTGACACTGAGGTCAAGCGCCGATTGGTGTTTCTGATGAACGAATCCAACATGGCCGACGGGCTTTTTGAAACGTTAAGAAATAAGATTAAAGCAGATCCCACTAATGCATTTCATTATAGTGACCTGGCCACGCTTTATTGGCATGTTGAAGATGAGCAAGATCGCGCTGAGCGTGTTTATGCAACGGCGCTGAAGGCTATTCCTGGCCACACGGGGCTTACAGGTGAGTATGCATATTTTCTCGGTAAGACGGGCAGGGATGTGGCAAAAGCCAGAACAATGTTCGCGAAAGTCGCAACGGCGCCGGATGTCTCAGGTCATACGCTCACTCAAGCGGGAGAGTTTTTTTGGCAAGTAGTTGAAGATCTTGATATCGCAGACGCGCTTTATGCTGAGGCCGCTGCTAAAAATCGTGACGACGAAATAATTCGGGGCCTGTATGCTGATTTTCTTTGGCGGGGTGTAGGCAATGGAGCGAAGGCAAAAGCAACCTTCGCGGCGGCATTTAAAATAGATCAAATTGAGGATGAGGCTATCCTAGCAGGCTTTGCTGTCTTCTTATGGCAGTCAGAAAAAGACTTAGAGGCTGCGGAAAAATACTTTCAGCTATCTCTAGCTGAAGAGCCTGAGCAAGAGTGGATATATGATGCTTATGAAGCTTTTCAGGCCGAACGCCGAGCGTAGAAAGTCGCTCGATTTGCTAGGCTCTTGGTAAAGAGCTCCGAGCGTTACCTGTCTTCAATATCAATAAATGGGCGCTGGGACGGTCCAACATATAGCTGGCGTGGACGATTTATGCGACGGTCATCGTCTTCCATCATTTCTTTCCATTGAGCTATCCAGCCAACTGTTCTTGCTAATGCGAAAAGAACTGTGAACATTGAAGTTGGGAATCCCATTGCGCTAAGTATAATGCCTGAGTAGAAATCTACATTAGGATAAAGTTTACGCTGAATGAAGTAATCGTCTTCAAGTGCAATTTTTTCAAGCTGCATCGCGATTTCTAGCCTTGGGTCACTTACTCCAAGATCAGCTAAGACCTCGTCGCAAGCAGTTTTCAAGATCTTGGCTCGTGGATCGAAGTTCTTGTACACGCGGTGGCCAAACCCCATAAGTCGAAATGGATCGTTGGGGTTTTTGGCCCTCAAAACGTATTCATTAACATTCTTGGGATCCCCAATCTCATCGAGCATTTTTAGGACAGCTTCATTTGCGCCCCCATGTGCCGGCCCCCAAAGTGAAGCAATGCCAGCAGCTATACACGCAAAAGGGTTAGCTTGCGAAGAACCTGCAATTCTCACCGTTGATGTGGAGGCGTTCTGCTCATGGTCCGCGTGAAGAATGAAAATTTTATCCATCGCACGCTCAAGAACTGGGTTAACAATATACTCTTCAGCCGGAACGGAAAAAGTCATGGACAGGAAGTTTCCCGCATATGACAGGTCGTTGCGAGGATAAGCAAAAGGCTGACCAACGGAGTATTTATAAGCCATTGCCGCAATCGTTGGGATCTTTGCAACGAGCCGAATTGCCGAGATCATCCGGTCTTCAGGAGAATTCACGTCTAAGTGATCGTGGTAGAAGGCAGATAAAGCACCTACAACGCCTGTCATTACTGCCATCGGATGTGCATCTCTCCTGAAACCACGGAACAGCTGGTGCATTTGATCGTGGATCATCGTGTGACGCGTAACTCTATTATTAAAGTCTTGGCTTTGCTCAGATGTAGGTAGCTCTCCATTTAGCAGCAGATAACAAACTTCCAAGAAAGTAGATTTTCCGGCGAGTTCTTCGATGGAATAGCCCCCGTGCAAAAGGATGCCCTTGTCGCCGTCAATATAGGTAAGCTTTGAGTCACATGAGCCGGTAGAGGCGTACCCAGGGTCATATGTAAACGCCCCGGACTCAGAATAAAACTTTCTTACATCCACAACATTAGGCCCGATTGTTCCCTTATAAACCGGTAGTTTAAAGGTTTTTCCAGTTTCATCGTCCGTTACGGTATAGGTGTTAGCAGTTTTATGGCTCATGGTCTCTCGCACTAGTTTGACCCGTCCTTACTTATGTCGGCGTAAATGGGCAATCTAGCGACGTGCTTTGCACCTTTGCAGAGAATCATTGAACCTGTCTAAAACCTTTCACGAAGATGCAAAGTCGATGTGAACAAGCGTTTTCTTTTTGCCAAAGGCGATCATCATCTCAGATACCCCTGGTGAAGCCATGGTTCCAGTTAGGGCCGCTCTAAGTGGCTGAAAAACTTTGCCAACTTTAAGTTCATTGTCGCTTGCAAACCCTTTGATCGCGTCTGTAACATTCTCATGACTCCAGTCGTGAATAGCGTCCAGCTTGGCTCGGATTTTAGTCAGAATTTGTTTGCCTCCTTCATCTAGGGCTTTTGATGCCTTTTCATCCAATAAGAGGGGTGGCTGCGCAGTAAAAAAGTCAAAATGTTTACAGACATCCTGAAGAGTTGCGCTTCGCTCTTGTATTGCACAGGCCGCTTTATTGATCATCGCAATAGTTTCAACATCTAGATCGCTATTGGAAAATTTTCTAGCAGCAGCCATTAACTCGGTTGCCGACATGCTATCTTGCACAATCTTGTTGGTTGATTTGAGTTTATCTAGGTCTAATCTACTCGGGCTTCTTCCGATGCCTTCTAGATTAAACAGCTTAAGAGCGCGGGCACGACTAACGTAATCTTCGTCCCCCTCTGACCAGCCTAATTTGATAAGATATGAAAAGATGGCCTCGGCTTGGTAGCCCATCTCACGGTAGGCCTCTACTCCCAAGGCTCCATGTCGTTTTGAGAGATTTGCACCATCTGAGCCATGAATTAGAGGGATATGGGCGTAGGTTGGTAACTTCCAACCTAGGGCTTCATAAATCTGTTTCTGACGGAAGGCATTGTTAAGGTGGTCGTCACCCCGAATGACGTGGGTGACACCCATGTCATGATCATCGACAACTACAGAGAGGTTATATGTTGGTGATCCGTCAGCTCGTAGGATTATCAAATCATCTGAGGTTTCATTAGGACGTGCAACAGATCCTTGAACCTCATCAACTATTGTGCTGGTTCCACTATGAATAGCTTTGAACCGAATAACTGGTGCTACATCAGGGGGTGCATCTTCCTCAGATCTTTCGCGCCAGGTCCCATCATAAGCGCGAGGTAAGCCTTGTTTTTCTGCTCGTTCACGCATTACAGCCAGCTCGGCTTGTGACGAGTAGCAGCGATATGCATGGCCTGTATTCAAAAGTTGATTTGCGATCTCTTGGTGCCGTTTTGCCCTTGTGGCCTGAAAGACGGGTTCAGCATCTGAGTTAAGTCCCATCCATTCTAGACCGCTTATAATTGCTTCTACTGCCTCCGGGGTCGATCGGCTTTTGTCAGTGTCCTCAATCCGCAGCAAAAAACTTCCGCCGTTAGCTTTGGCGAATAGCCAATTAAAAATAGCCGTGCGCACCCCACCAATGTGAAGGAAGCCAGTGGGAGAGGGGGCGAACCTCGTGACTGGAGCAGTTTTTGATGCCATATTAAGTCCATGCGTAGAAAATTTATCGGCGCTTTAGTGCCAACAAACTCTAGAGGAAAGGTCAAAATAGACTTTAGGCCTATCAGGCTTAATAACCCAAGGCTGTCGATTAATAATTTCTCAATAATCCCACTAGTCTGCCTTGAACCGCGACTTGATCTGAGCTGAACACGCGAGTTTCATAGTTCTTGTTCGCAGGTTCCAACGCCACTGAACCGCCAGTTTTCCTAAAGCGTTTTAGAGTGACATCAAAACCATCAACTAGGGCAACAACAATCTCACCATTATGGGCTTGATTGGTTCGTTGAATAACAACCATGTCTCCATCCATAATCCCCTCTTCAATCATGGAATCGCCAGATACTTCTAGCGCATAGTAATCTCCTGATCCGAGCATCGTGGAGGGAACATCTAATCTGTTGTTCTGGTCCTCAATAGCCTCAATTGGAAGGCCAGCTGCTATACGCCCGTATAGGGGTAAGGATACGCTTTGTTGGGCGTCGGAATTGAGAGGCATCACCCCGCGTCTTCGAAGCGCTTCATCAATTTTACGCTGTTTGAAGCCAGCTAAAGACGCCGGCTCATTAGTGTTGTTAAGTGCTAGATTTCCACGGGAGCCACTTTGTGCTGAAGATTTATTGACGCTTATATCCTCAGGGAGCCGCAATACTTCCAGGGCTCTGGCTCTTTGAGGCAGCCTACGAAGAAATCCTCGCTCTTCCAGGGCCGTGATTAGCCTATGGATCCCAGACTTGGACTTGAGCCCAACCGCCTCTTTCATTTCTTCAAATGACGGTGCAACACCGGTATCTGAGAGTCGATCTTGGATCAGTATTAGAAGATCTCGTTGTTTGTTTGTCAGCATGGGAACACCTTTTAGTCTTGTTATGTTCTCTAATGTTCCTTTTTGTTCTCTGCAAGTTCTAATTTTGCAACACTAAGCATTGAACTGTTTCACCTTTCGCTCGGGCTTTGTCATGTGGGGGGCGCTCAATCAACAAGTCCGCTCGGTGCAACGTTTTGATCAAGCTGGAATCTTGGCTCTCTGTTATAAGGGCAAGCCCATCCTTCAGGATGGCTCGAGCGAACTGATGGCGAGGTCCATTCTGTTTTATTTCTTTAGCAAGTTGAAAGGGTATGGTGCTTTCAATCTCAGGCTTTTGTCCTAATGCCCGCCGGACCCAAGGCATTGCAAACACGCGCCCACAAACAAGAGCTGAAACTGGGTTGCCTGGAAGGCCGAGTACTGGGGTGCCTTGCAACTCCCATAGAAAAACAGGCTTCCCAGGTCTAACCATAACTTGCCAAAAAGTTGGTTTTCCACCAAGAGCTTGAAGTGCTGTCTGAACCAGGTCATAATCACCCACTGAGGCGCCGCCTGTAGTAATAATCAAATCATGATTCTTTGCAGAGTGAAGTATTTTGGATAGTTCGGCTACATTATCTCCCACCAGGCCCATGTTTGAACTCTCCGCGCCTGCATTTTCTAACAGCGCCGAGAGGGCGAGGCCATTACTTGAGACAACATCTTCCGAGTTTTTAGCCATTCCCGGTTCACAAAGCTCATTTCCTGTTGATATGATGGCAATTCTAGGCTTGCGGGCTATTTCGATTCTATCAACATTAGCGGCTGCACAAAGGGCAATTGCAGCTGGCGTGAGTTTCTGTCCTGAGCTCAAGAGTTCTTCACCCCTTTGGAAATCGAAACCCTTAGGCCTAACAAATGCTCCAAATTTGGGTAGTGATTTCGGCACAAGCCGACCATTAGAAACATTAGCATCTTCCTGAACCAGAACCGTGTCGGCCCCTTTTGGCAAAAGTGCGCCCGTAAACACGCGGCATGCAGCTCCTCTTTCTAGTGAAACGCCCGCGCTCTCTCCCGCTTTAGTTTGACCTCGAACAATAAGGTCACTACTCAAATCTGCGTGTCGGAGCGCATACCCATCCATTGCACTAACGGCACCAGCTGGGCTGTCTCGTTTTGCTACAAGCCCTTTTGCAAGAGTTCGGTTTGTCGCCGAATGAATTTTGACGCTTTCTGATCGGACTTTCGGGGCCTGGTCCAGAATCAGACGTTGGGCTTCCGAAAACTTTATGTTCCTTAAGGTGTTACTTAGAAGTTGGTCGAGCGAAGTCACCGCTCTTTCCTCCAGTTTTCTTAACTAAATGGATTGGCCCTATTTCTAGTCCCTTATCAATTGCCTTCAGCATATCGTAGAGCGAAAGGCACGCGACTGATACGGCTGTCAACGCCTCCATCTCAACACCTGTTTGCCCGGTGGTACTTACTGACGCAGTAATTTCAATTTGTGATTGATCATCAGCAAGCTGGCCGGTAACCTCTACCTTTGAGAGAGGCAGTGGGTGGCAAAGAGGAATTAGGTCCGAAGTTTTTTTTGCCGCCATTATACCCGCTAATTGCGCGATACTAATTGGATCTCCCTTTTTCAAAGACCTGGACTCAACAGCGGCGAGTGCCTCTGGCGATAGTGTTAGATAGCCTCTTGCTAAGGCACTGCGGGCAGAGATTGTCTTCTCTCCTACGTCTACCATACGTGCGTTCCCTGCAGTATCTAAATGTGTGAGGTTAACCACCTAAGATCTCCTTCGTCGCTGCCTCTACATCATCCTGGCGCATAAGACTCTCTCCAATCAAGAAAGCTTGAGCCCCAGATGATCTCATTCTGTCCAGATCTTCTGCCAAATAAAGACCCGATTCAGCCACAAGTAGAGCATCTTCATGGGCGTGCGGTGCCAACTCTTCAAAGTTTGAGAGACTAATCTCAAGTGTTTTCAAGTTGCGGTTGTTTACCCCAAGAAGCTTTGGTTCAAGCTGATTTGCACGCTTCATCTCTTCTTCATCATGAACTTCGACCAGTACATCCATACCTAACTTATAAGCTAAGTCATGAAGTTCTTTGGCCGTTTTATCACTCAAACAGGCCATAATAATTAGGATACAATCAGCGCCAAGAGCTCGTGATTCAAACACTTGATATGGGTCGATCATGAAGTCTTTCCGGAGGATAGGCAGTTCAGATGCGCCCTTGGCTATCCCAATATATGAATCATCACCTTGAAAGTACGGTACATCTGTTAACACCGAGAGACATGTCGCACCCCCCTTTGCATAAGCTTCGGATAGGTCTGCGGGATTAAAATTAGGACGTATCAAGCCCTTTGATGGTGAAGCTTTTTTTATTTCAGCGATAAGGGCTTTTTTTCCATCCGAATGAGCATTTTGGAGCGCGCCAAGGAACCCTCGCGGTGCAGGTAGTTCATTTAATCTATTGATAATCTCTTCGAGCGGATGATCCGCTTTACGCCCAGCAATCCACTGTCGCTTTCTTAGGCATATTTCATCAAGAACATTTGTCATTTCACGGCCTCTATCAATTTTGATAGAGCCGACCCTGCAGATCCTCCATCAATTGATTTTTCTGCTAGAGAGGCTGCAATCTTAAGATCTGTCTCCACTCCTGCAACAAGTATGCCTGCTGCCGCGTTTAGAAGCACAGCATTTCGGTATGCACCTGGAGCACCATCAAATAATTGAGTCATTGCGGCAGCATTATATTCCGCATTACCACCTTTGAGTGCAGAAAGCGGATAGGCCCTTAAGCCAGCGTCTTCAGGGTTGATCTCAAAAGAGGTAATATCTCCCTGCTTAAGTTCGACTACTTGGCTAGTTCCTGAAATTGCTAACTCATCCATTCCATCGCCGTGTACAAGCCACGCTGTCTCTGACCCGAGAGTCCGAGCCGCCACTGCCATTTTTTCAAGCCAATCAGGCGAAAACACGCCAATCAGCTGGCGCTTAACACCTGCTGGGTTGCAAAGTGGCCCTAATAAATTGAAGAGCGTTCTAATGCCAAGTTTTTGCCTAACGGGGCCAACAAATCGCATGGCTGGATGGTGGCGAGTAGCAAGCATAAATGCTGTGTTTGCTGTTCTAAAAGCAGCCTCTACTATATCTTGATTAGCCTCTAAATTGAGCCCAAGTGAGGCTAGTACATCGGCAGCGCCAGACTTTGAAGACTGAGCCCGATTGCCATGCTTAGCAACCGGTATA
>CAXQZM010000088.1:0-4327 GCA_964228455.1 Alphaproteobacteria bacterium | reverse complement strand
GGCCTCCAGAAACTTTGCACAGACCTCACAGGGACATGGTGCAATTACCAGCGCAGACGATGTTCCAGCCATTCGTGAGGCACTAGAAGGGAGGCACCCCGCTTTCGTCGTTCCCGGTGAAATCAGATCAGCTTGGGAAGCAGTTGGGGCCAAGGGAGCAGATCAACAATCAGCTTGGGAACATCGCGTCGAAACTAACCCCAACGGATCTAAACTAATTAGCCGTTTGAGAGGAACCTTGCCTGAGGATTTGAACTCAAAGATTAAAGAGTATATCGAGAAATTGGTTTTAGATCGCCCTACTGTAGCGACCCGTGTTGCATCTGGTAAGGCACTAGAAGTTTTGGTTGAATCCGTCCCTTCTCTTATTGGAGGCTCAGCCGACCTTACAGGTTCTAACAACACAAAAATCCCCGGGCAGACAAGCTTTACCATCGAAAATAGAAGTGGCCGATATTTGAATTATGGCGTTCGAGAGCATGGCATGGCCGCTTGCATGAATGGCTTAGCGCTGCACGGTGGCTTCATTCCTTATGCCGGCACCTTCCTAGTTTTTTCTGACTACGCCAGGCCAGCCATTCGCTTATCTGCGTTAATGGGAATAAAAGTAGTTTATGTAATGACCCACGACTCAATAGGTGTTGGTGAAGATGGGCCAACGCACCAACCAGTTGAACAAGTATCTTCCCTCCGTGCGATCCCTAATCTCTTGGTAATGCGACCTGCTGATACGGTGGAGGCAATGGAGTGCTGGAAAATAGCACTAACAGATGGAAGACCCACTGTAATGGTGCTTTCCAGACAGAGCACACCTCATATGCGAAATGATGTCTCAGTGGAATGGGCGTCTTATGGTGGCTACATCCACTCTCCGTCCAGTGTTGAGGGCGATCGACAAGTTACTCTTATGTCCTCTGGAACCGAACTTCATATCGCAAAAGAGGCGCAAAAAATATTGGAATCTGAAGGAATAGCCACAGCCGTGGTATCGATGCCGTGCATGGAAATTTTCTCTGATCAGCCAGCTCATTATCGAAGTGAAGTTTTGGGTGATGGGACTTTGCGCATAGCTATTGAAGCTGGTGTTGCACAAGGTTGGTATCGGTGGATGAGCCATGATGATGCATTCGTCGGCATGTCAAGTTTTGGCGCATCTGCGCCGGCTAGTGATCTTTACAATCACTTCGGAATCACAGCTGATGCTGTTGTTGAAGCAGTTAGAGCAAGATTATAAACGTTTATCTTAAACCAATCGACGAGCTCGTAATTTTAATAAATCAACAATCAGACTGGAATTAGGTTACGTTGTCCTAACCCCAGCGGAACAAACCAATAATTGCGGCCGTGATATAAAATAACTGCAGGGTCAAAAATGCCCAGCGGCGATCAACGATCGCCCATGCCGCGAATAGCAACGCTGAAAGCAGCAACAAACTAAATGCTAGAACTTCTAAATCTATGTTCATAGCAATCAGCAATGCATAAAAAATCGCGAGCCCGGAGCCTGTTACCTCAAATAATCGTATCCACCGCTCGCGAACCATACTTTATTGTTTCTTCGCCTTAGCAGCCTCTTGCTGAATTCGCTGAACAAATGCCTGCCGGAAATCAATAGGCTGCATCATTAACGGCTGAAAAGATCCTTGAGCTGTAAGGTCTGATAGCATTGCTCTCACATAGGGAAATAACAGCTGTGGTATTTCTACATTTAATAATACTGCTTTCACTTGATCAGTGGCTTCATCGGCGATGGCGACCGCAGCCGCATAAGTAACCTCCGCTACATAACCTTGCATTTCTCCAAACGCACAGGTTGCCTTTATTGTAAGTTCAACCTCAAAGCCTTGCTCGACTTTTCGATTACGCGTATTCATATCGATTTTCATATCTGGCTTTTCGCGAAGTTTTGTTAGGACTTCTGGCGCATTCGGGGATTCAAATGAAATATCTTTGACGTACTGTCCAAGCAACCGCATTTGCACACCTGGCTGCTGCGCAGTAGTTTGGGCGGCAGCTTCTGACTTTGTTTTTGTTTCTTTTGCCATCGAGTCCTCAGTAATATTTTATTTTATTCGGAGGGTCTCTAGCGAGCCTGCAGCCCCAACACCAATATTTTTTAGAGAATTTAGGGATGTTTACGATTAATTTATCGTAAGATAGATTTGTGAGTGAATTATGGACCTGTCTCCAAGTATCGTTTCAAAACTAATTCTGGGTCATAACGGCGCGTGGACTAGCTTTGTTGATGCGGCTGCACCGGTAATTATAGCACAAGTAAGGCGTTGCTTCGCACGATATTCTGCACGGCTAGATATTGTGGATATTGAAGACGTCAGCCAAGAGGTTTTTATAAAGTTGTCCCAAAAGAACTTTTCCTTACTTCGCAAGTATGACCCAGAGAGAGCCAGACTAAATACCTACCTTGGCATCGTAGCCCATTCCGTAAGCGTTGATTATTTGCGGAAACGAACAGTTAAGCATGAAAATGTTGATGATTACTCACTTCAGCTGGCAGCTCCAGGGCAGTTTCAGCAGTCTGATTTGAAGCAAATCACCTCATTAGTTCCGGCAACCCTTCTATCTGATAGGCAATGCTTGGTTCTAAAAAAGCTATTTGACGAAGATTTAGATGTTCTGGATCTAGCTAAAGAATTGGGCACAACAGCCCAAACAATCCGATCTACAAAGCACAAAGCCTTAGCGAAACTGCGTCAACATTTTGAAAATAACCCTAACTTGAGGGACGCCGCATGAAGCAACAGCTTGATGATGAAAAAATCTATAGGCTGTATTTGGCGCAAAAAGTTCCAGATCTTCCTAAATCACTCGAAAATGATTTAATGAATATGGCTGAAGCCGCCGATTTAGGCGGCGATCTATCGTTTTTGAGCCAACCAATTACAAAAACTGATGTGCCCGTGATAATTCGAAATCGGGCTATTTTGCTAGGGGCAAAAAACGTTTCCAGCAGTCTTCCAGAAAGCACTTGGCTCCGAAATACTATTGCTTTTCTTACCTTTGTTGTCTGCAGCTCTGGATCTTATGCGCTTGCGACAACACTGGGGATGACATCTAACTCAACTAATGTTTCGAATACAACTTCCCTAGAATCTGAAGATCTTTTCGAGATTGCATCGACAAATAATTTCTTAACCCTTGAGTAACCCAGAACTATGAAACGAGCAAATCTACTAATCGTAATCAGCCTTATCGCCTCATTAGGTATTAATGCAGGGTTGATCATTTATTTCAACAAAGACTGGCATCATAGAGAGCCACATAGGGCTGAGCGCGGAATATCACCGGAACGAATTAGCCTTCAGAGCATGCTAGATGGAACATGCGAGCAAGGCCCAATTACTGTTAATACTCGCCGTTTAGCTGTTCACATAGATAATATATCTGGAGAGATTGAACTTACACCTATACAGTTTGAGAAGTTCGGAAATCTTATATTGTTTCGAGCAAGGACCGGCTGCGCAATAAGAGAACGACAGCGTGAGTTGAGCAATAAAAACATCTCAGAAAACATTTCTGATGCGGAAGCTTCTCGATCATTCTTGACTGATATGTTAAATTTTCGTGAGCAAATCTTGAATGCATCCTTAAATCAAACTGCAGGACAAAAAGAGTTTTTAGAGAGCCTCAGCGATGATCAGATTGTCGCCCTCAACGCCTTTAACTTGCCTGATCTAGTTCCAGGACTCTCGATTGACCCTTTTATGGACCGCACAGGGAGAAAGCTTGGAACACGTCAAAGACGTGTAAGCCAGCAAGCATCTCCATAGGAGAAAAATCGATATCTCTCCGCTTGCGCTTTGGCATAGGCGTCTTGCATTCGGTCTATGCCAGAGAATGCGCAAACCAACATAAACAAAGTGGATGCAGGAAGGTGAAAATTTGTTAACATGCAGTCCACAACTTGGAACTTGAATCCCGGGGTTATGAACAAGTCAATGTCACCAGCCCCAGCTTTACCCCTGAAGGCTTCTAGCACCCTGAGCGCTGTGGTACCAATTGCAATTACCCGGCCTCCTCGGTCTTTGCAGGCCTTAATCGCCTCTGCGGTTTGTGCTGGCAGTTCTCCCCACTCAACATGCATTACATGATCATCTGTATCCTCAACCTTGACCCCGGCAAAAGTCCCTAGACCAACATGAAGTGTTACTTCGACTATGGGGCAAGGTAGGGCAGATCTCACTTCATTAGTGAAGTGCAAGCTAGCCGTTGGCGCAGCCACTGCGCCCTCGTGTCTCGCGAACGGGCTTTGATAAAGATCATGATCAGATACGTCACCACCTCTTTCCCGCTTGATATATGGTGGCAG
>CAXQZM010000087.1:0-11262 GCA_964228455.1 Alphaproteobacteria bacterium | reverse complement strand
ATTGTAAATGCTGTGAAGTCTCAGCCCCGCATCTTTCATGGCCCTTTCTATGCCGCTCTGCCTGTACCGACTAGAATACATACCCGGGTCACCAGCTAAGTATGAAATCTTTTTATGACCTAGCTCAATTAAATGGCTAGTTACCTCATAGAATCCTTGCTCTGCATCGATATCTAGCCAGGCCTGGTCAGCACCTGCTGAAAAACGCCCTTGGGTTACGAAAGGGATATTATTTTCTCGCAAAAAATTGATTCTTGGATCAATTTCACGAGTGCGCATAACCACGAACCCATCGACTTTTCCTGCTTTAGCTAGTCGGGCATACGCCTCCACCTCCTTCTCTGGCTCATCGACTGCGTGAAGCAGTAAATCATGTCCTAGAGCTGCCAGTGACACTGCAAGCGAGTTCATGAACTCTGATTGATACGCAGATCTTAGACCTTTTGAGTTCATCGGCGTGATAAGACCAATCGCTTCAGCTCTTCCAACTGACAACTGCCTCGCACGACTTGAAGGCTCATACCCAATCAATTTAGCGGCTTCTCTAACGCGGTTTTTGGTCGTTTCGGCTATATCTGGATAATCATTTAATGCTCGAGATAACGTCGGCTTTGAGAGTCCGGTATGCTTCGCCAATTCAGCCAGCGTTGCTCGTCTGGTCAGAGCTGTTTTCTTTGACGTTGCCCGAGAGGCAATGGCTTCTCTCTCCATCGTATCAATTTGATCTAAATCGGTTTCGGAGTCAACCGAAATCGGTTTCGTGAGCAAAAAAACCAGAAAAACAGTTAGAATTCAAAAGCTTACGCACCCTAGATTATTGTAAAATAGAGCAGGATTGCGGACTCTTTTGTACTTTCGAGCGTTGCGGCGAAACTTAACCTAGTAGTCAGAGACTAGTAGGTGCACTGGCGGTTCATCTTCTGCGATATCAGCAAAACGACCAATGGGTTCCTCAAATACATTGTCCGTAAGATCGTCGTTCACCGTTGAGACCTCACCTACAAGACAATCATTGTTTTCAGCCCAGAAAGCATGCCAGACTCCTGGCATAAGGGTGATAGATTGACCGACCTTAAGTCGAATATGACCACCGGCATCAACAGTTTGGATTTCGCCATCGACTGGGACGCTGACCTTTGACTCATGGTCGATAGTCAAGTCTTGGTTTGGAGCAAAAAGCTTAATTACTAGATCGCCACCACCTCGGTTAATTATATCTTCTGCTTTTACATTATGCCGGTGCATTGGAGATAGCTGATTCTGTCGAGTGATCATGATTTTTTCGGCATATAGCATTCCTTGACCAGCTACCAAGTCGGTCACTGCACCGTTCCTAGTAGTGAATAAGAAAAGACCCATCTCATCAAAATTACCTGCGCCATAGTCTGTAATGTCCCAGCCTAACCGGCGGCTGTAGATCTCTGTGTCTGTTTTAGTTCGCATGATCTCGGGAGAATAGTACGCGAATGGTGGAAGGTGGAAACCAAAAGACTTGATGAAGGAATCCCCTTCTAACAAAAGGCGGTTAATTTCAGAGCGTTTCATCCTCCTATGAAACCCTGGGGATGTCAGTGTGTCAACATTGCTATGGAAACGCTATGGAAAGATCGCGCAACTTTCTTATTTCAGCTATTGTATTTTTTATAGCTGTAAGCTTCGCAGGAATTCTCCAACCCATTCAATCGCTTTACGATTTAATGAATTGTCAGGCATACAAAGGAAGTGATCCATATCTTCAACTAGCAGCGCTTTAGCGTTTGGTGCTGCAGCCCGGCACATTTTCCAATCTTCTTGATAAACTCTATCATCACGAGTTCCTTTAATTAGGCAAAGAGGCAGTTGAAGCCCCGATAAAAGCGCAACAGGATCACGTTTTGCGATATCACTTAAATGTATCCATGGCTCGGGGTCTTCCCCGGCCCAAGGTGGCATATTCTTCACAACGCCACCATGCTTAAATGTCTCTACTAGATTTAATCGTTCTGCCATGTGCTCTTGGATCTTGCTAGCTGGAGCTTCAGTCTTTTCTAATGCCTCCAACACCTGGTGTGCGATAACTCGATCAATAGTGCGGCCCATTCCGGCAATTTGAGCTAAGCCCACTAATCGTTCGTGCGTTATTTCCAACATAGTTAAAGCACCCAGAGAGTGGCCTATTAATGCCAGCCGTAAACTAGGAAATTCTTCTCCAAGATAGTTAAGCGCCCGCTGATTGCGCTCTAGATCATGGTCGTACCTCACTGGTCTATCCGTCGGCATTGGGCTATTTCCAGAGCCTGGTTTGTCGAGGCGAAGCGTTGCGATTCCCTGATCAGCCCAAATAGAGCACCACTCCTTGTATCCAGCGCTAAAATTATCAGTAACCCCATCTCTGTCATGGGGCCCAGACCCACCAATAAATAGAACAGCAAACTTGGGGTCGGGGGGGCAATTTAAAGTGCCGTAAACATGCCCCTGATTGGTAGAAAGCACTACCTCGTTAGAGCTCAAGCTTATCGCCATTATATTGAAGCGCTGGCGGATTATTTAGTGAGCAACAATAGCCTCATCTGACTTTTTATTTGAAGCCAATGCAGCTTCTGCAGCTAACCTTTCCTCTTCCGTTAAAGGGGTTAACTGGTGCACCAGAGCATGCTCTAAAACCTGATCGACATGTTTGACTGACTCAATAGTTAAGCCCGTCTTCACAGATTCTGGAACTTCCTCCAAATCTTTCTCGTTCTCTTCAGGAATAAGCACCAGTTTTGATCCTGCACGGAGCGCGGCAAGTAATTTTTCCTTTAAACCTCCGATAGGCAAAGCACGACCCTGCAATGTGACTTCGCCGGTCATTGCGATATCTCTTCGCACGGGGATTCCAGTAAGAACCGAAACTATGGATGTAACCATTGCAAGACCGGCCGATGGTCCGTCTTTAGGTGTTGCACCCTCGGGAACGTGGACATGTATGTCGCGTTTTTGGAACAAATCAGGTTTAATACCATAGTCTGCAGCTCTTGATTTCACAAAGCTTTCCGCGGCTTGGATTGATTCTTTCATGACATCTCCAAGCTTACCGGTAGTAATGACACGGCCTTTGCCTGGCGTTGTCACAGCTTCAATATGCAGAATGTCCCCACCAACCGTTGTGTATGCGAGGCCAGTCACGATGCCTACTTTGTCTTGTTCATCAACGAGCCCAAATCGATGCTTTCGAATACCAGCAAAATCCTTCAGGTTTTGGTCCGAGATAACAAGATTACCTGATTTTTCTAAGTCAATTTTCTTGATTGCCTTGCGAGCCAAGTTGCCCAGCTGGCGCTCCAAATTTCTAACTCCGGCCTCACGAGTGTAGTAGCGAATAAGATCCCGAATTGCTGTTTCTTCAATCTCTAATTCACCCTTTTTCACCCCGTTATCCTTCATCTGTCTCGGGATAAGGTGCTGTTTGGCTATCTCAATCTTTTCTTCCTCAGTGTAACCACCGATTTCGATGATCTCCATTCGATCCATTAGTGGTCCAGGCATGTTGTATGAGTTAGCTGTAGCGATGAACATGACGTCGGAAAGATCGTAGTCGACCTCAAGGTAGTGGTCCGCGAACGTGTTATTCTGCGCAGGATCAAGAACTTCCAGAAGTGCCGAAGATGGATCACCACGCCAGTCATTCCCCAGTTTGTCAATTTCATCCAACATGAAGAGAGGGTTAGTAGTTTTGGCTTTCTTCATGGATTGAATGACTTTTCCAGGCATTGATCCAATGTAAGTTCGTCGATGACCGCGTATTTCACTCTCATCTCGAACGCCGCCTAAGGACATTCGAACAAAGTTTCGGCCAGTGGCCTTCGCGATAGACTTGCCAAGGGAAGTTTTGCCGACACCTGGTGGTCCGACGAGACAAAGAATAGGCCCTTTTGTTTTCCGCATTCGGTTTTGAACCGCTAAATATTCTAAAATACGCTCTTTGACCTTTTCTAAACCATAGTGGTCAGCATTGAGAACGCTCTCGGCCGAACTCAAATCTTTCTTGATTTTCGACCTTTTACGCCAGGGAATTGCTGTTAGCCAATCTAGGTATGAACGAACGACTGTCGCCTCTGCAGACATCGGGGACATATTTCGAAGCTTCTTGAGCTCAGATTCTGCTTTTTCCTTTGCCTCCTTCGTTAGTTTGGCATTAGCAATTTTTTCTTCAAGCTCGTCTTTTTCTTCCTTTGACTCCGGACCATCGAGTTCTGCTTGTATCGCCTTCATCTGCTCATTGAGGTAATACTCACGCTGGGTTTTCTCCATTTGGTTTTTGACTTTACCACGAATGCGTTTCTCGACTTTCATCACGCCAATTTCGCCCTCCATATGTCCGTAAACCGACTCAAGACGAGCAGCAATATCGAGGTCCTCCAGCAATCCTTGCTTTACTTCTATTGTCACGTTGAGGTTCGCAGAAATGGTGTCTGCAAGCTTGGATGGGTCAGTTATTTCTTTGATTGGACCAACTATTTCTCCACCTTGCTTTTTCGCAAGCCGGGCATACTGCTCAAACTGACCACGTACTGTTTGCATAAGCGCGTCGGAGTCCTCGGAATCACTGACAATCTCATCCAATGGAGCTGCGTCCGCTGTGAAATACCCGTCTTCATCACTAACATTACTTAGCTTCACACGGCCACGGCCCTCCGCTAATACTTTAACTGTACCATCAGGGAGCTTTAACAGCTGAAGAACTGAGCAAAGCGTGCCTATCTCAAAGAGACTGTCACTATTTGGATCGTCATCCCCGGCATCTCTTTGGGTTACTAGGACGATTTCTTTCTCATCACCCATGACGGCTTCTAATGCGCGGACAGACTTATCACGACCGACAAATAAAGGTACGACCATGTGGGGGAAAACTACAATATCACGAAGAGGTAAGACGGGGTATGTTTGCATGTCACTCATTTAGTAACGCTCTCCGTGAATTCAAAGGGTTGCTAGGACTTGGAGAGACTCAAATTTAAACCTATCTGCAACGCATGCCTAAAGGTGTATCAAAAAAGAACTTACCTTCCAAAGTTTGTGTGACATGCGGTTTACCGTTTTCATGGCGAAAAAAATGGGTTCGTGATTGGGCTGAGGTCAAATACTGCAGCGAGCGTTGCAAACGTGGCAACCAGCAATCAGTTGCCCCCAATAAGGCAGATGACTGATATTCTAATTTACGATCTTCGCTAACTCGCGCTCTACTTTACGAAGAAGAGGCTTACGCATTTTTGTAATCACAAACACTTCGTAAACTAAAAACATAGGACCCAATAAACCTTGAAAAAGATTATCTAAAAGAGCTGGTTTTCGACCTTCAAATACGTGACCTACTATTTGAAATGTCCATCCAATAACAAATAAAGCGAGGGCAATTAACCCACCTGTCATTGTTTCGAGTTCTGCGAACCAAGCAAAACCAATGGCGAAGAATGGAAGAAATACAATTGTAAGAATTAGGCCAATAATTAGGTCCATGGATACCCAAAGCGCCAAGAAGCCAAAGAAAACGACATATGCTAAGTTCATCGGCAGCCAAGTCGAGATCCAAATAACTGATACTACGATCATTGGAATTCCAAAAAAGTGAGTTAACTGGTTGTGGTGGTTTAGATGATAAGACTGATAGCCAGCTAGATTTCTAACAAAAATATCTTCAAGCATACTGATTTTCCTCCAAAGTTCTATTTATCAAGAATGGACCAGTTTGATAGTCTTATTTGCGTGGATTACTCTGCCGCAGCAAAACCTACATCAGGTCAGGATTCAATTTGGCTTGCTGGCTATCTTCTAGGCTCAAAGGTACTGATGAACCACTCGACTCGTGCATCAGCTCATGAGTGGCTCAATACTGCAATGGTAGAGCATGTGTCATTAGGTAAAAGAGTTCTTATCGGTTTTGATTTTGCATTTGGTTATCCGACTGGATTTGCCGCCGCTTTAGGCCTAACTGGCACGCCCTGGAAGTCTACCTGGAAGTATCTCGAGCGGACTTTGATAGATAGGCCAAATAATGAAAATAATCGTTTTGAAGTTGCCAACGCAATAAACAAACAACTTGGTGATAAAGCTGTTTTTTGGGGTCGGCCTCACCAATTAAACCTTCCATTTCTGCCTACTAAAAAGAACATATGTTATGACAATGGAATTAAAGAGTGGCGACAGTTTGAGGCGTTAGGTCGTGAGAAAGGATCATTGATCTCGAGAATGCAACCCAGCTGGAAGCTTGCTTACGCGGGGTCGGTTGGCTCACAGGCCTTAATGGGGATTGCAAACCTTCAAAGGCACCGTGAGAAATTTGCTGAGAAGCTTGCTATTTGGCCATTTGAGGAGCCAACTTCTCCAATAGTATTTGCTGAGGTTTATCCATCAATGTTTAAATTCGAACATATCCCGCATCGCATTAAGGACGCTAAGCAAGTCCAAGCCGTGGTCCAAGTTATGAAGCGTAACAGCTTATCAAACTGGTTGGATCGGACTAGATTCAGGGACAATTTGAGTGTTGTCGACGAAGAGGGTTGGTTACTAGGTTGGCCTCAATAATTATTTTCAACCGCAAATTAGTTTAGCGACTTTAACAGACTAACTTTTTCTGAACGCTGAGAGTTTTACGACGTTATCGCCGCTGATATCAGCTTCTTCGGAACTATTGCGATCAGTGGTGTCGCCGGCAACGTCTTCGTCTGAAACATTTGAGTCTAATCCGATGGGCTCAAACCGCATCGAAAACTGCACGTGTGGATCAAGAAAAGATGTGATAGCATCGAAAGGAACGTATAGAGGTGTTGGCATTCCTCCAAAATACAAAGTTACATGAAAGCCAAAATCATCAACGAACAAATTAGAAAACTGATTTTGCAGAACAATACGTATCTCCGTGGGATACTTGGCGGCAATTGCGTCTGGCATCTCTGCTAGAGGGTGATCGGTCCGATACGTAAGATAGAAGTGATGGTCGCCGGGCAACCCTTCATCCGACGCGCTTTGAACAGCTTCACGCACCACTGCACGCAACGCGTTCATAACCATGCTATCATATGGGATAAGGCTATCCGGTTTCTCAGTCATAGTGCACTTCTAGGGACAAGCCAAGTAAAGGGAAAGAGCGCACTGAGCGATATTGGAATTTGAATGTGGATAGCGCCATTAGAAAGGCTGGATGTATAACAAGCAGGGGAAAACAGGCGTTCTGTTGCTAGGTGCCTTACCCCCCCACCTAGATCTAGCAAAGATCTAGGGATTTAAGTTTTGGTTTTTCGGACTGCTATGCAGCCAGAGCGACCGGTGCTTGGTTGTTGTCATTTGCAACTATAAGCTTGGCCCGATAACAGCGGTGCCATACCGAACGAAAAACATCCCTTTGAACGCATGTCGATCCTATTTCATCCCCTTATATGCCTCCTGGAGAAGCATTGAAAATGGTGGAGATGCCGGGTACTGCCCCCGGGTCCATCACGTCTATTACGAATGTCGTTTATCGTCATAGTGGGGAGTTCCCACAACGCGGACATAAGTCTTTTTGTTAGAGTCTGCAATTCAGAATTGGTAAATTTTCGTAACTTGCCTAAAATGTCACCATGAATTCCCTTGGCATAGATAAAGATCCAAAAGACACCCGGGTGGTTGTTGCGATGTCTGGTGGAGTTGATTCATCAGTTACCGCTGCGCTGTTGCATTCTGAGGGTTATGATATTGTTGGTGTTACTCTTCAGCTATACGATCATGGGTTTGCTTTAGAGAAGTCTGGAGCTTGCTGCGCTGGCCAGGATATTTATGATGCTCGACGGGTTTCTGAACTCATGGGCTTCCCCCACTATGTTTTGGACTATGAAAGCCGATTTCGTGATGCTGTAATGGATGATTTCGCGGATTCTTACCTCCGTGGAGAGACGCCGATTCCCTGCGTTCGATGCAACCAAACGGTAAAGTTTAAAGATCTCATGCAGACCGCGCTTGATCTTAATGCGGACGCCCTTGCTACTGGGCATTATATCGAGCGTAGGGAGGGCATTAACGGACCAGAGTTACATCGAGCGGCTGATGGCGTAAAAGATCAATCTTATTTCTTGTTTGCAACAACGCCTGACCAACTAAAATTGCTTCGATTTCCTTTGGGCGCATGGCCAAAATCTAAGACACGTGAGTTAGCAGAAAAATTTGGGCTAGAAATAGCAAGTAAACCTGACAGCCAGGACATTTGCTTTGTCCCAGGTGGAGATTATGTGAATGTTGTTAGAAAGTTGCGGCCTGAAGCTGATGCGCCTGGAAATATTGTACACATTGACGATAATCGTGTCCTTGGCCAGCACTCCGGAATCGTTGGCTATACGATAGGTCAGCGTCGTGGGCTTGGTGTAGGAGGTTTTCAGGACCCAATTTATGTTATTGAGGTCAGACCAGAGAGCGCTGAAGTCGTTGTTGGGCCAAAATCTGCGCTGGCCAAGCAAACAATTTACATCAAGGATCAAAACTGGCTTGTGGATCTTCAACCAGGCCAGTGTATTCGTGTAAAGATCCGTTCCACGATGGAGCCCGGAGAGGGTGTTTTTATTGGAGATGGAGAGTTGCGTTTAGATGCACCTGAATATGGAATTGCACCGGGCCAAGTAGCCGTTGCGTATTCTGGGTCAAGATTGCTTGGCGGAGGTTTCATAGTGGGGGCAGAGTTAAACCCCTAGTTTAAGTTGGGGCTTTAGATGCTGGTGCTCATTACATGCTAGTTAGGTGATACTCATCCTTTTTCCTTGATTCCTAGGCTCAGCTGGTTATTAGCGCGACCTCAACTTCACAGCCGGGGTCACCTTTGGTGAACCACATAGACCCCGGTGAGGCTCAACCAAAGGAGATATCATATGGCGATGCCTACTTTCACAATGCGTCAGCTAATCGAAGCTGGCGTTCATTTCGGACACTCAACTCGGCGCTGGAACCCCAAGATGGAACACTTCATCTTTGGTGATCGTAACGGTGTTCACATTCTTAACCTCGACCAGACAGCACCATTAATGGGGCGTGCTCTCGAAGCAATTCGTGAGATTGTTGCTAAAGGAGGAAGAGTCTTATTCGTTGGCACCAAGCGTCAGGCAGCTGAGACAGTAGCAGAGTATGCAGGCCGTTCAGGCCAATTCTATGTTAACCATCGCTGGCTCGGTGGAATGCTAACAAATTGGAAAACTATCTCAGCTTCAATCAAACGTATGCGTGAGATCGAAGAAACAATGGAGAGTGGGGAGGTTAATGCCCTTACGAAAAAGGAGCAATTAAATCTAACCCGCACACATGAGAAATTAAAAAAGACTCTAGATGGTATTCGCGACATGGGCGGACTGCCTGATATTATTTTTGTGATCGACACAAATAAAGAGCATTTAGCAATTGCTGAAGCTAAGGTTCTTGGCATTCCGGTTGTAGCAGTCGTGGATTCAAACTCTAACCCTGACGGCATTGAATATCCTATTCCAGGTAATGATGATGCGCTAAGAGCAATTAACCTCTACTGTGAGCTTGTATCTGACGCTATCTTGGATGGTATCCAGGCCGAGATGGTAGGAAAGGGAGTGGACCTGGGGGAATCGGATACTGCCCCAGAGGAAACGGTTGTGGCTGATGAAGAAGTTCCTGCCGAAGAAGTTCCTGCCGAAGAAGTTCTTGCCGAAGAAGCTCCCGCCGAGTAACTCAATAATTAAATAATTCGGTGTGCCAATTTCTGGTGCACCAAAAGCCCAGTTTTGTGCGGATGCTTCTGAAGCAGGAAGGCGAATTCTAGGTTTACAAAACAAAAGGAAAAGATCATGACAGCTATAACCGCTGGCCTAGTTCGTGAGTTGCGTGAAGCTACTGGCGCAGGCATGATGGATTGCAAGAAAGCACTCACTGAAAATAATGGAGATATGGAAGCTGCAACTGACTGGTTGCGGGTAAAAGGCCTATCTAAGGCAGCCAAGAAATCTGATCGCGCAGCGGTTGACGGACTGGTTGCGGTAAAGGTTGACGGGATGAAAGGCTCGGTTCTTGAAGTGAATGCTGAGACTGACTTTGTCGCTCGAAATGAATCCTTTCAGGAATTTGTGTCAACACTAGCTTCATTAACACTAACGTCTGGTGCAGATGTAGCAGAACTTAATGACCAGCAGTACCCGGGGGTAAACAGATCAGTAGCTGAGGAGCTTGCAGATAAGATTGCTACTATCGGCGAGAACATGAACATCCGCCGCTCGAAAATTCTAGAGGTAGCTGATGGCGTAGTGGTCTCTTACATGCACAACCCTGTGGTCGACGGGCTTGGAAAAATTGGTGTGCTGATAGCTCTTGAATCGAAGGGTGAAAAGGAGGCTTTAGCATCTCTTGGCAAGCAACTTTGCATGCATGTTGCGGCAGCCGACCCCGTTCCAGCTGCAATTTCAGAAGCAGAACTGGACCCAGCTATTATTGAAAAAGAGCGCACAATTTTATTGGAACAAGCTCGTGAATCTGGCCGGCCTGAGGAAATAATCAAAAAGATGGTAGAGGGTCGGCTCGCTAAATTTAAAAAAGAACTCTGCCTGATGGATCAAGTTTTTGTCGTGGACGGCGAAACTAAAATTTCAGACGTTCTGTCCAAATCTTCCAAAGATCTTGGACAGGAGGTCACTCTGAAGGCCTTCGCTCGTTTCCAACTTGGAGAAGGGATGGAGAAAAAAGAGGATGACTTTGCTGCAGAGGTAGCGGCTATGGCTAGTTAAATCATAGTTTTTGATTTCTAACAGAAGGGGCTTTTAGAGCCCCTTTTTTGTCTCTCGGGTTAAGTAAAAACCTTTAAGTGTTGGCTTGGGTCTTTTCTCGCACAGTGGCTAAGGCTAAAGGCATGCAAACTAAACAAGGATAGTTTATGACCCAGCCGAAAAAGTTCAAGCGACTCCTCGTAAAATTGTCGGGAGAGGCTTTAATGGGTGATCGGCAGTATGGAATTGACCCCAAATTCTTAGCTCGTGTGGCGGGAGAGATTCGCCAAGTGAAAGCCCTTGGATGCGAGATTTGCTTAGTTGTTGGCGGTGGAAATATTTTTCGTGGTGTCGCTGGAGCGGCAAACGGTTTGGATAGGGTTACCGGCGATCATATGGGTATGTTGGCTACGGTAATTAATGCGTTGGCTCTTAAGTCTGCACTTCTTGCCGAGGGAGTTGACGCTCGGGTTCAATCGGCAATTCCCATGGAAGCTATCTGTGAAACCTTCGTCAGAGATCGGAAGAGCACACGTCTGAACTCCAGTCACGTCCTATCATC
>CAXQZM010000086.1:0-14421 GCA_964228455.1 Alphaproteobacteria bacterium | reverse complement strand
AATTCTTCCACGATCTTTTCGGAGGACGAACGTGCATCTGGAAAGTCAAACCCTATACGAGCTGCGCGTTTAACTAGTGTTTCAGCCCGAAGTACGGCGGGTCGGGCGCTTGCTACGCCATCGATTGCAGATACTTTTTCTGCTTCCTTTTTACTAGCTCGTTCAGTTGCTTTAATTGTCTCCCATGCTTGTCTTTGTTGTTCTGCTGATCGGTTCTCGGGGGATGCGAACACGTGAGGATGCCGAGAGATCATTTTATTCGTTATGCTGTCAAAAACTTCCTCTACGGTGAAAAGATTGGCGTCCTCTGCTATCTGTGCGTGAAAGAAGACTTGTAAAAGCAAATCTCCGAGTTCATTTTTTATCTCGTCGGTATCGTTGCGATTTATTGCGTCTGCGACTTCATAAGCCTCTTCGATCGTATATGGTGCTATCGACTTGAAGGTCTGATCGAGGTCCCACTCTCAGCCTCCATCCGGGTTCCTGAGTTGAGTCATTAATGCACGAAGCCGACGGTATGGATCTTCGGCCTCATCCAGAGCTGTCGATATGAGTTTACTTTTCTCAGGCACGTTCACCTCCAGTGTTTACATTAATCAAATAGGTTGGTTGGTCCGCTTATCTATTTAGCTAGAGGCCGCTTGCCTAGGATTTACTGCTGATATTCGCATAATATATATTATGGAAAGTATGGTAAGTGGTTAGTTAACCCAAGGCGTAATGATTATATAGTTTAAATTGAATTCTATTATTGTGTGGGAAGCTCAAGAACTTGGCCATCGTAAGCACATTCCATATTGGACGGGGTTTCGGCGTTCCATTTATCATAGTCAATTAGCCCGGTCATGTGGGTGAACAAAAGTCTCCTTGGTTGAACAACCTCCGCCCATTTAATAATCTGATCTAGCGATGCATGCCCTGGGTGTGGTTCTTTGCGAATGCAACCAACTATCCAAGTGTCTATGCCAATCAAAGCTTCCAGATTAGAGGAACTTAAATTGCTAATATCTGTTGAGTAGGCAAAATTTCCGACCCGAACGCCTTGGCTGGTTATATCGCCATGTTCTTGCTCCCAGGTATCAATTGTCATAGATCCAACTTGAAGTCGGTCAGGCCATAAGTGCATTTTCATGATTGGTGGGTAAGATAATTTTGCGCCATCGATGCCTTTGAATATGTAGTCAAATCGGCGCTCTAACACATCCTTACAGCGGTCTTTAGCATAAGCGGAAATCTGTCCATTTTGGCTGTATGCCAAAAATCGCATATCATCGATCCCAGAAACATGATCGGCGTGCTCGTGAGTGTATAGTACCGCATCAATTTGCAAGCCTCCCTCACCTCTATCAAGATCGTTTATTTGAGCCCTAAGGTCGGGGCCGGTATCAACCAAAACAGATGTATCGGCTAGCTCCAATAAAATTGATGCTCTTCGTCTCCTATTCTTGGGATTTTTTGGGTCGCAGATACCCCAGCGCTCGCCAATGAGAGGAACGCCCCCCGACGACCCACAGCCAAGTACTGTTACCCTTAATGTCACCTCGGCACCTTTGTGAACAAGCGATGGAAGTTATCTGTTGTTTGATCTTCAAAAAAGGTTTTTTCTACTGACAAAAGTTGAGCGATTGCCTCAGCTGTGTGGGCAACATATGCAGGTTCATTCGTCTTACCTCGATGTGGGGTCGGGGCGAGGTAGGGAGCATCTGTTTCTACCAGTATCCTATCTAAAGGTATTCCTGATATTGTTTCGCGTAATTGCTGCGATTTATTAAAGGTGGCGATACCGCTTATGGATATGAAAAAACCCAATTCTAAAGCGGCATCCCTCAGGGTAGCAGTTCCTGTAAAGCAATGGATCACTCCAGGGAAACTCCCTGCTAGAGCTTCATCTTGCAATATTCTTATAGTGTCTGCCTCAGCCTCTCTAGTGTGCACAATTAATGGTAACTGCGTTTGGCGGCATACATGGATATGATTGCGGAAGCTTTCTTCCTGTTCTAATTTAGGACTTCTCTCATAAAAGAAATCTAAACCAGTTTCACCAACCCCAACCATCTTAGGCCTGTCGCAAAGCACCAACAAACTATTTTTATCTTTCAGACCAACTTCACCTGCTTCATGCGGATGAACTCCAGCTGCCATAAAGATCTCAGGACACTGAGTCGTGATGCTCTCTACTTCTGAGAATCTATCTAGTCGCGTACATATGGTAACTATTTTCCCAATGCCTGCTGCCTTTGCACGCTTAACTACTTGTTCAATTTGTCCATTAAACTGCGGGAAGTCTAGGTGACAGTGGCTATCGATTAACAACTATCTTGCCTCATATCTTGGGAATAAACCCTGTGGTTTTTCTATCGCTGTGCCGCTTAGAACCTTATGCTCCCAGTAACTGAAATCTCGATGCGCTTGGTCAACAGATAGTGAGTCAAGAAGCTTGCCAGTAGTGGAAGGCATAAACGGTTGTAGTAACAGGGTTATTTTGCGGACCACTTCGTGTAAAACCGCTAGCACAACTGCCATTCGATCGGGATCATTCTTCTTTAACGCCCAAGGTGCTTGATCATCCACATACGAATTAGCAGCGGATATGCCTCGCCAAATTTCTTCGAGAGATTTATGAAATTCTTGATTGTTTATTTGCACTCTGACGCTTGGAAGTAAGTTGTTTATTTGACTTAGTAGTGCAGTGTCGGTTTCATTTAGGGGTGACATATCTGGAAGCAATCCATTGCAGTTCTTAAAAATCATCGAAAGAACACGTTGGGCAAGATTTCCGTAAGCATTAGCTAAATCTGAGTTCATTCTTGTTTCCATGGCAGACCTGGAAAAGTCACCATCGTTCCCAAATGGCACTTCTCGCATCATAAAATAGCGGGTTTGATCTAACCCATATGTTTGAACTAACTCTAATGGGTCGATTGCGTTTCCTAACGATTTTGAAATTTTTTGACCTTCATTAGTCCACCACCCATGAGCGAATACACGCTCTGGAAGTGGCCAATCGGCACCAAGCAAAAATGCTGGCCAGTAAACCGCATGAAATCTAAGAATGTCTTTCCCGACGACGTGCAGGCTTGCTGGCCAAAACTTTGCGTAATGTGGATTCTCAGAATTCGGAACTCCCAGTGCAGAAACGTAGTTTGTAAGCGCATCCAGCCAAACATACATGACATGTCTTTCATTGCCAGGAACGGGCACGCCCCAATCAAACGTTGTTCGAGATATCGCGATATCTTTAAGTCCGCTAGAAACAAAAGAACGCACCTCGTTTAGCCTGCTTTTGGGCATTACAAAGTCAGGTTGGCGCTCGTAAAGATCGAGTAACTTGGTTTCAAATGCGCTTAGCCTAAAGAAATAGTTTTCTTCTTCTAGCCATTCTACCGACTTACCCAGAGCAGTTTGAAAGCTGCCGTCTGGCTGCTTAATTAATTCATTCTCATCATAGTAGGCCTCATCTGAGACGCAATACCATCCTGAGTACGTATCCAGATATATATGACCCCTAGCCTCCAATTCCGTCCAAAGTAGCTGACAAACTGACTTATGCCGTTGTTCCGTGGTGCGAATGAAATCGTCGTGTGAAAAGTCAAGGGCGCTTGCCAAATCCCTGAAAGTTTTACTTACGTGGTCAGTAAAGGTTTGTGGATCAACACCATTTTGTGCTGCGCTTTGTGCTATTTTCTGCCCGTGCTCATCAGTGCCTGTTAAGAAAAAGACATCATGGCCATCCAGCCTTTTAAATCTGGCAATTATATCGCACGCAAGCGATGTGTAAGCGTGACCAATATGAGGACGGTCATTTACGTAATAAATCGGAGTTGTCACATAGAAGGACGCGTTATCAACCATCCGCACGCCCTTCGCGACTTAAGTCGCGTAGGTCAAGGAGAGTCGAAACTAAAACGTGCTTTGGATCAACATTTAAGGATTTTGCCTGTGCCTCTCTACCTTGCGCTAAAGTGTATGCTTTCGCAGCAATTCCTGCGACCCTAGCGTTAGCCCCCTGCCCGGCCGCTATTCTTAAATTGTATCTTAGAAGGCGAAATGACGTAGCTAAGCCTTCAAGGTCAATTGATGGCAGCAGAGCCGAAACGGATTGGTTAATTTCTAATGGATCAGCTTGAAATTGCTTCTGAACCAAGCCTGCCATTAAGGCATTAACCTTTTGAACATTTGGATCATTCATTGTTATTGCCTGGCCAGGTACGCCACCAGAGAGCTCGTAAAATGCCGTCGTATTTGGTAATTCATTTTGCTCGGCAAATATATCAAAATCAGATTTACTAAGGGGTTTGAAAACAATTCTGGTGCAGCGCGACCGAATGGTTGGAAGTAATTTTTCGGGTCTATGAGCAACCATAAGTACGCATGTGTTAGGGCGAGGTTCCTCAATCCATTTAAGCAAGTTGTTCGCTGCGTTTAAGTTTAGGTCATCGGCTGCATCAATAAGAACTACTTTATGTTTTGCAATGACTGGATGCCTCATCATGAATATCAAGAGTTTCTCGACTTGATCTCTAGTGATGTCCCTTCTTAGTTTGCCAGTTTTAGTATCCTCTTGTATTTTCAATTCGGTGAAGTCCGGATGTGATCCTGCCCTCATCAGGCTTTCTGCATCGGATCCACCCAAAATTTTTTGGCTTATGGCACGCGCAAATGTAGCCTTTCCTAACCCCTTAATTCCTTCAAGGAGATAGGCTCGATGGATACAGTTAGTACTTATTTGTGTATCAAAATACCTATTTTGGATTTCATGTCCTATAAGCATTATAATCGCTGTTCTAACTCCGATTGAATTGTAGCGGCAACGCGCGATTCATCCCGATCAGCATCAATAACACAGAATCTCTCCGAAAAAGTTAATGCTCTGGAAAGAAAAGCTGCTCGCACAGACTCATGAAAGTTTTTATCCTTTGCTTCAAATCTCGCCTCAGAATTTTCATCGCTCTGCCCAGCAATGCGGCTGCTTGCCCTTGCAAGTCCCACCTCTACGGGGAGATCTAAAAGAAACGTTAAATCTGGGGTTAATTGACCTGTTGCAAGATCTTCAACAGCTTGTAAGATTTCTGCAGGAACCCCCCCTGCTCTTCCCTGATAGACTGCGCTTGAATCAGCATAGCGATCGCAAAGCACCCATGAGCCTTGTTCTAAAGCTGGTTTAATTTTTGTTCGTACAAGCTCGTGACGTGCCGCCGAAAATAGTAAAAGCTCTTCGATTGCATCCCAACGATCTGGATCACCATTTAAGAGAAGAGTTCTGATAGCTTCTGCCCCTGGCGCACCGCCCGGTTCGCGTAAAACCACAACGCTTTTTCCTCTGCGCTCAAGAAAACCAGCAAGACGACGTATTTGGGTTGATTTTCCGGTGCCTTCGCCACCTTCAAAGCTGATAAACATAAGTTGTTCTTAGCGTCCTATTTGTCGAATGCCCACTAATGATTAATTGGACAAAAAGTAGTGGTAAACGCCTTCTAATGCAGCATCAAGCGGACCAAGTTTATCAATATTTTTCCCAGCATAAATAGTCTCTTCAAATGGGGCTGATTCACCTGACATCCCTAATGAAAAATACAATAGCCTACCTAATTCTTGACCCTCAGCTACCGGCGCGTTCAAAGGGCTTTGGTATAAGATCATTGTACCTTGCATATTATTTATAGCATTGACCCTCAATGTTCGTCTGACCCGTCTTTTAACAACAAGGGGCATTAATTGATCGGTTCCAAGCCATACGGGAGCGTATCCAACAATCTGATTAACATCAAAAATCTGATGGTTTGAAAAGTTTTCAAGGCCGAATTCAATTAATCTCTCTGCTTCTCTCTTTCGGGCAGCTTTTGATTCTGTCCCATTAAAGACAACAACAATCCGCCGGCCTGTTTGCTGATCAATTGCAGAAACAGCCTGCCCGTAACCGCCAGCCGCCGTATATCCCGTTTTTATTCCATCCACACCAAAAGGGCCACCAAGCAATAAGTTTCTATTGGTCTGGTTGATGCCTGCAAACTCAAATTCGGGTGTAGAAAAATAGGTGTAGTATTGTGGGAATTGATCGATCATGGCGCGAGATAGCACCGCGATATCGTTAGCGGTTGTTTGGTTCATTGGATCATTAGGGTCATCCGGATTAAGGCCCGAAGGATTTACAAACCGCGTGTTCCTCATGCCTAAGCGCAAAGCGGTCTCGTTCATGCGGTTTACGAACGCTGATACGCTCCCTTCCAGGCCTTCCGCCAAAGCAACCGAGGCATCATTGCCTGATTGAACAATAAGCCCATTTAGAAGGTCGTCTACAGGCACTCGAGTATCCAGACGAAGCCACATCGTGGACCCCTCACGCCGAAAAGCATTTCTCGTTATTCGAAATCTTTGCTCTAAAGTGATTTCATTATTTTCTATGGCTTCAAAGATAATGTACGCCGTCATGATTTTCGTCATAGAACTTGGCGTCATTGGTTGATCGGCATTTTTTGTATATAAGAGTTGCCAAGTCTCAAAATCATATACCACCGCTTGACGTGCAGAGGTTGAAAACTGGCCCCAGGCAAAATTTGACAATGCCAGTATAAAAACGGCTGCAAAGCCGCCAAAGCGCCTCATGAACTGCTGAACTGCGCTAACGCTGAATCACAATCGCATTAATAGCACCTTCGGCAAATACTTGGCCGACGACTGCTTGAGCGTCCATATTTGAGCTGTAAGGTCCAATAACCACCCTATACAACTCGCCTTGCCTTTCTATTTTTGTATCGCCAATGGATGCCATCCGATCACGAATTCCGTTTGCGTTTATGAGCTCACGATATACGCCAACCTGGACATAGTAGCCCCCGGTCGATGCAGTTTGGCTGGTGGATTCCGCTGATGCTGTTTCCAAATTATTGGGTTCTACCGAGCCAGGGATAACCCTATTATTTGCTAAGGCGCTACGAAGGAGCTCAGTTTCAGGCATAAGCACGGTCACTTGGACCTCAACTAGACTTTCATTGGTCACGTCAAGGACATCAGCAGCAGCCTTGCTCAATTCGATTATTCGCGCGAAAGCAAAGGGGCCGCGATCATTGATCCGAACCGCCACAGACTTGTTATTGTCGATCCTGCGAACGTTGACGACAGTTTGAAAAGGCAGTGTTGGATGTGCCGCTGTGAGCTCATTACTTCTGTATGTCTCGCCACTTGCAGTCAATGCGCCGTCTACCGAGTCAGCAAACACTACTACTAATCCGTTCGCTGAGTATGCAAAATCTTCAGCTGGCTCGTACCGAATTCCATTAACCTCATAGGCATCACCTGTCTGATAGGCTGAGAGTGGCTTTGGATTAGCGAGGAACGAATTTACTAATTCTACTCCAACTAATGGTCCATCTGAGGATTCCCCGGTTCCAAATCCAGCTGGAAGAGAAAAACCATCTGGGACGGGTAAACTCTCGCAGGCAGCAAAGAATGTGAAGGAGGCTAATAAGCTAAAGGTGCGCAATTTCATAAAATTACCAGTAAAATTAAGTACTTATATCTTGTCGCCTCCGATAACTAAAAAGAAGATGAAATGCAATCCAACTATCACGTTTGGCTTCTTGGAATTTATGATATTTTATCACTAGATTCACCCAACTATACTAACTTACAGACAAGACACCGAACCTATAGTTGGTTTAGGAATATCTAAAGGAGACGGTCATGAAGACTAAAATTGTATTAGCTACCGCAGCATCTTTACTGCTCGCTGTTTCAGCTCACGCTGACGGCCATTGCGCCGATGGCAAAACATTGACTGCCGGGAAGCTAACAATCGCTACAGGTAACCCAGCATATTATCCTTGGGTAATGGATGATAATCCAGAAAGTGGAGCAGGATTTGAAGCCGCCGTTGCATACGCTGTTGCTGTTGCAATGGGTTTTGACAATCAAGATGTAGTTTGGGTGAGGTCATCTTTCGATGAGGCAATTCAACCCGGCGCAAAAAACTTTGATATGAATATGCAGCAATACTCAATTACTGCAGAACGTGACGAAGTCGTTGATTTCTCGGCTCCCTATTATACCGCTCCGATGGCTGTTCTAGTGGCTCCGGGCGCCACAGGAACTGAGCCGACTTTAGATGCTCTTAAGGACCTTAAATGGGGTGCAGTGGGCTCCACAACAGCTGTTTCGAAGCTTCAGAATGTTATACAGCCCACGCAGGACCTGTTGCTCTATGGGGATAACGCAGACGTTAACGCAGCTATGAGCGCCAATCAAATTGATGCCGCACTTTTCGATTTACCAACTGCATTGTTTTTAAGTGCTGTTATGATCGAAGGCTCGGCAGTGATTGGCCAGTTTGCTGCTGACCAGAGCGATAATCCAGATAACTTTGGCATGCTTATGGAAGATGGAAACCCGTTAAAAGAGTGCGTGGACTTAGCACTCGCAGAATTAAAAGATAACGGCACTTTGCAGTCAATCGAAGCAACGTGGTTGCAGGACACAACAGGGGTTCCTTTAATCAAGTAAAAGCGGCGCTCACAAAATGACGAAATCTCGTCGAGCTGATTACGACGCTGCTCAAAAGCGTCGTTCAATCATCATAGCTAGTGTTAGCACTTTGTTTGTAGTGCTAGCGCTAGTTATTTTGGTGCCGATGACCCCTGGGTGGGAGAAGGTTCAGAAGAGTTTTTTTAATTCGAGCGTGCTTGCAAAGTCATTCCCCAAGTTACTTGAGGCCTTTACGGTGAATGTAATGATATTCGCTTGGTCTGCGCCAGCTATTGCAGTTTTAGGTTTAGTTATTGCATTAGCCCGAAGTGTTAATTCACCTGCCCTTTTCCCATTGAAAGTATTTAGTGCAATATTCACTGATGTTTTTCGAGGGGTCCCCGTCATTCTCACGGTTTACTTGATAGGTTTTGGTATCCCTGGCCTAGGACTGCCACGACCTTGGAATTCTCCTTACATATGGGGCTCTTTAGCCCTAATTCTCACCTACTCGGCATATGTTGCCGAAATTTTTAGGTCTGGTATTGATAGTGTCCATAAAAGTCAGCGAGCTGCTGCTCTATCGCTTGGACTTACAGAGCGTCAGGCAATGAGGGACGTGATACTCCCTCAGGCTATCCGAAATGTTGTTCCTAGTCAGATGAACATGCTTATTGCTCTTCAGAAAGATGTGTCATTGCTTAGCTTTATTGGGCCCGTAGAGATATTCAGGCAGGCTGGTGTATTTAAATCTCTTCTCGCAAATTTCACTCCTTATGTCGGCGCTGCAATTATTTTTTTAGTAATAACCGTTCCGGCAACTAGGTACGCTGATTACTTAATGGCGCGTCAAAGTCGGGAGCGGCAATGATGGAAAAACTCAGATTATCGAAGGTGGTCAAGAAGTTTGGTGATGTCGCAGTGTGTAACGGCGTAGATATGATTGCCAACCAGGGTGAAATGGTGTGTTTAATTGGAGCATCAGGTGCTGGGAAATCTACGCTTTTACGCTGTATGAATCTACTGGAAGTAATTGATGAGGGAGAGATTATACTAGATGGTGAAGATATTTCGGTGCCTGGCTTGGATCCACAACCTATTCGAACCAAAGTAGGATTTGTATTTCAGAGTTTTAACTTATTCCCTCACCTGGACGCCGCTTCCAATGTTATGTTGGCTCCTCGTCGAGTATATAAAAAATCACCAGCAGAGCTGCGTGACGAGGTAACAAAGCTATTTGATCGATTTGGTTTACGAGACCAGATTAACAAATATCCAGATCAGTTATCAGGTGGTAAACAGCAACGTGTTGCAATTGTGCGGGCCTTGGCCATGAAGCCGCAGGTCATGCTTTTTGATGAGATTACATCTGCTTTAGATCCTCAATTAGTCGGAGAAGTCTTAGATGTTCTTTTAAAACTTAAAGAGGATGGAATGACCATTGTGATGGCGACTCATGAAATGAATTTTGCTCGGAAAGCCGCAGACAAAATATGTTTTCTGAAAGACGGCGTGGTGTGCGAAGAAGGTCATCCAGAACAAATCTTTGAAAACCCCCAAAAGGAAGAAACCCGGATTTTCCTTTCAGGCCTTTAATGCCCAAGATACCCCTGGATTATATTCCAGAAAGCGTTGGTACTTAAGGTTCATTACTCTCTTGGCCTAGTTCGAGACGCAGAGCTTCAAGGGCCTCCGCTGTGTATCCCATCTCTATTGCCAGCGCTTCACTATGTTCGCCAACCTTTGGGAGATCAAGGTACAGATCTGGTCTAACACCATCATACTCGAATGGTAGACTTGGCACTTTCGCAATAGACCCATTATCGAGTGTAACGTTTACAGTTGCTCCGGGATGGTTCACATGTGGGTCATCAATTAGTTCGTCAGGTTTTCCGATCGGTGCAAATGGTAACCCTATATCCTCTAATAAGCTAGCTAATTCATCTAAGCTCCTGGTTTTGAGAATATTGCGCAGACGGGGTAAAAAGGTGTTCCTTTTTGCTACTCTTTTCGCGTTGGTATTGAGGCTTTGGTCATTGGCCAGATCATTCAAGTCAAAGGCCGAGCAGAAGCTCCTCCATTGCTTGTCACTCACGACGCCAATAAATATTTTCTTTTTATCGCCTGTTTCAAAAACATCATATACTGCCCAGGCGGCTGTCCTCTCAGGCATGGGTACAGCGGGAACTCCCGTTTGCATGAACTGCACCATGTGTTGAGCAACAAGAAAAAGGTTATTTTCAAATAACCCTGATCTTATAAATTTGCCAGCACCTGTCTGTCTTCGTTCCCAAAGTGCCGCTTGTACGGCAATAACCCCAAACAGTCCCGCCATGATATCATTAACTGAGGCGCCAGCGCGCAAAGGTTGGCCTGTTGGACCGGTCATGTATGCAAGTCCTCCCATCATTTGCGCAACTTCATCAAGTGCCGCTCGATGTTCGTAGGGACCCGTCAAGAACCCTTTTAATGCGCAGTAGACCAGTCTTGGATTAACGTGTTTCAGGGTTTCGAAACCAAGTCCTAGTTGGTCTAAGACACCCGGTCCAAAGTTTTCAACTAAGACGTCTGCGCTAGCTACAAGTTTAGTTGCGAATTCCAAGCCAATCGACGACTTTAAATTTATAGAAACACTTTTCTTATTACGATTGTACGCTCCAAAATAGCCTGCTCCTGAGCCGGGTAGTCGACGGGTGTTATCACCGTTTGGTGCTGGCTCTACCTTTATTACCTCCGCACCAAGATCGGCTAATATAAGCCCGCAAGTAGGTCCCATAACCATGTGGCCAAACTCAATGACCCTGATGCCTTCTAGGGGCCTCCCGGGTTTATTCATTTCGTGTCTTGCTCCAATGCATTAATACTTCGACATGGGCTTTAACTGCCTCGGTTAGGGCATTGAGATTATAGCCGCCCTCTAGAGTCGAAACCAACCTGCCGTTGCATAGCTCCTGTGCGAGTTTACAAATCCTGTCCGTGAGCCAAGCAAAGTCATTTGTGGTCCAGTTAAGCTGCGCTAACGGATCGTCTATGTGTGCATCAAAGCCAGCTGATATAAAAATTAGCTCGGGTTCAAATGCAATGATACGTGGAAACGCGAACTGCTCATATGCCCTCCGCATCGCGCTTCCATCGCTTTCTGGCGGTAGTGGCATGTTTAAAATATTATTATATCCACCAGTCTCAGTTTCTAAGCCTGTACCAGGCCATAATGGCATTTGCTGTGAAGTGACGGTTAGCGCTCTGGGCTCATTCCACAAAAGATCTTGTGTTCCATTCCCATGATGTACATCAAAATCGATTACGGCGACCTTTTTTAGTTTATGGAAATCAAGTGCATATTTCACTCCAAGTGCGACGTTTCCGAATAAACAAAACCCCATAGGCTTATTTGTCTCCGCGTGGTGACCTGGTGGTCTAACTGCCGCAAACGAATTTACCGCGCTTCCATTGATTACGGCATCAACTGCACCCAGAACACTTCCAACCGCCCGATAAGCAGCTTGTAGAGACCCAGGCGACATATGAGTATCCGCATCCAATGATGTGAACCCACTCATTGGAACCTGGTCCCGTAATTGCTTTATGTGGTCTGCCGAGTGCCCGCGCAATATATCTTGATCACTTGCCATTCCCGAATCTATCTTTGTCAAGTTTAGAGGCTCAAGCGCCTGCAATATAAGCTCTAAACGAGCTCTCTGCTCTGGGTGTCCCGCGGGCGTGACGTGCTCCAAGAAATCGGGATGGCTAACTATTACTGTTGTCATAACTCATGCACATAGTAATACACTACGATTCAGGAGTACAAACTATTTTATGTAGCTAGGCTTTAATAGTGCGTGTAACTATTAACTCTGTAGAGTCAGATGGCGGAGGGACAGGGATTCGAACCCTGGAAGGGCGTTAACCCTTGCCGGTTTTCAAGACCGGTGCATTCAACCGCTCTGCCATCCCTCCGACACGGTCAGGCGCCTATCTATTCCAGACACACCTGACAAGTGGAAAATGCTTCGTTTAGATCCCTATCCGCGCATACGTTGTCCATTGTGATCAAATAGTGCGTTTGCTTGTCGTTTTGCGCTGTGGTTTTCACCAATGATATCTATACTCCAGCCGTCATCTTTAGACGCAAGTTCTTTTGGAACGTACCCTAAGGCCACTGATGCGTTTGAGGTGTGAGCATAACCACCAGATGTTACCCAACCAACGCAGCGTCCGTTCATTAAAATTGGCTCATCGCCGATTACGTCTGAGTTGTTTGCATCGACTACGAAAGTAAGTAATTTGTATTTTGAACCACCAAGTTGCTTGTGATCAGTTGCCGCTGTTTTCCCAATGAAATCGGCATCCTTATCCAGGGCAATAAAACGACCCAGTCCACATTCGTAAGCATCGTATATAGGCCTATACTCACTCGCCCACCCTCCGAAGCCTTTCTCTAAACGGAGCGAGTTCAGTGCTCGAAGGCCAAATGGTTTTAGACCGAGATCTTCCCCTGCATTAATCAATGTGTCCCATATGTGAACCTGGTCATGAGGTTCCATCCATAACTCGTAACCGAGGTCGCCTGTAAATGAAACGCGTCCAACCATTGCTGAGGACAACCCAATGTCCATAGTACGGAGGTCCATGAATTTCATACCATTGGCACTAACATCTTCCCTGGTCACCCGTTGAAGAAGCTCCCTCGCCTTCGGGCCAGCTATAGATAGACCAGCCATAGATGGTCCATATGCCTCGACGTCAACTTCATAGTCCTCGGCTTGTTCGGCAAACCACCTCATATGATAATCTTCAGCAATTCCTGAGCCTATTAATAAATACTCTCCTTCATATGGCTGACCTAATGTAAAATCACCGATGACTCGGCCATCATGTTTAAGCATTGGCGCTAGTGTCATTCGCCCAACTGAAGGCAAGCGATTTGAAAGAAGGCGGTCAAGGTACGCTGCGGCATCTTTTCCCGTAACACTGTATTTTGCAAACCCAGATGTCTCAATAATGCCAACGTTTTCACGGACATTTCTTGCCTCAGCAGCTACATATGGAAAATCAGTAGATCTATACCACGAGAATTCATCCCGAACTCCTTCGGGAGCATACCAAAGGGGTACTTCAAGACCGTACGATACACCCATTTGCGCGCCCAACTTTGTCTGACGATCATAAATGGGTGTTGTTCGCAATGGTCGAGCAGCCGGCAATTCCTCATTCGGGAAGCGTATTGAGAACCTTCGTGAATAATTTTCTCGTACTTTTGCGTTTGTGTAAGCAAGCGTTGCAAAATCTCCAAACCGTGAAACATCCATTGCAAACACGTCAAACCCTGGGTCACCTTCAATCATCCAATTTGCAAGCGCTAACCCAACCCCGCCACCTTGCGAGAAGCCAGCCATAACACCGCAAGCCATCCATAGGCCGCGTTTACCTTGGATAGGGCCAACAAGTGGATTTCCGTCGGGTGCAAAAGTAAATGGACCGTTGATAATCTGTTTAATGCCGGTGTGTTGGAATGCTGGGAAGTGTTTAAAGCCGACCTCCAGCTCGTTTGTTATCCGGTCTAAGTCGGGCTCCAGAAGCTCTTTTGAGAAATCCCAGCTAGTTTCATATGGCATCCACGGACGGCAATCCTTCTCGTAAGTTCCCATAAGCATTCCACCGCGTTCCTGCCGGAGGTATAACTCTCCATCAAAATCCACAGCATGGAGCATTTCTTTGCCTCTTTTGGCATTAAAATCAGCAACTTCCGGCATATCGTCCGTAATCAGATACATGTGCTCCATTGCAAGAACAGGAAGCTCTAAGCCAACCATTCTACCAACTTCCCGAGCCCACAATCCCCCCGCATTTACCACATGCTCGGTTTTGATTTGCCCCTGATTTGTATGCACTAACCATGTGTGATCAGGGAGTTGCTCAATTCTCTCAACCTTAGTCTGTTGGTGGATCTCCGCCCCATTCTTT
>CAXQZM010000085.1:0-31753 GCA_964228455.1 Alphaproteobacteria bacterium | reverse complement strand
GCCTCCGGTAAGGCGAAGAGACCCATAATTAAAGTAATAGCGCTAATTCCATCTTGTATGGGCACATAGCCGAATGTGAATCTTGGTTTGTTAGCAAACATGCTGCCTTCACCAATACTGGCCAATACCATTCCAAATATTAGCATCAGTACAGCTTTGTATGCTCTTCCGCGTTCTCCAAAAGCCGCTACAGCGGTCATACCAAGAACCATGACGGCAAAGTACTCTGGTGAAGTAAACAACAAGGCTACATCAGCTAAGGGCTTCGCCGCAATGGTAAGCATAATTGCTCCAATTACCCCGCCCGAAAAACTAGAAATAGCGGCAATGGTTAGTGCCTTTCCAGCGAGGCCTTTTCGAGCCATCGGGTAACCATCAAAACTCGTGGCTACAGTTGAGGCAACGCCTGGTGCATTAATCAGTATGGATGATGTTGAGCCGCCAAATACCGCCCCATAGTATACGCCTGCTAACATAATCATTGCTACTGCAGGGTCGCCTAAACCCACAGCGATAGGAATCATGATGGCAATGACTTGCATTGGGCCTAAACCCGGTACCATTCCTATGAATGACCCGACTATACAGCCCAAAACAACCAGCAAAATTGCCTCAATCGTAAAAGCGGCTTGCAATCCTGTGAGAATACCCTCGATCATTGATAATGTCCTTTGAATTCTTAGAAGCTAGGCCAAGCTGGAATTTTTCTCTCCAGCACATACGTCACAAGTAACCAGATGGCGCTCGGGGCGATGATGGAAACTAAAACCATGCCTACCCATCTGCGTTCTCCGAGCAATAGACTGCCTAAAAATAAAAAACCTACGGTTGAGGGTATGAAGCCCAAAGGCCTCAAAACTAGTGTGTAGACACACATAAGGGCGATCATGGCCGCCAGCTGGCCTACAGCATAATCGCCAATGTTTGCGAAACTAATTTCTTCTTTAAGTTTTTCTTTGGCTTCTAAAACCTTAGAATCATTTGACTCCCGCAAGGAAGTCGAGGGCATAAAAATAGTAATAAGAGAGGCGATTATTGCTACCACGCCAATTATTTTGGGCATGGTATCTAAGCGCATGGGGTTATTTCGAAAAATTGGTGCTATGTCATTAATTAACTGCCATGCCTGCAGGCAAAAAAGTATCGAAACGATAAGCAAAACAAGGCCAACAAGCCTGTCTACTGTTAACCAAGAAGACATTAATAACTCCCAAAAAATAGGTGGAGCCAATTAGGCTCCACCTGAAATAATCCCTAGAGGAAGCCTAGTGACGTCATTAAGTCGCCAATAACTTTCTCTTGGTCTTCCAAGAAGCTTACGAAATCATCACCTTCATTAAAGATGTTAACCCAGCCGTTCCGCTCTCTAACTGCTTCCCATTCGGGGGTATCGTACATAGCTGCTAGTGCTGCGCGATATGAATCAACAGTTTCAGCAGGGATCGTTGGAGAGGCGAAGAATCCGCGCCAGTTCACAAACTCTGCAGGGCACGCAGCGTAATCTGTTGCACCAGCTGGAGAAGTCACACAAAGAATGTTCACTTCGCCTTGTTCAGCTAGAGCTTTCGCTTCGCCGAACCCAGTTGATAGCGCTTCAATCTCACCAGATAACAAACCAGCCATCGCTTCGCCGCCTGCATCGTAAGGAAGGTAAGCTACTTGTGTAGCATCTGCGCCAGCAGCGTTTAGTACTGCAGCAGCGATTAGGTGATCCATACCGCCAGGCACGGAGCCACCGCCGACAGCAACACTAGATGCGTCGGCATTGTAAGCTGCAACCAGGTCATCCATTGAGGTAATGCTTGAGCCAGCATGGGATACCATCGCGCCGTAGTCCCCGATAACACCTGCAACCATTGTTAGGTCGCGGAAGTTATATGGGAATACACCCTGTAGCGAGCGAATTACGATAGGCGTAGAGTTGACCATCATAGTTCCATGAAGGCTATCTGCATTTTCAATCAAATGACCAATGGCAACACCGCCACCGCCACCAGACATATTTTCATATGTTGCAGATCCCACGAGACCAGCACCGGTGAGGGCTTCGCCTGTTCCTCTTGCTGTGCCATCCCAGCCGCCGCCGGCGCCGCCAGGGATAAGGAAATCAATGTTATCGACTAGTTGGTGACCGTCAGCTGATGCCACGCCCACAAATGAAGTTGCCGCAATGCCTGCGACTAGTAGTTTTTTCAGCATGGATATCTCCTCCTAATTATTGCTGAGTTTAAGCTTAAACGGGCCATCATAAAGCTCCGTTCAAAGCTTCCCGCCATTGGCGGATAAGGTTATCCCGACGTGCCCGATCAAGATAGACAAGCAAGCTCGTATCCACGGGTAAAGGGTCGAGCGCCAGCCTCTCCGAGGCTGCATCAGGGAAGAGGGCTTGTGTCCAACTAACCTTGTTATGGGTAGCAGGAAAACCAACTTCATAATTTAAGATTGTTTGCCCTTGTTCAGAAAGAAGAAATGAAAGTAGCTCCTTGCCAAGTCTGGCATTGGTTGCTGCAGCCGGAACAAAAGCAATACGTGATACTAGAAGCGTATAGTCGATTGGCAGAATTACACCTAGTTGAGGTTCATTTTGAGCTCTAGCAGCAGCGTAAGAGCCAACAACATTGTAAGCCAGGCTCAATCGCCCATCAACAACCCGTTCAATTAGAGCGCTTGAAGAAGAGAAGAGAGAAACTTGGTTTTGTCCCATTGCTACCATCAAATCCCAAAAATCTGAGCTTTGAGCTGCGTCGTGTGCTACCAGTAATGTTCCGAGGCCAGATCGCTCAATGTCGTAGGTCCCTATGGAGCCAAAACCTTGATCGGTGTTTTGCAGCCAATCGAGAAGCTCCCCTCTTGTTACGGGGACATCTGTTTCATTTATCAGTTCTCTATTATAGACCATCACCGCTGGTTCTACGGATATGGCAAAAGCCTCATCTCTCCATACAGCCCAGTTAGGCAGCTGGTTTCGGGAGGGGATCTCTACCCTTTGTGCGAACCCATCATTTACCAGCTTCATTTGTAAATCCATGGCTGAAGACCACACTAGATCGGCAGTTTGGCTTTCTTCAAAAACACGTTCAAATAGATCCTGGCTTTGCAGATCATAATACGCAATTTCTATGCCGGGGTTCAGGTCCACATAAGCCTGCAGCACAGGTTCAACGATGCTATAATCAGCTGTTGAGTATAAATTGAGTACTTCCGGACCGTTAGAATTTTCAGCACGAACAAAGAACGGCTCCTGAGCGCCACATGACAAGCTGCTGCACAGAGTTCCAAGTAATATCGCCGTGCTTATGTGCACCAACTAAGCCTCCTCCCAAAGGTAATTCGCGCGCTCTCTAGTCGAGCAAGAGATTTTCTTGTCGCGAGCAAAGCGTTCACATACATTATCAACCCTGTCCGTTTCCTGACGTTCTAAGTTAAATTTAGATGATGTCAGCAAAAGGTCAGCAATCGTGGTATAGGGGGCCTGGGATGCGTACTCTTATTGTAGAAGATAATGCCGTGATCGGGACGGCCATTGCTGACGCTCTTAGCAAAAACTATGAGGCAGTTGATTGGGCACAGAATATTTCTGTAGCGAGGGATTTTTTCGCCAGTTATGAGTATGATGTTGTGGTATTGGATTTAAACTTGCCTGATGGAAATGGCTTGTCGCTGTTGCCGCTGTTCTCCTCTTCAATGCGCACGCCAGCCATTTTAATTTTGACCGCTCAGGATAGCTTAACTGACCGTGTTGTGGGCCTAGATGCAGGCGCAGATGATTATTTAGTTAAGCCATTCGAAATGGAGGAGTTAATGGCACGTATTCGGGTTTTGGCCCGACGGCAAAATGGAAGGGTTGCAGGGGCAACCTTTAAATTTGGCGATCTTACTCTTGACCCTAAAAGTCATACTGTGACCCTCTCGGGAAGCGACGTAACTCTCGCAAGAAGGGAATTTGCCGGTCTGAAACTGTTTATGGAAAAGGCAGAGTTAGTGGTGACCAAAGATGATCTTATTAATCAGGTTTATGATACCAGTGATCCTCCACTAGAAAACGCGGTAGAGGTATTAATTAGCCGCATCCGCAAGAAAATTTCTGGTAGTCGAGTTGCGCTCAAGACGGTTCGGGGTGTTGGTTACATGCTGCTGACCGAGGATTAACAATAATGCTACGAATACGCACCCGACTGCTTATTGGTATTTTGTTGCCGCTAGTCCCTTTAACAGCTTTGTTCATGGGCGCAGTTTATGTCCAGGGCCGAGCAACCAATGAGGTAGCATATGATCAAGTTCTACTAGGTTCAGCATTGGCAATAGCGGATCGAGTAGTGTTGGAAAATGAGGAACTTAGCATTGATTTACCGTATGTCGCATTGCAGATGTTGGCCCGATCAGGCGAAGAGCGCGTATTTTATGCTGTTCGCTCATTGCCAGATGGCGAGTTAGTTACTGGTTATCGTGATTTGCCTCAATTATCGCTGGATCCGGCTGAGCCGCATTTGCAGACTCTTGATTTCAGAGGAGAGGAAGTTCGAGTAGTGGCTGTGCAATCACGGGCATTGAATTATGGTCGGGAACAGAATTTTGCAGTTTACGTTGCAGAAACCACGGATGCTCGCCGGCAGGTTTATGCTGAATTATTGCGTTTATGTATTGCTGCGGGCCTGATATTGGCTTTTGGAACGTTAGTAATATCAGTTATTGCTGTGCAGTTTGGTCTGCGCCCGCTCCAGCAGTTAGCAAGCGCGATATCTGAGAGGGGTGAGAGAGACTTAAGGCCTATTGTTCGCCGCGCTCCTCCAGAGGCGGCGGCTCTCGTAAAAGAAATAAATGCCCTGCTAAATCGCTTGGATCATACCTTAACCAGTCACCGAAGTTTTGTTCGTACAACTAGTCATCAGCTTCGCACTCCTTTAGCCGAGTTGAAGGCTGAATTAGAGCGAGCTGCAAATGGTGGAGCGCCTCTTAACCTAAGCGATCTTGCCAAGCGTATTGATGGATTGAGCCGTCTGGTACAGCAAATTTTGCTTCTTAGCCGTGTAGAAGATCAGCAACGCAGCCAAGACTTACGGCAGCGGATCGACCTAGTTTCAGCAGCGAAACGGGCGGTTGCAGCTCATTGGAGGCGAGCTCATGATGCAGGGCTAGACCTTGGGCTTGATAGCAAATCTGAGCAGGTTTGGGTTACTGGTAATGATTTACTGCTTGATGAAGCCCTTAACAATTTGATCGAGAATGCAATACAGCACGCCAAGGGCGCTAACAAGGTAAGCGTCCAGGTCGACGACCGTTTAATTGGTGTTTTTGATAATGGGACAGAACCCAAAGAGCTGTTAAAGAATTTAGAGGTTTCTGGGACCGGCCGGTTTGGAATAACCATAGTAAAACAAATCGCAGATCTACTTTCTTGCAGATTGCGAGAATTGCCAGAAGGGTTGCAGCTCAGCTGGGCGGACCGCTAAGCGCCCCAAATTTCGAGAGAGGGTTTTTTCAGTGAAGAATCCTGTGGCTTAGCGGTTTGACTACCGGCAAGAAAACAGCCAACTAGTTGAAGGATCATGGTGGGCGGTACTGGGATCGAACCAGTGACCACCACAATGTCAATGTGGTGCTCTACCGCTGAGCTAACCGCCCGCCAGGAGGCCGAGCGCTAGCATCAGGACTTTGGGTTTGCAAGCACCACATTGACCAAAAAAATATCTACGCAGACGGTGAACTTGAGGAGTGGTTAGGTCTCTGGCAATGGTCATGGCACAATGGACTCACCCGTACCCTATAATTTAACGCATGGTCGCGACTGGATGTTGCCGATAGTAGTCTCCGCTCCGCATGCTGGGGTTGAAGTTCCACCTGGATTTTCTATGCCAACTGGCCCAAGAAAAAACGCTATAGAGGCGATGTCTGATACTAACGTAAACAGGGTTGCCATATCAGCAGGGCAGACCTTGGGATTTCCTGTTTTGTCGTCCCGTTATCTTAGGGCATTCATTGATTTGAACAGGGAGTTAGGTGAGTTAGATCCCGAGTTGATTGAGGGCGTGGATCCCAGGCAAGCAAAAATACATCCTGGCTCTCGTCTCGCTGCAGGATTAGGATTAATTCCAAGGCTGGCAGATCCAAAGACGCCGATATATGCTAAGAAACTAGATATGCAGGAAGTCCGGTCTAGGATTGCCCAAGTTTATATCCCATATCACGATACCCTTCAGAGCTTAATTGATGAATGTCTTGACCGGTTTGGTGTTTGTTTTCTTATTGACCTTCATTCAATGCCCCCACTTACTCCAGCGGTAGCTAGAAGATCTTTGGCGTTATCGCCTGATCAACCATCTAAGCGACTTCGTTTATTCCCAGATTCTCCCACAAACTTTGTGATGGGCGATCGGTTTGGCGCAACTCTCTCTAAGTCACAATCCCGAGCAGCGCGCATTTTCTGGCAGGAAAGGGGCTATACAGTTTCTCAGAATCACCCTTACTCGGGTGGGTTTATTACAGAAACTTATGGCCAACACATCCCAGCTCTGCAGGTTGAAATTTGTAGACGCCTAGTCCCCGGCACATATTTGACGGACGCCTCTCTTGCTATCGAAGAATCCTTTGGAGAATTTGCAGAAACAATGGCACAAACATTATTTAGAGGTTCATCACGGGAAGCGGTAGAATGATAGTCCGACCAGCAATCAAGTCGGATATGTTATCTTGCGAGATGATATATGCACATCATGTAAAAAATGGATCTTCATCTTTTGATGAGGAACCTCCGCGAGACGGGGCCCTAGATGACAAACGAGTTACATTGCAGGCCAAAGGCTATCCCTTTTTGGTTCTGGAGCATAAAGGGAATATCTGGGGATACGCTTATGCCGCACCTTATCGAACCCGAAGTGGTTACAGGTTTTCGGCAGAAAACTCTATTTATGTTCGCTTTGATAAGGTTGGTCTCGGGCTTTCATCAAAACTTATGGAACCTCTGATTGATGCATGTAGAGAAAAGGGTTTGCGGAGCTTAATTGCAGTTATTGGTATGGATCAGGATCAGGAAATAACGGAAAACCATTCTTACAGAGCTCATGCAAAGGCAGGATTTAAGCTAACTGGCGTCCTGGATAACATTGGTTTTAAATTTGGTCGTTGGATGAAGACTGCCTTAATGTGCCTCGACTTGAATCGGTAATTCAGGCTTCTCTAGCCACTTCTTGGTTTTTAATACCATAGATTTCACCGCCTGCTGCTTTTGCGTCCTCTTCGTCATGCGTAACTAACAAAACCGGTAATTGGCGGGTGCGCACTTGATCGAAGATAAAGCCTCGGATTTTGCTTCGGAGCTGCGGATCAAGCGCTGCAAACGGCTCATCTAGCAGCATAGCTTTTGGCGCTGATAAGAGCATGCGCATTAAAGCAATACGAGCAGCTTCCCCCCCAGAGAGGCTGGCAACATCATGGTCTCTTTTATCATTCATCCCACTAGTTACTAAAGCCCTATTCAACTCTTCTGGGTTCGGTTTGCGTTGACCAAAAGCCAAGTTTTGAGCAACACTCATATGTGGGAAAAGCGTTGGCCTTTGATCAAGATATCCAACACGTCTTAGATGCGCGGGAAGAGGCATTAAATCCAACTTTTCTAAGCTTACGTGTCCCGTCATTGTGACCTTACTATCATTAAGGCCAGCAATACTTCTTAGGAAGGTCGACTTTCCACTTCCACTCGGACCTAACAATGTAACAATCCGACCTGGTTCAACAGTTATATTCCCAACCTTAAGAAACTGTCGCCCATCTATATACAAATTTATGTCTGAGGCTTTTAACATTATCCTCCTCGTAGACCTTTCCGGCCGCTGGCTTGCCAACTTGCTAGCCCATAAGCTGCAAGAAAACAAAAAACCGGTAACATCAATAACATCAGTCCCCACACTGCCCGGATATTGTCGCCTTTTCCTGCAAGTTGTGTGAGCCCTGCCGTAAGAAGGGTTTCTAGCCGACCACTAGTAGCAAAAAATGTGGGTAGGTAGAGCGCCATTGAGACGGCTAGGCCCCAAGCAAAAGCAAACACTAATGGTCGGAACAGTATGGGCAGTTCCACCCTAAAGAAAATTGACCACCAGTTATGGCCAAGAGCGGTCGCTGTTCTCCTGAAGCTGAGGTCTATCCCGCGATAAGTGGGAGCAATAATTAAGAAAATATACGGCAGGACAAAAAGTAAATGAAACCAGGTTGCCATCAAGATTCCATGATTTGGGATAAGCCCTAAACGAATACCCAAGAATGCTCCTCCCGCTAGAAATGCCATTTGGGGAACTAAGAGTGGGATCATCAGAACAGTCTCAAGCCAACGCTGATGTCCATAACTTTTTTCTAATACCAAAAGCCATAGTGCTATCAATAAACTAATGGAACTGGTTAGTGCTCCTATGAGCAAAGTTGTTGGCAGCGTAGGTATACCCACCTTGAGGGCTTCCATCCAACCGTTCAGTCCAATTTTCCCCATCCAAATTTGAGGGAACGGGACTCGATGTCCACTTGTTTCAAGGACTGATTGAACCGGCAATAAAGCTAAAGAGACAAGCGCAGTGCCCATAAGGAGGAGCCCTAGGGAAGCGCCGAGCCATGGCAATATAAGTGCAGGGAGACCGCGCACAAAATGTCGTTTGAATCTTAAGTAGAGATAATAAAGTTTAAAGATAGCCGCTGAGATAGCTATAGTGATTATACTAAGGCCTAAGAGCAAAACTCCACTCGCTAGAACCTCACCTTGAGGGGTATCATTTATCCAGTTTTGATACATTTGATGGGCAAAAGTTTTGGTTAAATTTGGACCAACAAGAGCGGGAACATCAACGACTGAAAGGCAAAAAATAATCACTAGGCACAACGGTAGCCACAAACGTCTCAAAATGACTGGAAGAACAATATGCCACCAACCTGTCACTCTAGAGTACCCAAGGGAAGTGCTGCCGCGCTGCCAGGCTGATAGTGGCAAACTAGATGATAAGTTATAGATGAGGATTAGAAAGAACGGGAGCTCTTTCATCGCCAGCACTATGATAAGTGTCCAGCCATCAGGATGTTGATCCCATAGCCAATTATTCGGTGTGCTGGTGTACCCGGTAGCCCAAGGAGACAAAAGCCGGATAGTAAAGCTTGAAGGGCCAAAAAGTAAGCTAATGGCTTGGGCAATCGCAGCATGAGGTATTGCAAGCAATGGTAGGGAAATCCATGTCAAAGCCCTTTGTTTCCCTTGAAAGATTGCCGCTAAGCCAACAGCAGAAAAGAGAGCTAAAGCGGAGGACATAAGTGCCGTGAAAGCACTTTTAAATAAGCCAGCACTATCAAAAACATTGCTGAGATAAGGCAGCCCGCCATATAAAGATTGCCACAGCCCAAGTAGAAGCGGAAATCCGATTACAAACCCTACAATGAGCAGAGCTGCAATAACTGCTGTGCGAGCTAGGGTGTCCACTCTATTGTGAGAACTTAGACTTCCAACCAGCTTCGAGGACGGGCACCCAAGAAGCGTGGGGTTCTAAAACGGCGTCGCCAAGAGCTGTTGTATAGGTTTGGAATAAGTTGCGATCTAATGCATCTAGTTTGCTGAGATCTAGTACGGTTGTATCGCCCCAAATAGATGGATCCGCTTTTCGAGCTTGGGCGGCCGGTGAGAGCAGGAAGTTAGCAACAACCATCGCGCCCGCTCGGGATTCTGAGTTACCTGGCAGTGCAAGAAAATGAGTGTTCGTTATGTGACCTAATTTAAAAGTGGCCGGTGCAATGCTTGGAGGCATTATCTCTTGTGCAACTAGTGCAGCAGCGTCACCAGGATTAAAGGTTAAAATTACGTCAATTTCATCGCGATTGAATAGATCTCGAAGATTAATGTGAGAGTCAGGGAAAGCTTGGCCCTGCCGCCAGAGATAGGGATGAAGCTGCTCAAGATAAGACCATAGTGGTTCAAGCAGGATTGCAGAATTTTCTACTGCAGGAGAATATAGCAATGATGGATCCTCCATAGTTTCGAGCGCCAACTGTTTAATAAAGGTGGTTCCAACGAAATTTGGTGGAGAAGGATAAGCAAATCGACCTGGATTGCTTTCTGCCCAGGATAGCAACTCTAGCGCCGTTGTTGGGAATTTTTCAAACCGTGCAGTATCAAATAAGATTGTGAATTGAGCCAGGCCCCAAGGGCTCTCTAAACCCTCGGTTTTCTCTGAAAAGTCTTGCTGGATACTCAGGTTGCTCTCAAAATCGGTTAAGCTATAATTAGGTAAGTCTTCTACAAAAGGCTGACCGAGCATATCCTGGCGTTTGAGACGGGCAAAATTTTCGCCATTTATCCATATCATGTCAACGGAACCACCATCTTCACGCTTTCCCGCAGCAAATTCCATTTCTACGACCTGGATCGCAGCAGCTGTATCAATCAGCTTAACATGGTGAAGCTTGACCCCATAAATCTCAGCTACTTGAACCCTTGCCCACTCAATATAGTCGTTAATGTTGTCATCACCGCCCCAGGCATTCCAATATACAGTTTGGCCATGTGCCTCGAGCAATACTCTGTCCCACACTGTGTTGTCGGTATTTTCAGCACTTACAATGCTTGAAAGAGCGGTAATGGCTGCGCCTAAGCTTAGAAATCTCATGATTTAGAACTGTCTCTCACCATGGTTTTGTCAAATAAGTTAACTGTAAAGTTAAAGATGGTTATAAGTATTCAACGTAAACAAAGAACCCTAAGGTTCCATTTTTAAATTGTGGCTCTAAAGGCTCCTCCATGACTGAAAGCAATATCCGCTATTCCGCCGCCCTTATTGAACCAAAGTGGCAGGCCAAATGGGCTGAACAGAAGGCCTTTGCTGCCAAACCTGATCCGAACAGAGAAAAGTTTTATGCGCTCGCTATGCTGCCATATCCATCTGGTTCTCTTCATATGGGCCACATGCGCAATTATACGTTGGTGGATGCTGTAGCGCGCTATCGCAGATCCAAGGGGTATAATGTTCTTCACCCTATGGGTTGGGATGCGTTTGGGTTGCCAGCAGAAAATGCTGCTTTTGAGCGTGGGGTGCATCCTGCTGAGTGGACTTATCGCAACATTGATAACATGCGGTCAGAAATTAAAAGAGTTGGCATTTCGATTGATTGGGATCGTGAATTTGCAACCTGTCATCCAGATTACTACAAACACCAGCAAAAATTGTTTCTAGAGTTTTTGAGTGAAGACCTGATTTACCAGAAAGAATCAGTCGTTAATTGGGATCCGGTTGAAATGACCGTGTTGGCGAACGAACAGGTGGAAGACGGTAAGGGTTGGCGCTCAGGCGCTCCGGTTGAGCGGAAAATAATGAACCAGTGGTTTTTTCGGATCACTGCATTCTCTGAATCTCTATTGAGTGCGATAGAAGACCAGCTGGATCGCTGGCCTGCCAAAGTCCGGACAATGCAGACTAATTGGATTGGCAAGTCTCAAGGGGCTGAGCTAACTTTCCAGCTAGTTGGCCGGAAAGATGTTCTCAAAATATATACTACACGTCCTGATACCATATTCGGTGCTAGCTTTATGGGATTATCTGCGGGGCATCCCTTAGCAAAAGAAGTCGCTAAGGCGCATCCTGAAGTGGCTTCCTTCATCAAGGAATGCGAGGCTCTAGGCACCTCTGAAGCAGCGATTGAAAAGGCAGAAAAAAAAGGTGTAGATACTGGGCTTAAGGCAATACACCCCGTGACTGGAGCGGAAATTCCCATCTGGGTCGCGAACTTTATCCTGATGGATTATGGAACTGGTGCCATTTTTGCGTGTCCTGCCGGGGATCAACGTGATTTAGATTTTGCTCGGAAATATGGATTGCCCGTCTATCCAATAATGGAAGGTTCTAATGGTAGCGGATCGGAGATCCTGGATGAAGCATATACCGGCGATGGCAAGCTAATTAATTCAGACTTCTTGAATGGCTTGAGCATGAGTGAAGGCAAGGCCAGAATGATTCAATGGCTAGAGGAAAAAGGCGCTGGTAACGCCATCACTAATTACAGATTGCGTGATTGGGGCTTGTCCCGTCAAAGGTACTGGGGGTGTCCTATTCCAATCGTGCACTGTGAGATCTGTGGAGCGGTTCCTGTGCCGGCAGATCAACTTCCAGTCACGCTTCCAGAGGACGTGGCTTTTGACAAACCCGGCAACCCACTGGATCATCACCCAACCTGGCGGCACACATCTTGTCCAAAGTGCGGGAACGCTGCGATGCGAGAAACTGACACAATGGATACCTTCGTCGATAGCTCATGGTATTTCTTACGATATTGTAGTCCAAATGCCTCTTTGGAGCCATTAGATGGCGAGGCGAAGTACTGGATGAATGTTGACCAGTACGTCGGTGGTGTTGAGCATGCGGTGCTGCACTTGTTATACTCTAGGTTCTTTATGCGTGGTATGAAGCAGCTAGGATATGTCGAGCAGGATGAGCCATTTTCCGGTCTCTTCACGCAAGGAATGGTTACTCATGAAACCTATCAGGCCAGCGATGGAAGCTGGTTGGCACCGGAGGAGGTTCGGCAGGTTGAAGGTCGCTGGGAAGATCTGGATGGCAATGATGTCAGTGTTGGGCCAACGATTAAGATGTCTAAATCTAAGCGAAATGGTGTGTCCCCCATGGATATCATTGAAGCGTATGGCGCAGATGCTGGTCGCTGGTTCTCCCTTTCTGATTCACCGCCCGAGCGTGACTTCGAATGGTCTGAAGCTGGTGTTGAGGGCGCTTGGCGTTTCACCCAACGATTTTATCGGCTCGTGCAAGCTCTAATCAAAGGAGCAAAATCAGGAGAAGTGGATGTCGGCAATCCCGCACTAAAAGGTATGCATCGTCTTAGTAATGACGTTGCCGCTGCGATTGAAGACTTTGCGTTTAATAGGGCAATTGCAAAAACTTATGAATTCATAAATCTTGCAGAAAAAGAACTTGCGTCTATTAATCCTGCGACGCGTTACGAAATCGTAAGACGACTCCTAATTACAGTTGCTCCGTTTATTCCCCATCTAGCAGAGGAATTATGGGAAGCGCTTGGTGAAAGTGGATTGGTATGCAAAGCGAGCTGGCCAGAGATTAATGAAGCACTGCTGGTTGATGATAGTGTAACATTGCCAATTCAGGTTAACGGAAAGCGTAGAGATCAAATCAGCGTACCCAAAGATATGGATACAAAGCAAATCGAGATGCTAGCGTTGCAAACAGAAGGTGTTAGGCGCACGCTAGCTGGAGCTGAGCCAAGTAAAATAATTGTCGTTCCAGGTCGTATCATAAATATCGTGGTTTAGTTTGTTGTGGGCCAAAAGCCTGTTAACACTTGATCTCAAGAGCAAGAGGGCTCAGCCTAGTTTTCAATGCGTGGTGAATTTCATCCAACTCGGCGATGGGCTATAGTTGCTGGCGGCAGCGCAGTGCTTGCCTCTTGCACACCGGTGCAAAAAGCTACTCCCGGGCCTACAATTTTCTTTTTTCCCCCGCCATCATCGCCAAGGGTTGTAACCGACGTGGCTCCCCCTCGTGCCGTGGTTCGGGCATACGAAAACCAGCCGCTTTATTGGTTTGACCAGTCTGGATCGCCCACCTCCAAGGGAAGAAATTTATATCAATTGCTTTACGCAGCTACTTCAGATGGCCTCTATGCAGGCCATTATTTGACAGCAGATTTAATTGAAGTGGGAGCGCTAAATTCAATTGATACTGTGAGTCTCCGGGCAACTGATCAAGCGCTAACAACGGGGCTATATTATTATGCTCGTGATCTGACGGAGGGTAGGTACAATCCTAATCCAAGCGGGGACGATACAATTTTTAAAATGGGGCTTGAAGCATCAAGTATACTGACTTGGTATAGGGACGCACAACCAGCTGGTCGATCTTATCAGGCTCTAAAAAAATATCTTCGAGATGATTCAATTAGTGAAAAACGGGCAAGCTTGATTGCACTTAACTTGGAGCGTTTAAGGTGGGCGCCAGAAGGAAACTGGTCGCAGCACCCAAACATTCGTGTTAACATAGCAGCAGCCGAGGTTGAGGCGTTTGATGGTAGACGGCTAGAGCAAACTATGCGTGGGGTTCTCGGCCGTGTTGACCGACAAACACCTCGTCTGGTGAGTCCTGTTCTAGATCTAAAATTTTCACCCGATTGGACAATACCGGATACAATCATGCAAAGAGACTACATACCTCTTCTTGTTGAGAATCCAGATGCTCTTGATCCCGAAGTTTATCAGGTATTGGTTAGAGATGGCCCTGCTCGAAAAATTTATGATTGGACTAAAATCTCTGCAGAAGACGTATTTATTCGTCGAGCCTCAAGTGATGCGGGACCATTGGGGGGCGTTCGTTTTTCAATGTACAACTCTAACGACATTTTTTTACACGATACGCCCCACAAGGATCTCTTTAGTTTGGATCAACGGTTCTATTCTTCGGGATGTGTCAGGCTTGAGCGGGCGGAAGATTTAGCTGTTTGGGTGCTTTCTAAACAATTGCGTAGGACGCCTCGTAAAGAGATTGCCGAGCGAATGCGAGCTGGAGAGACGTCTGAAATACTGCTTGACCGGCGCATAGAAGTTAGCTTGCAATACATGACGATTTGGGAAGATGGATCAGGTAGGCTTCGTATGGCACCTGATGTATATGAGCTAGACGCTGCTCTGGCTGATCAAATGGGACTTCAGCTTATGGATTTCACGGATTAGCATGAGTTATAGCTAAATAGTTAGTTAAAAACCCTACAGCTGCTTCAAACGGTTAATTCTCAATCGTTAGTTATTTGCGACACACACTAGTCATCATGCTGATAGCTTATATTTCTGGTCTAGTGCATAACTAAGCGATGCGTGTGATCATTTCTTTCGCGGCCTTAATTTTGTCGGCGCTGCTACTGCAGTTTTCATCAGGTGGAATCGGTCCACTGGATGCCCTAACTGGATTAAATTCAGGGTTCAGTTCGGGGCAAGTTGGTTTGCTCGGGTCTGCCCACTTTGTAGGATTTTTTATAGGCTGCTGGTGGTCACCACGACTAATGGGTGATGTGGGACATAGCCGCGCTTTTGCAGTTTTAACTGCCTTAGGAGCGATAGGCATCTCGGGACATATTTTGACAAATGATCATTACGTCTGGGCTCTCCTAAGGGTGGCGTCAGGAATTTGCATCGCGGGTTGCTACACAGTCATAGAGAGTTGGCTTCAAGCCAAGGTAACCAACGATAATAGAGGCCGTGCAATGGGTGCGTACCGTTTGGTAGACATGACTGGGAGTTTGGTCGCGCAGTTAGCAATTGGTGTACTTGCCACTTTGGAAACAGCTATTGCGTATAATGTTCTTACACTTGTTTGTATCGCTTCGCTACTTCCACTAGCGCTTACGCGTTTACCTCAACCAGATACACCACGCGCGCCCCGTCTTCGTCCAGAGCTTGCGTGGAACATGTCACCATTAGCTGTGGCAGGGGTCCTTGTCGCTGCGCTTTCGAGTGCCTCTTTTCGAATGGTGGGGCCTATTTATGGTCAGGAAGTTGGGCTCGCTCCTAGTCAAATTGGAGTGTTTCTGGCTGCCTTCGTGGCAGGTGGTGCAGTAGCTCAGTATCCCATAGGCTGGCTTGCAGATAAGTATGACCGGCGTTGGGTTCTAATTTGGCTTTCGGTTTTCGCGTTAGTTTCTTGTGGTGCCACCATTCTTTTATCAGGAAGCGGAACCACAGGTGTGCTCGTCTCAGCTGTGCTATTTGGGCTCGCTACTTTTCCAGTATATTCGGTGGCGGTTGCCCATGCGCATGACTTTGCAAGCATGCAAGAGCGAATTGAATTATCTGCCTCTCTTATGTTTTACTATTCGCTGGGAGCTATCGCAGCTCCTTGGACCACCTCCAAACTTATTGAGGGATTTGGTCCTTCAGCGCTATTTGCATTTATATCCGCAGCGCATTTGGGGCTAATCGCCTTTGGATTGAATCGCATGCGAGTGCGCGAGACACCCGAGGATCGCACGCGTTATATTTATGCGCCACGAACTTCATTCACTATTGGCCGATTACTTGGCCGAGAGAGAGACCGCTAGGTTTTAAAGAATTCGCTTACTCGATCAAAGAATCCCTTTGCTTTTGGCGATGCATTCTCGCCCTCTACTTGAAATTCTTCCAAAATTTCTCTTTGCCGCTCTGTTAAGTTTGTAGGTGTCTCAACTTGCACGTCTACATACATATCACCCCTCGACTGCCTACCATAAATATTCATGCCGAGGCCCCGTAAACGGAAAGTAGCTCCAGAGTTTGTTCCTTCTGGAATAGACACTCGGTGTCGTTTCCCATCAATACTAGGTACTTCTAGGTTACCACCTAATGCAGCTTTGGCGACGGGGATCGTTGCTGACACATGTAGATCAGATCCATCCCGCTCAAAGATTTTATGTCTTTTGATTTCAGGGAAGATGTATAGGTCTCCTGAGGGAGCGCCGCGCCGTCCTGCTTCACCTTTTCCAGCTACCCGGATGCGCATATTTTCTTCGATACCTGCGGGAATATCAACTTCGATAGTCTTAGTAGTTTTCTTAAGGCCCTGGCCGTTACAAGCTCGACAAGGGTTGGAAATGACGCTGCCTTCACCATGACATGAGGGGCAGGTCTGCTCTACTGCGAAAAAACCCTGCTGCCTCCTAATTGATCCGCGCCCACCACAAGTCTTACATGTGGTAGGTTGTGAACCAGGTGTTGCGCCCGACCCGCTGCATGTATCGCAGGCTTCAGCAGTGGGAATTTTTAGGGATTTCTTAAGTCCCTTGTGAGCTTCTTCCATTGTTAGCCCAAGCTTAAATGAGCTGTCTGCCCCTTGTGCCTGGCGCTGGCGCCCCCGTGCCCCTCGAGCGCCACTGAAGCCACCGAACATTTCCTCAAAGATATCACCAAAGCCTTCAAACCCACCTTGACCAAATGGAGAACCACCGCCTCCACCTCCACCTTCGAAAGCAGCGTGGCCCATGCGATCGTATGCTGCTCTTTTTTGTGCATCGGATAAGATGCCGTACGCTTCGTTTACTTCTTTGAATTTGGCTTCAGCGCTTGCATCGTCTGGATTACGATCTGGATGGTATTTCATGGCTTGCTTGCGAAAAGCTGATTTGAGTGCCTTATCATCAGCGTTTTTCGCAACGCCCAGCACGTCATAATAATCGCGTTTAGCCATTTTCTAATCTCTAAGTTACTTTTTTACGAAAGGGTGGATAAAACGGAACCGAAGCTGGCCACATTCTTCTATCCACCCTTATGGCTAGATTAAGATAGTTTCTTATTTACTCTCGTCACCAGCCTCTGGATCTACCTCAGTGAAGTCAGCGTCGACTACATCGTCTTTGCCTCCCTCAGAAGCATCAGCAGCAGCCTGGGCGGCCTCTTCGGGGTTAGAGGCTTCATAGATCGCTTGGCCCATTTTCATTGCGGCTTCAGCTAGAGCCTGGGTTTTGGCGTCGATTACTTCTTTGTCATCACCATCCATAACTTCTTTGAGCTCAGCCATGGCTGCTTCAATTGCAGTTTTGTCATCCTCAGGAACTTTGTCTTCGTGTTCCTTCAGTTGCTTTTCTGTAGAATAATACAGACCATCAGCCTGGTTCCTTGCGTCGATCAGCTCCCGTTTGGCTTTGTCCGCTTCAGCGTTGGCCTCAGCATCGGTTCGCATTTTTTCAATTTCTTCGTCAGAAAGCCCACCGTTTGCTTGAATAGTGATTTGTTGTTCTTTTCCGGTGCCTTTGTCGGTAGCGGAAACATTGACAATTCCGTTCGCATCAATGTCAAATGTCACTTCAATTTGTGGTAAGCCTCGAGGTGCAGGAGCGATGCCTTCCAGATTAAACTGACCCAGTATTTTGTTATCTGTTGCCATTTCGCGCTCTCCTTGGAAAACGCGGATGGTTACAGCTGACTGATTATCTTCAGCAGTAGAAAATACCTGAGACTGCTTTGTTGGAATAGTTGAATTTCGATCAATGAGCCGAGTGAACACGCCACCAAGCGTTTCAATGCCGAGTGAAAGCGGTGTCACATCAAGAAGAAGCACATCTTTTACGTCACCTTGGAAGATGCCGCCCTGAACCGCTGCGCCGTGCGCCACAACTTCGTCAGGGTTCACTGATTGGTTTGGATCTTTACCAAAGAACTGTTTGGTAATTTCTTTTACTTTAGGCATTCTGGTCATGCCACCTACCAACACAATCTCATCGATGTCAGAAGGCTTCATTCCTGCATCATCAAGCGCCTTTTTAACTGGGATCATGGTCCTATCCAGCAGGTCATCGACAAGGCTTTCGAGCTTTGCGCGAGAAAGCTTAAGAGCCAGGTGCTTAGGACCAGAGGCATCAGCCGTGATATAAGGCTCATTAATTTCTGTCTCAGTGGATGAGGACAGCTCAATTTTTGCCTTCTCTGCTGCTGCTTTCAGTCGTTGAAGAGCAAGTGGGTCCTTTCGTAGATCTACAGAATTATCTTTTTGAAATTCGTCGGCTAGGTAGTCGATAATCCGGTTGTCGAAGTCTTCGCCACCGAGGAACGTGTCGCCGTTTGTTGCTTTAACTTCTACAACTCCGTCACCAACCTCTAAAACCGATACGTCGAATGTTCCGCCACCGAGGTCGTAAACTACAATCGTTCCCTCACCTTTTTGATCAAGGCCATATGCCATTGCCGCTGCGGTCGGCTCGTTGATGATACGCTTAACCTCCAGCCCAGCGATTTTGCCGGCGTCCTTTGTTGCTTGTCGCTGAGCATCATTGAAGTAAGCAGGAACTGTTACAACCGCCTCAGTAACATCTTCACCGAGGTAACTCTCTGCAGTTTCTTTCATCTTCTGTAGAATGAAAGCAGAGATCTGCTGAGGGGAGTATTTTTCACCTCTAGCCTCTACCCAAGCGTCACCCTTGTCCGATTTTACCATTTTGTATGGCACAGGGTGTGAGCTAGCGGCGAGGGCCGGGTCATCATTACGTCGGCCAATTAAGCGTTTGATGGCAAAGAGAGTATTTTGGGGATTTGTCACAGCTTGTCTTTTAGCTGATTGCCCAACAAGCCGTTCGTCAGAATCAGTGAAAGCTACCATTGACGGTGTAGTGCGGGCCCCCTCAGCATTTTCAATAATGCGAACATCCTTGCCTTCCATAACAGCCACACAAGAGTTGGTTGTGCCTAAGTCAATTCCAATGACTTTTCCCATAATATATTCCTTCATCTAGCAGGCCGATTGTAGTCGCCAATAAGCACGACTCGAGTAGCCTCTGGTTTGATCTGACCCCGCATATGGGGGCCCAAAAAGCCCCTTCAAGGGCAACTAAGTTTAAAAGTTATTTGAAAAGCTGGGAGAGTCGCAGTGTAAGTCGAGAAAGAACCAGTTCTGGCGGTAACGGGCTCAAGCGGAGATCTATTCCACAACTGTTAGAGGAGCGGACCGCTTCAATTAGTCTATTCGGACGCATCCTTTTAGCTTGCGAAATGAACTTATCTTTAACTTTCCAAAATAGGGGAGGTTTCAGAGCATTAGATGCTTTGTTAATATCGCTACTGTTTACGAGCACTTCGCAAAAACGCGCTAAATGCTGCGCTAAGGAGTTGTGCAGCCGAACAGGTGATTGTCCGTCTTCTAATAGACGGTGCAAAGCATTATCTGCTTCCTCAAGATTTCCTGCTGTTATCGCGAACAAGTACTTATCTATCCCTAAAGGGGCCGCATCAGAAACGATCACTGCCACATCGTTAGATGTAATTCGGCCTGGCTCCCCTTTATATAGGATTAGCTTCTCCAGCTCTCTCATGGTTACAGAACGATCACCACCAAGAGTAGAGTTGAGTGCTGCCAAAGCGTCTCGATCAGCTTCCATACCTGCACTGGCTAAAGTAGAGCGAATTACTTCCGTGAGAGTTTGGTTTTCGTCCGCATAGCACGCGATGGCAGCTAGGGTTTCATCCATTTCAAACAGTTTCCGCAGTTTGGAACTAGGTTTTAGGTCACCTGCACATACAATTAGCCTGTTAGTGACCCCTGTTTTGGCTTGTAGTGCAACCTCGACCGCGGGGCGCTCTCTTTCCGTGAAGTTCACGCAGCTGATAACCCTCTGGCCTCCCAATAAGGTAGTTGCAGATAGCTCGTCTGTTATCCGCGAACTTTCATCTTTTAAGTCTTCAGGGAAAATTCGAACTCTATTGAATGGATTTTCTTGATCATTAGGAACAACCTGGAGAGCCAAACTATTTGCGTGCGCCGCGACCATTCCAGCATCAGGGCCAAAGAGCAAGAACGCACGTATTTTTTTGGGGGGTGAGCGAACAAAGCCATCAATTTTAGCTGGAGGAATCTTCATTTAACTTATGAGTCCTGCAGATTTTTGCCACCAAACTATGGCAAACCCAAATCCAGTTAGTGTTGGAGCTGCAAACCCAAGTATCTGTTTTACTGAGGAATTGGCTCCTGTTGAGACTATCACACTGATGCCCAAAACAATCCCCACTAACAGGAGAAAAGCGGCAGCAAGGCGGTAGCTTTTAGGTCTCATGATTCCTCTTTTAAGGGTAAAGCCGCTGGCCCGTCCAGCCTTCCTCTGTCCTAGTTAAAATCTCTCGGTCATGAAGTCGATGATTGCCAGCTTCCCAAAATTCAAATTTTTCGGCCAATACTCTGTAACCCGTCCAGTGGGCTGGCCTCGTGACCTCTTTACCTTGAAACTCGGCTTCTATCTGTGCAAAGCGTGTTTCAAGTTCAGCCCTTTTAGCGAGTGGTTGGGATTGCAATGATGCATGGGCACCAATTTGGCTTTCTCGACTTCGAGAGGAAAAATAAATGTCTGCTTCATCATTACTAACAAACTCAACTTTCCCTTCAACTCGGACTTGTTTTTCCAAGGACTTCCAATGGAAAAGAAGCGCCACTTTGTTACTATTTGCCATGTCTTGCCCCTTGCGAGATCTTGTATTGGTGTAGATTACCGGGCCGCGGTTATCCAGGCCCTTGAGTAGGACAGTGCGGACGCTTGGTTGCCCATTTCCATCTACTGTAGCAATATATACAGCGTTCGGGTCATTTATCTCACTTGTCTCTGCTTGCTTCAACCACTCGCCTAATAGTGTGTAGGGGTATTCTATGGGGTACTTCATTTACCTGTGTTTAATATTACGGCTGCAATAGGCAAGCACTGCGACATTTCCAATTAGCCCTCTTTAGCTTTGAGTTCTAATGTTATTTCTAGGCCATCTGACTTCGACGGTGACTTCTTTCGGGATTTTTTCTTCTGCCGTTTCTTTTTTACTGGTTCAGCCCCAACAGCATCGATGAGTGCATTAGGATTATCTTGCAAAGCTAAGGGGTTCTTCTTCGGCGGCTTTGGTGGAGAAAAAGCTGGAAAGCTATCGTTGATCTGGCTTGGTGGTGGCTTTTTCTCTAATAATTCATTTTTTGGATTATCTATAAGTTTTTGAAGCCGTTCAAACTGAGTTATTGGGCCATTTTTGGATGCAGATGCCAAGCCATCTGAGCCATCACTATCTGCGTTAAGATCTCTATCTGCAAATAGAGAAATGAAAGAAGGAGAGTTTTCAGTTAGCGCTAAGCTCTGGTCTCCCTTTAAGAGAGTTTCTATGTCAGTTCGGAGAATACGTTGTTCTTGTTCAGCAAGTTCTTTTAAAGCCTGATTGGGCTTTTCAGCTAGCAAATCCCCTTCAGGGTTTAACGTGGCGCCAAATGCTTCCATCAAATTTGCGAGGCTAAGGTCACTTAGAGACGCAGTGGACAGCATCCATTGAGAGTTAAGGGAAAAGGGGCCGCTTTTTCGGATCAGGTTGGCCTGTGTTAGGCGATTAAGGGCCTGCCCAATAAGCGGGTTTTTAGCTCTGAGCGCGTTCATAATTTTTGATTCAGAGATCCATTTCGTGTTCTCACTCGATGATGCTACTATTTTGAGAATAGCCAGTCCGAGGTTGACCTGTTGCCCTCGATTTAAATCATCTAAATCAAGCCAAGGTGATCGCCCAAGTGTTTCCCAAGCCAGAGAGTGTACACCAATCACCACTAAAAGCCACATCATGAATAAATGAGCTAATACAAACAGAAACCGTATTACGGTATCCAGGGGGAGCATAGGTGCCAATGTTCCAAAACCCCAGGTAAAAGCTGTAGAAAAAAAAGACACCATAAAAGCCCTAGAGACAAGAGCTCTCCATGACATAAATTCTCCAGAAATGGCGAAGTACCAACAAAAGATGGTACTAAAGCTAAACAAAAAGACAAGAATGGCTACAGGTAGTGCTTGAGCATCCATCATGCTTGTATCAAGTTCACGGATTAGCCAAAATAGAGCACCCAGGAGCCCAACTGTTGTTAGTAGCGAAATTCCGTATCTTAGAGGCTTAATGGGCTCAACTATAGCAACTTGAGATCGCCATTGACTAACTAGCATGGCCATTATGATCCAAACCATCAGTAAGGTGACACCAATCCCAGCAATTAAGCTATAAATCTTAAAGTTTTCAATTGGCTCAACTAATTGAGTCATAGACTCTGAGACTACGCCAAGCAGGTTGCTATACAGTCTCCCCAATTCGAAGTTATTCATCACATTGGATATAGAAATATTAGATTCAAGTGAATCATCGACCAGAGATAAGATAGGAAAGACAAATAGCGCTGAAAAAAAGCAAAGACTGGCTGCAGCTAAAACGGGCTGGGCAAGTCCGAGACGCTCAGAAAAGTTGAGACGCCTATCAGTAATCGCCTGTCTAGTTGGCAGTTTCATCATTTCCCTTTCGCCACCCGTGAAATTTAGCCAGACCCTCGCAATATCTGATGGAAGTCATTAAGGGACTTGTACAAAAATGTGGCATAGATCCATCCTTTGCCGCATCGTTATAGAGATGTAAATAAATCGGGAGTTTACAATGGGTGTATTGATGAAGGGAAAACGGGGTTTAGTCATGGGCCTCGCTAATGATAAATCTATCGCCTACGGCATGACAAAAGCGCTCATTGATGAAGGTGCGGAAGTTGCTTTATCATACCAGGGGGAAGCATTGCTTAAGCGCGTAAAGCCAATGGCAGCTGATTTGGGCATTGAGAACTTTTTTGAATGCGACGTTACGAGTGACGACGCGATGGACGCAACTTTTCAAGAGATTGAAAATACCTGGGGTTCAATCGATTTTCTCGTCCATGCGATTGGGTTTAGCGATAAATCTGAACTCAGGGGTCAGTATCTTGACACTTCGCGCGCAAACTTTCTCAACACAATGGATATTTCCTGCTTCTCTTTTACAGCGGTTGCTCAGCGCGCTGCAAAAATCATGCCTAATGGCGGGTCAATGGTCACCTTAACTTATCAAGGCTCAGAAAGAGTGGTGCCAAATTATAACGTAATGGGTGTTGCCAAGGCTGCCCTAGAAGCATCTGTAATGTATCTTGCCAACGATCTGGGTCCAAGGGGTATAAGGGTCAACGCTCTCTCTGCGGGTCCTATCAGAACGCTGGCTGCCTCAGGAATTGGTGATTTCAAGACTATGTTAAAGTTCAATGAACTCGTCGCTCCTTTGCGCCGGAATATTACTATAGATGAAGTTGGTCAAACTGGGCTCTACTTGCTCTCGGAAATGTCTAGTGGAGTAACAGGTGAAAACCACCATGTAGATTCGGGGTATAATGTTGTAGGGATGCCTGGTTTTGATGAAGCTGAAGCTCTAGGGGAGCTTTATTCTGGGCAGGCTAAATAGCAGCGACAAAGAAGGCACGCTTATGGCACATTGAGAGTTTCTTTTTTTCTCTCTACTTGCCTACTTGAGCGTCTTAGGCTCAACATGCAAAATAATGATAAATACTTTCGGACATCTTTTTAGATTTACCTCTTTCGGGGAAAGTCACGGCAAGGCCATTGGTTGTGTAATCGACGGCATTCCTTCAGGACTATCTCTTACCGAAGCCGATATTCAGCCTGCCCTGAACATGCGCAAGCCGGGCCAGTCAAAGTATACGACCCAGCGGCAAGAGGCGGATAAGGTTGAAATACTGTCTGGGACGTTTGAAGGTTTAACGACAGGAACATCCATTTCTTTGATCATACACAATACGGATCATCGCTCTAAAGACTATGGGGAGATAAAAGATCAATTTCGGCCTGGTCATGCGGACTATACCTACTGGGCGAAATATGGATTGCGCGATTATCGGGGTGGAGGTCGATCTTCAGCGCGAGAAACAGCCGTTCGTGTTGCTGCCGGAGCAGTTGCAGAAAAAATTCTCAAAGCGGAACTTCCCGCCTTAAAAATCTCTGCCGGTCTAGTTCAAATGGGGCCATTTATAGCTGTTGATCGAGATTGGGCTGAAGTGACGAGAAACCCTTTTTTCTGTCCAGATGTTAACGCATCTAAACTGTTTGCTGATGAATTAGATAAGGCTCGAAAGTCTGGTGACTCATATGGCGCTGTTATAGAGGTTTGTGTGACTGGGATGCCAGCTGGTCTTGGTCAGCCACTTTATGGAAAAATTGACCAAGATCTTGCATCGGCGTTTATGTCGATCAATGCGGTGAAAGGTGTTGAGGTTGGTGAGGGTATGGCCGCTGCTGCGCTGACTGGTAGCCAGAACGCAGATGAGATACGTATAGATGAATCTGGAAAGCCAGTTTTCACATCTAACCACGCTGGCGGTGTGCTTGGTGGTATTTCATCTGGCCAAAACCTAGTCGCCAGATTCTCTGTCAAACCCACCTCGTCGATTTTAACGTCTCGTAAATCAGTAGATCGATTTGGCAGACAGATCGATATTGTCACGAAAGGCCGCCACGACCCATGTGTTGGAATTCGGGCCGTTCCAGTAGCGATCGCGATGACAGCATGTGTTCTTGCTGATCATGTTCTGCTAGCCAAGGCTGATGGCACACCGCTGCCTGGGCAGCGACCTTGGGATAGGTTGCCTTCTTCTTAAATACTCAAAGCTCTGCGGCCGCAATCTCGCGGTCACGGTTCAGTTTTACCGAATTATGATCTTACAAAGACTGATACAAGTTCGAGATGAGGAGTGTTAGGAAACTGGTCGACTGGCGTGACTCTAGAGAGATGAAAACCACCTTCTTTGAGTAGCTTGGCGTCTCGAGACCAGGTGGTTGGGTTGCAAGAGACGCCAACAATGCATGGCACAGATGATTCTGCTAGTCGGCGTGATTGGGACCTCGCTCCAGCCCGAGGTGGATCAAAAACTACGGCACCAAATCCGTTAAGTTCTTGTTCGAGCATTGGATATAAGTCTAAGTTTCGCAAGCCCACGTGGATTTTATATTTATTTGATGGATCCCGGCGGACCGCGGCATCGAGAGCCGCAATTGATGCTTCATGCGCTTCGATGGCTTGAACCCGATGTCCTCTCTGGGCAAGTGGTATGGAGAATGTTCCAAGGCCACAGAATAGGTCGGCTACCCAATCAACCTCATTTGGAATTGCTTTTAGCACTAGGTCCTGGAGGGTTTTCTGCCCTCCAATTGATGGTTGTAGGAAGCCACCAGGAGGCAATACGGGTTCCAATCCACCCAGATTCACACGAGGTGCCTCCAATTCTATCAGCACATCTCCGTTCCACGATAGTCGGATGATTTTCTCTGGCCCTAATGGAAGACGCTCGATCGTTAGTGGGTCTGGAGGGTTTGCTTTGCTTGTGATGTTCACATCAAAACCTGCCGGAGTATGTGTTACAGTCCAATCTCCAGTGGTTTTCAGCAATGGGTGGTTTTGAATCATTTGCCAGAAAGAAATTAACTCTGGACCAAGCGTCATACAGGGGCCTTGAGAGATGATATCATGACTGCGCCGTTCACGGAAGCCAATTACATTTCGATCTGAAGCGAACCGTGCACGCCGACGCCCCGCCTCCGTTGGTGTAATTAAGGGCTGCACGCTAGAAACATCGAAGCCAGATCGCTTCACAGCAGATTTAACCTGCTCTAGCTTCCACTTAGTTTGCGCCTGTAGATTCCAATTTTGAAATACGCACCCACCACATCGAGGGGAGTTATTGCAGGTTGGTTCGTTTCGCTCAGCGCTTGCGCTTATGAGCTCGATAACATCGCCACGCATGCCCGCGTCAGTTTTTGAGGCGGTTCTGATTCGCACCACTTCGCCTGGGAGCGCGTGCGGAACGAACAATGGCGTTCCATCTTCTAAGTTGGATAGCCCATCGCCCCTGGCTCCCATCTCCGCGATAGTTACAGTTAATTCCCGTCCACCTGCTTTACGTGCGGAACGACTCATGATGTTACTATCCTATTGTAGCGTGCTATTCTCCAAAATATTGAGAGCGAAATGCGAGGGAGGTGTTGAGGTGATTTTTTATTTGTCATTAAGTTTAGGATGGATTCATCTACAGGAATAAAATGATTTCTCCTCTGACCGATGTGCACTTTCTTGGTCTTCCGTCTATAGCATGTTGCCAATTTCAAAGTGTATAATTTTGTAATTCACCTACTTAGGGGTTTTATCTAGTTTGGAAATCGCAAAGATAGCAATTATGCATGCGAATACGATGTAGATAGAAAAAACTAATGAAATTTGTTTTAAACTCCACCCCTGAGTTAAGAGCTTGCCTACAACGAAAGGACCTCCAGCAGAAGCTGCTACCATCACGCTTGTGTAGACAGATTTTATAGCCCCCAGATGTTTGACCCCATAAAGCTCAGCCAACAATGGGCCGCTGACAATGTTGGTAAACACCTGACAGCTGGCCCAAAGCAAAAGCATTACTCCACTAATAAGTTGCCCACTGAATGGCTGGACAACGAATAAAGCCAAAGCCATTGGCACCGCAATAAAGGGCACCAAGCGGGTGGCGGTAAATCGATCGACTACCCAACCTAATGGGAAAGTTATAGCGAATCCAAATATTGCATAAATCATCCATAAATATCGCCAGTTGCTCTCTGAAACACCAAGTTCCTGTGCGAAATCTAATCCGAAAACAACTAAGCCGGTAAATATAAACGATGGTGCAAATAGGGTAGGTGTAAGCATCCATGCGGTAGGGTCCTTGAGCACCTCAGCTACACTCCACTGCCGCCTCGTTGAACCTGGGGCTAGCGCTTTCGATTGAGTTTCGGTTTTAAAATACTGAAGATAGTCAAGTTGACGTTGGTCGTGCCCACGGAGCAGCCAAAGTGAGAGTGGAAGAACAAATATAATTAACATTAGACTAAGGGCTTCGTACAAACCTCGCCAAGTGACCACTATAACCAGCATCAATCCGGCAAACTGAGGCAGCAGAGCTTCAGACAAGCTATAGCTTGCGCTGCATAATCCAGTAGCCCTGCCTCTTAGTTCTTTGAAGTACCGCGCCATGGCAGCAGCAGGTACATGCCCCATGAGTCCCTGCCCAAACTGACGTTGCAAGAAAATTGCTGGGACAAGCATCCATATTGCTGAAACGTTCGCGAAGAAAAAACAGCTGACCGCTGCGCCTATCATTACGATAGTGGTTACTGTCCGAAGATCTAGCCAATCGAAAATGCGTCCAGTAATCATCAATACGAGGCCACTTCCTAGGGTCCCAAGCATGTAAAAAGTGCCCCATTGATCCTCTGTTAGATCAAAATCGGTCATAACGTCTGGCCGAATGAACTGGAAGAAATAGCTCTGCCCTACACCGCTAAACATATACATTAGGCAACCAAAAGCTATCAGACGGACATCTAACTGAGTGGCTCCTGGAAGTAGTCGGTCTTTTAGACCCTTCATGCTAGAAGCGGTGCTCTTGGGCGAGTGCGACTATTATATCTATTCATTAATTAACGCTTTTTTGCTGCAACCCAACTCTCTTGGTTTCCGTCGCTACCAGTGAGAGCTGCGTAACCAGTCGCATAGCAGTCCCATCCTTGCAGAGTAAGCCAATCTTGAAAATTAATAACAGCTAATTCGGCTAATCGGCTGTTTCTCACTACACCGCCAGAGCCAAGTGCATCGCGCCCAACTTCAAACTGAGGTTTAACTAATGCGATCAAATCAGCACCTTTTTCAACTATCCCTAATGCCGGAGGTAAGGCTTTATGCAAAGAAATAAATGATAAATCTGAAACGATGAAATCGGGTAAATTTTCGAACTCATATGCTGCTAAATCCCTTACGTCAGTCTGCGATCGATCAACTAATCTAGGGTCATTTAGTAAGGATTGGTCAAGCTGATTAGTGCCAACATCTACCGCAATAACTTGAGCAGCTCCTCTAGATAGCAACACTTTACTAAAACCACCAGTTGATGAGCCTAAGTCAAGACATACCCTGCCTTTAACGCTCAAATTGGTTAAAACTTCCAGGGCTTTATCAAGCTTTACTCCCGCTCGACTGACCCATTGGAAGTCCTCTGCTAAAATGACTTCATTCGTAATTTTTCTGGAGGCCTTCAAGCATACTTGGCCGTCTACTCGAACAAGACCACGCTTTATCAAATCGCTAGCGCGCGAGCGACTCTTAACCGTGCCCCGCTCGACTAGTGCTTGATCAAGTCTCAACGTCGGTTTTCACATGCGGGTGAGAAGCCAAGTGGCACCGCACAGCCGTTCATTACTGCACAAATTGCGTCTCTGCTGCCTCGAGGGGTAAAGCTTGCAGCTACTTGACGCGCTCCCTGTCGTGCGATTACTTCAATGTTGCGATCTGTTGTCATCAATTCCTCAAGAGTTGCCCGGTTAATCATGTCCACAACAATGCCTTCCCGGCCCAGCGCAAACCCTGCATTGTAAATCCTGAACTGAGTCCATCGCCCTGCACTATCTCCTGTTTGCCAGACAATTTCTGCAGGATTAGGATCTTCGGGATCAAAGGGTCCATATGTTGGGTCTTGCCCCGCAAATAAAAAATTTATGGCTAGCGTTTCCCCATCCTCTGCCAGGCACGAAAGATGAATTTCAGCTCCCCCATCAGGATCAAATATGGAGGCTGTGCGGTGAAAGGGCAAAGAAGTAAAAGGTGTTTGGTATTCAGATTTGAACCATTGAGGCTCGCCTTCGTCATTTTTTGTTTCAGTTAGTGCATTGGCTTGTGTTGCTGGAGGCTCCACTGTAGCAAAAATTGCACACAAATCTTCAGAGCCGTGGCCGCATTGGGTGGCAATTGGGCAAAGTGCAGTGCCTAAGTTTGCTCCGGAGACATTAACTTGGAATGGCGCTGTTTCGTCCACATTATAAAATTCAACACTTAAATCTGAGCCCGATACAAGTCTGTCAAAAGCATAATTTTTTGAATTAAGGCTAACAAGCAGTTCACTTCCCTCTGCCGTGGCCATTGATCCTCCATTGCCTACTACTTGTGCTTCGTTTTGCACCAAAGCGCGTCCATCAAATAAGCCGTTCTCATAGGCTGCTACCCAGCTCTGTGATAATGGTTGCTCATGCGTTATTGAAAGGTTTAAGTTCCGATTATCTTCGCTTCCCACATCGCAATAAAAGCGCATTTGAACGCGATCAGTCGTGAATTGTGCGGCAGGCAATACTTGCTCATCGAGCTTGAATTCTTCTGCTCGCCACTCATTCTCTTGGGCTAATGCACTTAGCTGAAAAATGGGCAAGGCTAGTGAGAGGAGTAGAAAACGTGAACTTTTCATAGCGGCGCGCCCCGTGCCTCAATTATTTAGAAAAGGGAAGATGCGTATTATAAAATTTCTTGTGCAGCGGCCAGAATAGATTCTTCGGAAACACCCGCCCACTTTGCCTGCTGGCTTTGGCTGCCTTGGTCAATGAAGGCATCTATCATTGTTAGTGTGCGAACCTTTAAGTTGTGTAATAAATCTTTTGAAGACAGATACCTAAGGCAAGAATCTCCTAATCCACCAGTTGAGCCCTCTTCAACGATAATCAGCGCTCGATGTGTTTCTGCTAATTGATGGAGCAAAGTCTCATCTATGGGCTTGGCAAAACGCATATCTGCGACGGTAACTCCGAAGCCTTTGGCTTGTAATTGGGCAGCAGCCTCTTTTGTCGAAGCCAGTCGGCTCCCAATGCTGCACAGAGCAATATCGCCAATTTTATCTTCAGATATTATTCTGCCTTTGCCGATTTCCAACACTTGCCCTTCGGAGGAAACTACTGCGCCAACGCCTTCACCTCTTGGATATCGAATGGCAATTGGACCGTCATTATAAGCAGCTGCAGTTGTTATCATATGGGCTAGCTCCGCTTCATCTGAAGGTGCCATTACGATCAGATTAGGTATGCAGCTAAGGTAAGCCAAATCAAAAACGCCCTGATGAGTTGCTCCATCGGCTCCAACAAACCCGGCTCGATCAATACAAAACCGCACAGGCAAATTCTGAAGCGCAACGTCGTGAATAATCTGATCATAAGCTCGTTGCATGAAAGTAGAATAGATGGCTACAAAAGGTTTAAGCCCCTCGCATGCAAGGCCTGCTCCAAATGTGACCCCATGCTGCTCGGCAATCCCTACGTCAAAACATCGATCGGGGTATATTTTCGCAAACTGATTCAGGCCGGTCCCTGAGGGCATAGCAGCAGTTATGGCGACAATCTTGGTGTCTTTTTCTGCTGCTTTGATTAGCGATTCCGAAAAAATAGACGTGTAAGTTTTTGCATTTGGCGAAGATTTTTTTTGCTCTCCAGTTTGAACGTCAAAACTCGCAACACCATGGTATTTATCTACAGCGATCTCTGCAGGTCGATATCCTTTACCTTTCTCAGTCAAAACGTGAATTAAATATGGGCCTTGCTGGCGATCTCCATCCCGCACGTTCTGCAATATCGGTAATAATTGATCTAAGTCATGACCATCAACCGGCCCTAAATAATAAAAGCCCAGCGCTGAGAACAACTCGCCTCCGTGACGCCCGCCATCTTTATCGGCTTGCCATGTGCGACGCATGAATGCCTCTCCACCGCGCATCGCATTTTCGATAGCAGGCGGAAGATTTGACGCTACTTTTTTTGCTACTGACCTGAGGCCAAGATAGGGATCAGAGCTAACCACGCGCGATAGTGTCGCTGAAAGGGCGCCAGTTGGAAAGTCTATGGACATATTATTGTCGTTAAGAATTACTATCAAATTAGATGGATCACCTTTGATCCCATCTTGGCCTGCATGGTTGAGAGCTTCATAGGCCATTCCGCCAGTCATTGCTCCATCGCCAATGACCGCAATTGCAAAACGTCTTTCGCCCTTGAGTTGAGAAGCTTTTGCCATTCCTAGCGCAGCAGAAATCGATGTGGAAGAGTGCGCAGTTCCAAATGCATCGTATTCAGATTCAGATCTTTTAGAAAAACCAGATAGTCCCCCGGCCTGACGCAAACTCGCCATATCTGCACGGCGTCCAGTTAATATTTTGTGTGGATATGTCTGATGCCCAACATCCCAAATGACTCTGTCTTCTGGTGTTTTAAAGACTGAATGTATTGCAACAGTGAGTTCAACTACTCCTAGGCCCGCGCCAAGATGGCCACCTGTCTTGGAGACGGCCGCGATTGTTTCAGTTCGCAAATCGTCTGCGATTTTCTTAAGCTGCGAAAGATTCTTCGATTTTAACTCGGAGAGATCTATCAGCGCGTCCAGATGCGGTGTCTTACTCATTCGGGATATATGGACTTGTGGTGCGCTCAGGACCACCCTTAATCTTATTTTTAAGAAGTTCGGTCGATAGCAAAATCAGCAATTTCAAACAGCGGTTTTGTAAAATCATTGATTGGCAGTGCTTCCTTTGCTTCCTTGATCAGTCTTTGGGCCTCAACTATTGAACTCTCTAAT